>NZ_JBHWHX010000001.1:229720-400365 GCF_042732315.1 Streptomyces sp. NPDC059787
TGGGGGGGTGGGGGTTCGCCGGCCGTCCCTCGCGCGCGGTCCCCTGCTTCTCGGTCTCTTTTTGTTTGGGGGTTTGGGGGGGCGCCCCCCCGTTCCCGCCCCCCCGCCCCAGGACCCCCGTATCAGACCCCAAGACTCACGACCCTGAGAGGGATTGACGCATAGTGCTCGACGTCAACTTCTTCGACGAGCTCCGGATCGGCCTGGCCACCGCTGACGACATCCGTCAGTGGAGCCACGGCGAGGTCAAGAAGCCCGAGACCATCAACTACCGCACCCTCAAGCCCGAGAAGGACGGACTCTTCTGCGAGAAGATCTTCGGTCCGACCCGGGACTGGGAGTGCTACTGCGGCAAGTACAAGCGCGTCCGCTTCAAGGGCATCATCTGTGAGCGCTGTGGCGTCGAGGTCACGCGCGCCAAGGTGCGCCGCGAGCGGATGGGCCACATCGAGCTGGCCGCGCCCGTCACGCACATCTGGTACTTCAAGGGCGTTCCGTCGCGCCTCGGCTACCTGCTCGACCTCGCCCCGAAGGACCTGGAGAAGGTCATCTACTTCGCGGCGTACATGATCACGTACGTCGACGAGGAGCGCCGCACCCGCGACCTGCCCTCGCTGGAGGCCCACGTCTCCGTCGAGCGCCAGCAGGTCGAGAACCGCCGCGACGCCGACCTGGAGGCCCGCGCCAAGAAGCTCGAGACCGACCTGGCCGAGCTGGAGGCCGAGGGCGCCAAGGCCGACGTGCGCCGCAAGGTGCGCGAGGGCGCCGAGCGCGAGATGAAGCAGCTGCGCGACCGCGCGCAGCGCGAGATCGACCGCCTCGACGAGGTGTGGACCCGGTTCAAGAACCTCAAGGTCCAGGACCTCGAGGGCGACGAGCTGCTCTACCGCGAGCTGCGTGACCGCTTCGGCACGTACTTCGACGGCTCGATGGGTGCCGCGGCGCTGCAGAAGCGCCTGGAGTCCTTCGACCTCGAGGAGGAGGCCGAGCGTCTCCGCGAGATCATCCGCACCGGCAAGGGCCAGAAGAAGACCCGTGCGCTCAAGCGGCTGAAGGTCGTCTCCGCGTTCCTGCAGACGTCCAACAGCCCCAAGGGCATGGTGCTCGACTGCGTGCCGGTCATCCCGCCGGACCTGCGTCCGATGGTGCAGCTCGACGGTGGCCGCTTCGCGACCTCCGACCTGAACGACCTGTACCGCCGTGTCATCAACCGCAACAACCGCCTGAAGCGGCTTCTCGACCTCGGCGCGCCCGAGATCATCGTGAACAACGAGAAGCGCATGCTCCAGGAGGCCGTCGACGCGCTCTTCGACAACGGCCGTCGTGGCCGCCCGGTGACGGGCCCCGGCAACCGTCCGCTGAAGTCGCTGTCCGACATGCTCAAGGGCAAGCAGGGCCGCTTCCGTCAGAACCTGCTCGGCAAGCGAGTCGACTACTCGGCGCGTTCCGTGATCGTCGTCGGCCCGCAGCTGAAGCTGCACCAGTGCGGTCTGCCGAAGGCCATGGCGCTGGAGCTCTTCAAGCCGTTCGTGATGAAGCGCCTGGTCGACCTGAACCACGCGCAGAACATCAAGTCGGCCAAGCGCATGGTCGAGCGCGGCCGCACGGTCGTGTACGACGTGCTCGAAGAGGTCATCGCGGAGCACCCGGTCCTGCTGAACCGTGCGCCCACCCTGCACCGCCTCGGCATCCAGGCCTTCGAGCCGCAGCTGGTCGAGGGCAAGGCCATCCAGATCCACCCGCTCGTCTGCACCGCGTTCAACGCGGACTTCGACGGTGACCAGATGGCCGTGCACCTGCCGCTGTCCGCGGAGGCGCAGGCCGAGGCCCGCATCCTGATGCTGTCCTCGAACAACATCCTCAAGCCGGCCGACGGCCGTCCGGTGACGATGCCGACCCAGGACATGGTCCTCGGTCTGTTCTTCCTCACCACCGACGGCGAGATGCGCGACCTCAAGGGCGAGGGCCGTTCCTTCGCCTCGGTCGCGGAGGCGATCATGGCCTTCGACGCGGGCGAGCTGTCGCTCCAGTCGAGGATCGACGTCCGCTTCCCGGTCGGCACCATCCCGCCGCGCGGCTGGACCCCGCCGGCGCGCGAGGAGGGCGAGCCGGAGTGGCAGCAGGGTGACAGCTTCCGGCTGAACACCACCCTGGGCCGCGCGCTCTTCAACGAGCTGCTGCCCGAGGACTACCCGTTCGTCGACTACGAGGTCGGCAAGAAGCAGCTCTCCGAGATCGTCAACGACCTCGCCGAGCGCTACCCGAAGGTCATCGTGGCGGCGACGCTCGACAACCTGAAGGCGTCCGGCTTCTTCTGGGCCACCCGCTCGGGTGTCACCGTCGCCATCTCCGACGTCGTCGTTCCCGAGGCGAAGAAGGAGATCGTCCGCGGTTACGAGGCGCAGGACGAGAAGGTCCAGAAGCAGTACGAGCGCGGTCTGATCACCAAGGACGAGCGCACGCAGGAGCTCATCAACATCTGGACCAAGGCGACCAACGAGGTCGCCGAGGCGATGAACGACAACTTCCCGAAGACCAACCCGATCTTCATGATGGTGAACTCGGGCGCACGAGGCAACATGATGCAGATGCGTCAGATCGCCGGTATGCGTGGTCTGGTGTCGAACGCGAAGAACGAGACGATCCCGCGTCCGATCAAGGCGTCGTTCCGTGAGGGCCTGTCCGTGCTGGAGTACTTCATCTCCACGCACGGTGCCCGTAAGGGTCTGGCGGACACCGCTCTGCGTACCGCCGACTCGGGTTACCTCACCCGTCGTCTGGTCGACGTCTCCCAGGACGTCATCATCCGCGAGGAGGACTGCGGCACCGACCGCGGTCTGCGCCTCAAGATCGCGAGCCGGGACGAGACGGGCGTGCTCCGCAAGGAGGGCGACGTCGAGACCTCCGTGTACGCGCGCTGCCTCGCCGAGGACATCGTGGTCGACGGACAGGTGCTGGCCCCGGCCGGCACCGACCTGGGCGACGTCCTCATCGAGGAGCTCGTCTCCCGCGGCGTCGAGGAGGTCAAGACCCGCTCGGTCCTGACCTGCGAGTCCGCCGTCGGCACCTGCGCGATGTGCTACGGCCGTTCGCTGGCCACCGGCAAGCTGGTCGACATCGGTGAGGCGGTCGGCATCATCGCCGCCCAGTCCATCGGTGAGCCCGGTACCCAGCTGACGATGCGTACCTTCCACACCGGTGGTGTGGCCGGTGACGACATCACCCAGGGTCTGCCCCGTGTCGTCGAGCTCTTCGAGGCCCGTACGCCGAAGGGTGTCGCCCCGATCTCCGAGGCCTCCGGCCGCGTGCGGATCGAGGAGACCGAGAAGACCAAGAAGCTCGTCGTCACCCCGGACGACGGCAGCGACGAGACGGCGTTCCCGATCTCGAAGCGCGCCAAGGTCCTGGTCGGCGAGGGCGACCACGTCGAGGTGGGCCAGCAGCTCACCGTGGGTGCCACCAACCCGCACGACGTGCTGCGCATCCTGGGTCAGCGTGCCGTCCAGGTCCACCTGGTCGGCGAGGTCCAGAAGGTCTACAACTCGCAGGGTGTGTCGATCCACGACAAGCACATCGAGATCATCATCCGGCAGATGCTGCGCCGTGTGACGATCATCGAGTCGGGCGACGCCGAGCTGCTGCCCGGCGAGCTGGTCGAGCGCTCCAAGTTCGAGACCGAGAACCGTCGTGTGGTCCAGGAGGGCGGTCACCCGGCCTCCGGTCGTCCGCAGCTGATGGGTATCACCAAGGCCTCGCTGGCGACGGAGTCCTGGCTGTCGGCCGCCTCCTTCCAGGAGACGACCCGAGTCCTGACGGACGCGGCGATCAACGCCAAGTCCGACAGCCTCATCGGCCTCAAGGAGAACGTCATCATCGGTAAGCTCATCCCGGCCGGTACGGGTCTGTCCCGCTACCGCAACATCCGGGTCGAGCCGACCGAGGAGGCCAAGGCCGCGATGTACTCGGCCGTCGGCTACGACGACATCGACTACTCGCCGTTCGGCACGGGCTCCGGCCAGGCCGTTCCGCTGGAGGACTACGACTACGGTCCGTACAACCAGTAAGGCGTACGTCTGAAGCACTGAGGGGCGGTCACTCCGTACGGGGTGGCCGCCCCTCGGCGTCGTGTGCCGAACCCGTGCCGGAACGGCCGTCCGAGTGCATCATGGAGGGACCCGGTGTGACGGGGGAGATGGTGCTCGGTGTCGTATTCGCCGTATCCGCAGGGACAGCCCTGGCAGCAGGGGCCCGGTGTGCCGCAGCCGTGGGGCGGGCAGGCCGCCCCGTCGATGCTGGCCTCGCACGCCGACCGGGAGCGGACCGTGGACGTCCTCAGAGCCGGGTACGGGGAGGGGCGGCTGGAGAAGCCCGAGTTCGACCGGAGGGTCGCGCGGGCGTACGCCGCCCGTACGGTGGGGGAGCTGGCGCTGCTGGTGGCCGACCTGCCGCAGGGGCCCGTACCGCATGCGGCGCCCGTCGTGCCGGCGGTGTTCCGGCCGGTGTCCCGGGCGCGGGTGAACGGCAAGGCGGTCGCCTCCGCCGTCTGCGGCGGGCTCTGTCTGGTCACCTTCGGGTTCACCGGCATCCCGGCGGTGATCCTGGGGCACATGGCGCGGGCCGAGATCACGCGCACGGGGGAGGAGGGCGACGGACTGGCGCTGACCGGTCTGGCGCTCGGCTGGCTGGCGAACGGGGCGTGGGTGGTCCTGATGCTCCTGTCGTTCGCGCTCGCGCTGGCCTCCGGTTGACAATCGAAGACCGGCGTGTTCCGCCCGGCGGCGCGGGCCGGGCCCATTTGTTTTGACCGCAGCGAATGCGATAGGTACGCTCAGACCTTGTGCCTGGGGTGTGCCCTGGCCTTCGTGCGTGCCATCACACCGCACCGGGGGCCGATGAACGGCCACCGCGATCCACGCGTTCTTTCCGCCTTGCGGCGGAAGTCCGCAGGATCCGACACACCCGACCGCGTGGGTCGGCGACGTTCCAGGTTAGCTTCACCATTCGGCACACAGAAACCGGAGAAGTAGTGCCTACGATCCAGCAGCTGGTCCGGAAGGGCCGGCAGGACAAGGTCGAGAAGAACAAGACGCCCGCACTCGAGGGTTCGCCCCAGCGTCGTGGCGTCTGCACGCGTGTGTTCACGACCACCCCGAAGAAGCCGAACTCGGCCCTGCGTAAGGTCGCGCGTGTGCGTCTGACCAGCGGGATCGAGGTCACCGCTTACATTCCGGGTGAGGGGCACAACCTGCAGGAGCACTCCATCGTGCTCGTGCGCGGCGGCCGTGTGAAGGACCTGCCGGGTGTTCGCTACAAGATCATCCGCGGTTCGCTTGACACCCAGGGTGTGAAGAACCGCAAGCAGGCCCGCAGCCGCTACGGCGCCAAGAAGGAGAAGTAAGAATGCCTCGTAAGGGCCCCGCCCCGAAGCGCCCGGTCATCATCGACCCGGTCTACGGTTCTCCTCTGGTGACCTCCCTGATCAACAAGGTGCTGCTCAACGGCAAGCGCTCCACCGCCGAGCGCATCGTCTACGGCGCCATGGAGGGTCTGCGTGAGAAGACGGGCAACGACCCGATCATCACGCTGAAGCGCGCGCTGGAGAACATCAAGCCGACCCTCGAGGTCAAGTCCCGCCGTGTCGGTGGTGCGACGTACCAGGTTCCGATCGAGGTCAAGCCCGGTCGCGCCAACACGCTCGCGCTGCGCTGGCTGGTCGGTTACTCCCGCGCCCGTCGCGAGAAGACCATGACCGAGCGTCTGCTCAACGAGCTTCTCGACGCCTCCAACGGCCTGGGTGCCGCTGTGAAGAAGCGCGAGGACACGCACAAGATGGCCGAGTCCAACAAGGCCTTCGCGCACTACCGCTGGTAGTCGCTACCCACATCGAGACCGAGAGAAGACTGAAGCCTTATGGCTACCACTTCACTTGACCTGGCCAAGGTCCGCAACATCGGGATCATGGCCCACATCGACGCGGGCAAGACGACCACCACCGAGCGGATCCTGTTCTACACCGGTGTGTCGTACAAGATCGGTGAGGTCCACGACGGCGCCGCCACCATGGACTGGATGGAGCAGGAGCAGGAGCGTGGCATCACGATCACGTCCGCTGCCACCACCTGTCACTGGCCGCTCGAGGACAACGACTACACGATCAACATCATCGACACCCCGGGGCACGTCGACTTCACCGTCGAGGTGGAGCGCTCCCTGCGTGTGCTCGACGGTGCCGTGACCGTGTTCGACGGTGTCGCCGGTGTCGAGCCGCAGTCCGAGACGGTGTGGCGTCAGGCCGACCGTTACGGCGTCCCGCGCATCTGCTTCGTCAACAAGCTGGACCGTACCGGCGCCGAGTTCCACCGCTGCGTGGACATGATCTCGGACCGTCTGGGCGCCCAGCCGCTCGTCATGCAGCTCCCGATCGGTGCCGAGGCCGACTTCCAGGGCGTCGTGGACCTGGTCCGCATGAAGGCGCTCGTGTGGTCCGCCGAGGCCGCCAAGGGCGAGATGTACGACGTCGTCGACATCCCGGCCACGCACACCGAGGCCGCCGAGGAGTGGCGCGGCAAGCTGGTCGAGGCCGTCGCGGAGAACGACGAAGAGATCATGGAGCTGTACCTGGAGGGCCAGGAGCCCACCGAGGAGCAGCTGTACGCCGCGATCCGTCGCATCACCATCGCCTCCGGCAAGTCCAGCGACACCACGGTCACCCCGGTGTTCTGCGGCACCGCGTTCAAGAACAAGGGCGTCCAGCCCCTGCTCGACGCGGTCGTGCGCTACCTGCCGACCCCGCTCGACGTCGAGGCCATCGAGGGTCACGACGTCAAGGACGCCGAGGTCGTCGTCAAGCGCAAGCCGTCCGAGGACGAGCCGCTGGCCGCGCTCGCGTTCAAGATCATGAGCGACCCGCACCTCGGCAAGCTCACCTTCGTCCGGGTCTACTCGGGCCGCCTGGAGTCCGGCACCGCCGTGCTGAACTCCGTCAAGGGCAAGAAGGAGCGCATCGGCAAGATCTACCGCATGCACGCCAACAAGCGTGAGGAGATCGAGTCGGTGGGCGCCGGCGACATCGTCGCCGTCATGGGCCTGAAGCAGACCACCACCGGTGAGACGCTGTCCGACGACAAGAACCCGGTCATCCTGGAGTCCATGGACTTCCCGGCGCCGGTCATCCAGGTCGCCATCGAGCCCAAGTCGAAGGGCGACCAGGAGAAGCTGGGCGTCGCGATCCAGCGTCTGGCCGAGGAGGACCCGTCCTTCCAGGTCCACTCGGACGAGGAGACGGGCCAGACCATCATCGGTGGTATGGGCGAGCTGCACCTCGAGGTGCTGGTCGACCGTATGCGCCGTGAGTTCAAGGTCGAGGCCAACGTCGGCAAGCCCCAGGTCGCCTACCGCGAGACGATCCGCAAGGCCGTCGAGCGCGTGGACTACACCCACAAGAAGCAGACCGGTGGTACCGGTCAGTTCGCCAAGGTGCAGATCGCGATCGAGCCGATCGAGGGCGGCGACGCCTCGTACGAGTTCGTGAACAAGGTGACCGGTGGCCGCATCCCGAAGGAGTACATCCCTTCGGTGGACGCCGGTGCGCAGGAGGCCATGCAGTTCGGCATCCTGGCCGGCTACGAGATGACGGGCGTCCGCGTCACGCTCATCGACGGTGGCTACCACGAGGTCGACTCCTCCGAGCTCGCGTTCAAGATCGCCGGTTCGCAGGCCTTCAAGGAGGCCGCGCGCAAGGCTTCGCCCGTGCTCCTGGAGCCGATGATGGCCGTCGAGGTCACCACGCCCGAGGACTACATGGGTGAGGTCATCGGCGACATCAACTCCCGCCGTGGCCAGATCCAGGCCATGGAGGAGCGGGCCGGTGCCCGCGTCGTGAAGGGTCTCGTGCCCCTCTCGGAGATGTTCGGCTACGTCGGCGACCTGCGCAGCAAGACGTCCGGCCGTGCCAGCTACTCCATGCAGTTCGACTCCTACGCCGAGGTTCCGCGGAACGTCGCCGAGGAGATCATCGCGAAGGCCAAGGGCGAGTAACGGACTCCGTTTAACGGACCCCGTTCACACGCTTTAGGCTTGACCCCGGAGCCTGCAAGGGGCATTCCACCGCCAACCCGGCGGAATGCCCCGGGCCCGGGTTTCCCAGCAAAGATCACCTGGCGCCGATGAAGTAAGGCGTACAGAACCACTCCACAGGAGGACCCCAGTGGCGAAGGCGAAGTTCGAGCGGACTAAGCCGCACGTCAACATCGGCACCATCGGTCACATCGACCACGGTAAGACGACCCTCACGGCCGCCATTACCAAGGTGCTGCACGACGCGTACCCGGACCTGAACGAGGCCTCGGCCTTCGACCAGATCGACAAGGCTCCCGAAGAGCGCCAGCGCGGTATCACCATCTCCATCGCGCACGTCGAGTACCAGACCGAGACGCGTCACTACGCCCACGTCGACTGCCCCGGTCACGCGGACTACATCAAGAACATGATCACGGGTGCGGCGCAGATGGACGGCGCCATCCTCGTGGTCGCCGCCACCGACGGCCCGATGCCGCAGACCAAGGAGCACGTGCTCCTGGCCCGCCAGGTCGGCGTTCCGTACATCGTCGTCGCCCTGAACAAGGCCGACATGGTGGACGACGAGGAGATCCTGGAGCTCGTCGAGCTCGAGGTCCGTGAGCTGCTCTCCGAGTACGAGTTCCCGGGCGACGACCTGCCGGTCGTCAAGGTCTCCGCGCTCAAGGCCCTCGAGGGCGACAAGGAGTGGGGCAACTCCGTCCTCGAGCTGATGAAGGCCGTGGACGAGAACATCCCGCAGCCCGAGCGTGACGTCGACAAGCCGTTCCTGATGCCGATCGAGGACGTCTTCACGATCACCGGTCGTGGCACCGTCGTCACCGGTCGTATCGAGCGTGGTGTCCTCAAGGTCAACGAGACCGTCGACATCGTGGGCATCAAGCAGGAGAAGACCACCACCACGGTCACCGGCATCGAGATGTTCCGCAAGCTGCTCGACGAGGGCCAGGCCGGTGAGAACGTCGGTCTGCTGCTCCGCGGCATCAAGCGCGAGGACGTCGAGCGCGGCCAGGTCATCATCAAGCCCGGTTCGGTCACCCCGCACACCGAGTTCGAGGCCCAGGCCTACATCCTGTCGAAGGACGAGGGTGGCCGTCACACCCCCTTCTTCAACAACTACCGCCCGCAGTTCTACTTCCGTACGACGGACGTGACCGGCGTCGTGACCCTCCCCGAGGGCACCGAGATGGTCATGCCGGGTGACAACACCGAGATGAAGGTGGAGCTCATCCAGCCCGTCGCCATGGAGGAGGGCCTGAAGTTCGCCATCCGTGAGGGTGGCCGGACCGTGGGCGCCGGCCAGGTCACCAAGATCAACAAGTGAGCTTGCTGATCTGACCTGGTAGCTCCTGCCGCGAGCACCTGGAAGGGCCCGTACGACTTCGGTCGTACGGGCCCTTTCGTCTGTGCGGGCGTCAACTCTGCCGCCGTATCGGTCACTAGATCGTGGGAACGGTGGCGCATTTGCGCATGGCACATGCCGCTCCGCTCATAGCTTCGCCTCATGGTCAGCTCATCCCATGAGGCCCTGCACCGGATCTTCCAGCAGGAACCGGGCCTCTTCGCACGCGTCGCCAGGAACCTCGGCGTCGCCTTCCCCCCACCCGTGTCAGCCTCCGAACTCTCCACCGACCTCACGGAGACCCGGCCGCTGGAGCGGCGGGTGGACACGTTGCTGCGCATGGACACGGAGGACGGCAGTTTCGTCCTGGCCGTGGAGTCGCAGAGCCGGCCGAGCACGCACAAGCCGGCCAGCTGGGCCTACTACTTGTCCCACGTGTACGCCAAGTACGGCGTGCCGCCGGTCCTCCTCGTCGTGTGTCCGGACCGGAAGACGGCTGCCTGGGCAGCCCAGCAGTTCGACATCGGCCCACGCCAGTGGCCCTCGCTCACGCTGCGGCCCCTGGTTCTGGGGCCCAATGATCTGCCGGTGATCGACAGTCCTGCCGAAGCAGCTCGTGACATCCCGCTCACGATCCTGTCGGCGGCTCTTCACCGCTGCGAGCCGGAAGCCGATGCCATACTGAACGCGCTGGCAAAGGCACTGAAAGGCCTGTCGGCCGACGACGAGAGCACCGCAGGCACCTTCATCGAACTCATGGAACAAGGCCTCGGCACTACGCAGGCCGCGGATCTCTGGAGGCATCTCATGGCCGTCGACCTCTCGTTCTTCCAGTCGCAGACCGCCCAGCAGCTCCGAGCCGAGGGCGAGGCGAAGGGCGAGGCGAAGGGCGAAGCAAAGGGCCAGGCGAAAGCCGTTCTGGTTCTGCTGGGTCACCGGGGCGTCGAGGTCGGCGAAGAGGACCGGGAACGCATCATCGGCTGCGGTGACCCTGACGTACTGGACCTGTGGCTCACGAGGGCCATCACCGCGACGTCGACGGCGGAGGTCTTCGAGGGCGAGGCGGACTGAGCCTGCTCGGTGGGGCAGCGCCATCCCGGAGGCATCGCCGTCGCTCCCCGCCGCGAAACCCGGGTCGGCCTCGGTAAGGGCCTCGGCCGACTCCGGGGTGCCCGGGTCCGGCCTCGTGGACCGGGAGCGGGCCGAGGCGGCC
The DNA here is from genome assembly GCF_042732315.1 of Streptomyces sp. NPDC059787. NCBI lineage: Bacteria > Bacillati > Actinomycetota > Actinomycetes > Kitasatosporales > Streptomycetaceae > Streptomyces > Streptomyces sp. NPDC059787. The sequence goes on from NZ_JBHWHX010000001.1 coordinate 240,352, forward strand.
GTCGGGAGGCGCCTGCCGGTGGGCTACGAGGAGCACGTCCACTGGTTCGGTTCCGGTGATTTCGGCGAGTACCCCATCGTCCACGTGCCGGTCCTGGACACCTGCGGCAGGTGCCGTGGACGGACAGATCTGCCATGTGGCGTCGGAGCACGCTCCTCGGTCCACTCGGCAGTCCGGCCGGTCCCGCCCGCCTCGTCGGGCTCGGTCGGGATCTCCAGGACCCCGCTGGGTGGCCGAGAGCGAACGGACAGACGCGTCACCGCCGGGTGTCGTGGCCGGGCGGGTCGTCGAGGACGAGGAAATCGGTGACGAAGGAGGCGACAGCGCCGCTGCCGGTGCGGCCGACCCACGTCGGGTAGAACCCGCTGCGGCGCCGGCCCGTGTTGAACGCCACGACCTCCTCCCCGGCGGGCCCGGTGGCCCGCACCGGAGGCAGGGCGAAGTCGGCTGTCGCATAGGCGATCAGCGCCTCGTTGAGCCGGTCCTCGTGATCGGCCAGTGCGGGGACGGCGGAACCGTCGACGAAGCACACGTCCCCATGGTCCGTCTCGTAGCCGAAGAACTCGCCTTCGCCGAGATCGGCGACATCGTCGTCCGCGCCGACGGCGAGTTCCCATGTGGCCGCGGGGAGCGTCGTGACGGACAGCCGAGCCGCGGCGGCCACTCGAGCCGGTGTGCCGTCGCTGTCGAAGGACACCGTCGCCACAGTGACGGAATACCGGCCGGGAGGTACTTCGGCGGTGAAGGGACGGGGCGCGAACGGGCCGAGGCCGGTGAACGGGTCGCAGACGACGACCCGGCCCGTGGGCAGTGCGAGGTCGACGGATTCGCTCAGGGTGACGGTGGCAGGCCGGCCACCGAGAAGCGTGCAACGGTGGCCTTCTGTGAAGAGGGCGGTGAAGTCCGGTGGGGTGAGGGGCATGGAAGGGACCAGGTGGGCAGTGGTGGCATCTGACTGTAGGCCACGCTCCGGGATGGTCCGTGCCCCCGGTGGTGCCACCGGTCGCCGCCGCGGGCGGCCACGGTGACAGTCCAGGCGTCCGGGTCGCCTGTGGCGACCCGGACGATCCACAGGGACAGCCGCCGTCCCCGGGGCGTCGGAGCCGCGCCGGTCGGGTCACAACTGCCTCACGACACGGGTCCGCGCCAGCGAGCAGCCGGAACAACGGGCATGGTGGGCTCTCGCCCGTCGACGAGAGTGAGTACGTGAGCACCGTCCCGCCTCCTTGCCGTCCCGACGAACCGTCGGACCGATCGTCCTCCCCGACCGCCCACGAGCAGTCGGCGGCGGTAACGGACGATCCGATCGGTACCCAGGCACCGGCACGGCGCATCACCGATCCGGACGAGGCGATCGCGGCACTGGAACGTGCCGTGCCGGAACTGCTCCCGCACCGTCGGCCGGAGCCCGCCGTCCTGGACTGGGCCGTGATCGAAGACGGCCTCGGCATCACGCTGCCGTCCGACTACAAGCGGCTCGCGGAGTGGTACCCCACCTTCGTCCTCGGGGACTTCCTCCTCGTCGCCTTTCCCGACCCGGGTGAGGAGCACGACTGGCTCCGAGGCATCCGCAATGAGCTGGAAGGGACCGTTCAGGCCTGGTGGGAGGCCGACATGTCCATCGGCCTGCGCCCGCATCCGGCACCGGGCGGTCTGCTGCCGTGGGCGGAATCCAACGAGGGCGACAAGCTCCTCTGGACCACGGACGGGACCGACCCGCGGCAGTGGCCCGTCACCGTCGCCTCCCGCAACGGCGGCTGGTGGCACTACGAGGGCGGTGCCGTGCAGTTCCTCGCCGAGTACTGCGACGGCGGCCTGGAGCCCTGGGGGCTTCCCCCGGTCGGCCGTGACGTCATCCTTCTGTGAGCGTGCCCGGCCCCGGGCGCGCTGACCGCAGCGCACCCGGGGCCGGTCTTCCCCCGCCGGAAACGTCAGCTCACGCCCGCTGCCACAGCGCCGGGACGTTCGGCGGCTCCCAGCCGGCCTGGGCCTGGTGGCCCTGGAGGCAGCGGTAGGTGGTACCGCCGTACGTCACCGTGTCGCCCGGCCGGTAGACGGTGCCCGCCGACCAGGTGCCTCCCGGCTCCTCCTCCCCGGGCGGCTCCTCGCCGCCGTCGGTCGTCCTCAGGGTGAGGCCGTAGTTCTGGAGCAGCGGGTTGATCGGCTGGAAGAACGTCGTACCGCCGCTGCCGCAGTCGCCCGAGCCGCCCGAGGTGACGCCCTGCGCCTGGCTGCCGGAGATGTACGAGCCGCCCGAGTCGCCGGGCCCGGCCGGCCCCCTCCCCGGTGTTATGGAACGGGCTGGGCGGCGAGCCACTCCGTGTAGCTGTCGCTGCGCGCCGCCACGCCCGCGTGGGCCAGCCGGGCCTGTTCGAGGACGGTGGCGGCGGTCTCCGCCCGCTGTGTGCCCCGGTGCCAGCCCAGCAGATGCCGCCAGGCCAGGGGCGTACCGGTCAGTGGCCGGGTGGTGATTCCGGGCGTGGTCGGGAAGGTCGCCCGGCACAGCCCGACCGCCCGGCCGACCTGCACCAGATGGACCAGGGACGAGGTGTCCGTCTCGTACATCCGGTGCGGGGTGAAGCCGGCGCGGGCGCAGGCCGCCGTGAAGCAGTCCCCGAAGCAGCCGTCGCCGGGGACACAGGCCCACTCCTCGCCGGCCAGCTCGGTCAGGTCCACCTCGCCGGGGCGGGCGAGCGGATGGCCCTCCGGCACCATGACGAACACCGGGTCGACCGCGACCTCCCGCCAGACCAGGCCCTCCGCGCCGGGCGGTTCGGCCGAGCCGCAGGTCCCGGCGAGGGCGTAGTCCAGCCGGCCCTCGACGAGCAGTGCGGCCAGCTCCCGCTCGGACCAGGACGTGCAGGTGGTGACGCGGGCGTCCGGCACCGCGTCCGCCAGCCGGTCCACCAGGGCGCCCAGCAGCGGCCCGTGGGTGCCGCCCAGCCGGAAGCAGGCGGTCGCGCGCGAGGTGCGGGCGAACCGCGCCGCCTCCTGCTGCAGTTCGGTCACCGCGGGCAGCACGATCCGGCTGCGCTCCAGTACGAGTTCGCCCAGCGCGGTGGCCCGCACTCCGTGCCGTCCGCGTTCGAACAGCTGACCGCCCAGGGCGCGTTCGATCCGCTTGAGCTGTGCGCTCAGCGCGGGCTGCGCGAGTCCGAGGGCCGTCGCCGCCCTGGTCAGGCTGCCGGCGTCGGCAATCGCCCGGATCGTCTTCAGATGCCGCAACTCCAGCTCCATGAGGGGAGCTTGCGACGTGACGGGTGCGGGAGCAAGAGGTTGGTACGGACCTGCTGTCCGGCCGGTCGTCGGCGCGGACACGACCTGAGCACAGGTGCGGGCATCGATACGCGCACAGGTATTGACGCGCGGTTCGGCCAGACCTTAGCGTCCGCCCATCCCTAATGTTTCGGATCGATGTTCGAAACTTTCGAGAATGACGATGGGAATGAGACTCCCCGCATGAGATCCATTCGTTTCGCCACCGTGGCCCTCGCCACCGCCGCCCTGGCCCTGCCGCTCGCGACGGGCTCGGCCGCCGCCGACCCGTCGGCCGGCAAGAAGGCCGCGCCGCACTCCCACGCCACGTCCGACCGGCTGCGCTCGGCCGCTCCCGAGGGCTTCGTCGTGGGCACCGCCGTGGCAGGCGGCGGCCACCACCTGGAGCAGGACTACCCGGACCCCTTCACGTACGACAAGGAGTACCGGAAGGTCCTGGGGCAGCAGTTCAGCTCGGTCTCCCCCGAGAACCAGATGAAGTGGGACCACATTCACCCCGAGCGGGACCGCTACGACTTCGCGCAGGCCGACGCCATCGTCGCGTTCGCCAAGCGGAACCACCAGGTCGTACGCGGCCACACCCTGCTGTGGCACAGCCAGAACCCGGCGTGGCTGGAGGAGGGCGACTTCTCGAAGGAGGAGCTGCGCACCATCCTGCGCGAGCACGTCACCACCGTCGTCGGCCGGTACGCCGGCAGGATCCAGCAGTGGGACGTCGCCAACGAGATCTTCGACGACCAGGGCAGCCTGCGCACCCAGGACAACATCTGGATCCGCGAGCTGGGCCCGGGCATCGTCGCGGACGTCTTCCGGTGGGTCCACGCGATCGATCCGAAGGCGAAGCTGTTCTTCAACGACTACAACGTCGAGAGCGTCAACGCGAAGAGCGACGCCTACTACGCGCTCGTCCAGGACCTGCTGGAGCAGGGCGTACCCGTGGACGGCTTCTCCGTACAGGGCCACCTGAGCACGCGCTACGGCTTCCCGGGCGACCTGGAGGACAACCTGCGCCGGTTCGACGCGCTCGGTCTGGAGACCGCCGTCACCGAACTGGACGTCCGCATGGACCTGCCGGAGAGCGGTGTGCCCACCGAGGCGCAGGAGCGGAAGCAGGCCGACTACTACCAGCGGATGCTTCAGGCGTGCCTGGCCGTCGACGGCTGCAACTCGTTCACCATCTGGGGCTTCACCGACAAGTACTCGTGGGTGCCGGTGTTCTTCGAGGGCGAGGGCTTCGCGAACGTCATGACCGACGACTTCGAGCGCAAGCCCGCCTTCTACGCCCTGCGGGACACGCTGAAGGAGGCGGCCCGGGAGGAGGACTGCGAGAAGCACGGGAAGCACCACAAGCACGGGAAGGGCTGAGAACGCCCGGCGGGGCCGCCCCTGACCGGGGCGGCCCCGCCGTCTCGCTCCGTGGGGCGAGGGCTCAGGCCTTGCGGGCCACCGCCACGTACGCCCCGCTGTGGACGCCTTCCTGTCCGGGAACCGGCTCGCCGAGCTCCGGGTGCCATTCCTCGGCCGCCACGATGCCGGGGTCGACGATCTCCAGTCCCTCGAAGAACCGGGCGAACCGCTCCCGGTTGCGCATGTCCATGGTGAGCCCGCCCGCCCGGTACAGGTCGGTCACCTTCCGGGATGCCTCCTCCGGGTGGAAGTCGGGCGTGAGGTGCGACATGGCCAGGTAACTGCCCGGCGCCAGCGCGTCCTTGAGCCGCTCCACCAGTTCGTACGCCCCGTCCTCGTCGCCGATGAAGTGCAGCAGCGCGATCAGGGAGAGCGCGACCGGCCGCTCGAAGTCCAGCGTCCTGCGGGCCCGTTCGACGATCGCGGCGGTGTCGCGTGCGTCGGCCTGCACGTAGTCGACGACCCCCTCGGAGGTGCCCCGCAGCAGCGCCTCGGCGTGGACCAGGACGATCGGGTCGTTGTCGCAGTACACGACCCGTGCGTCGGCGGCGGTCCCCTGGGCCACCTGGTGCAGGTTCGGCTCCGTCGGGATACCGGTCCCGATGTCGAGGAACTGCCGCACGCCCTGGCCGGCCGTCCAGCGGGTGGCACGGTGCATGAACGCCCTGTTCATCCGCGCCATGACCGGGATGCCCGGCGCGAACCCCACGAGCTGCCTGCCCAGCGCCTCGTCCACCGGGTAGTTGTCCTTGCCGCCGAGGAACCAGTCGTACATCCGCGCGGGATGCGGCTTGCCGGTGTCGATCCGTATGGGAGCGTCCATGCCGGAGCCCTGCTGATCCACGTCGATTCCCCTTGTCCGCCCGGCGGTTGACCTTTCACGGTCGTGATCGCCACGATAGCCGGGCCTTGACCGCCACGACGCGCGGGTCGATCTCGGTGTCCCGCGCCCGGGCCGGTACCCGGCCCCGCACCGGGCTGAGGGACTGCCGTTCTCCGCGTGCCGGAACGGCGCTGGCCTCGGACGGGGAGCGGTTCGGCCGGCCCGGCAGCACCGTCGGCTGCCGTCCCCCCTCTCTTTGCGTGCGGCATGTCCGTGTGGTCCCGGACGGGGGCGGCCGGCGGCGGAGGCTGGAGGAGGGGCGTCGACCTCATGGGCCGGTGGATGGCAAGGGGGTGCTTTGCCGGAAACTGCGATCATTCGGCGATGAAATGCCACGTAAGCGCTCGAATGAGCGGCATATGGGCAATGGCGACCGAAGTGTGCACGCCCCGGAGAGCGAGCCACGTCCGGGCGCGGGCCGGCATCACCTTTCCGCCTGTCGTACCGAAGCGCGGGATGCCGGCGGTTCCGGCGGGGTGAGGCGTGGGCGAGCTCCGTGACGTACGCGGCGGAGCGAAACCCGCCGACCCTCCGGACTCCGGTCGCCCTGTCCAGATAGCGGACAATCGGGCCCGGCTCTTGGTATCGAGTTAACACAGGAGTAACACTGGGAGGGTCGGCCGACCTGTCGTATACGACATGGGCGGCCGCTGTCCTGCGCGCGGCAACGGCGCCGAGCGCCCATCACCGGCTATACGTACGCCCATCACCGGCTGTACGTACCGGTGTCAGCCGCGCCAGAAAGGGACCCCGTGACCTCACGACCCGACCCCAAGACCTCGCTCGACCTGCTGCGCTCCGAGATCGAGCGCCGCAACCCCGCGGAGCCCGAGTTCCACCAGGCCGCGCGCGAGGTGCTGGAGACCCTCGCCCCGGTGCTCGCCGCGCGCCCCGAGTACGCCGAGCCGGGGCTCGTCGCGCGGCTGGTCGAGCCGGAGCGGCAGATCATGTTCCGGGTGCCGTGGCAGGACGACCAGGGCCGGGTCCACGTCAACCGGGGCTTCCGGATCGAATACAACAGCGCCCTCGGCCCCTACAAGGGCGGCCTGCGCTTCCACCCCTCCGTGAACCTCGGGATCATCAAGTTCCTCGGCTTCGAGCAGATCTTCAAGAACGCGCTGACCGGCCTCGGCATCGGCGGCGGCAAGGGCGGCAGCGACTTCGACCCGCAGGGCCGCAGCGACGCCGAGGTCATGCGCTTCTGCCAGTCCTTCATGACCGAGCTGTACCGGCACATCGGCGAGTACACCGACATCCCGGCCGGTGACATCGGCGTCGGCGCCCGCGAGATCGGTTACCTCTTCGGCCAGTACCGGCGGATCACCAACCGCTGGGAGGGCGGCGTGCTCACCGGCAAGAGCGCCGGCTGGGGCGGCTCGCTGATCCGCCCGGAGGCGACCGGATACGGCAACGTGCTGTTCGCGGAGGCCATGCTGCGCGCCCGCGGCGAGGACCTGGAGGGGCAGACCGCGGTCGTCTCCGGCTCCGGCAACGTCGCGATCTACACCATCCAGAAGCTGGCCGCCCTCGGCGCCAACCCGGTGACCTGCTCCGACTCCGGCGGCTACGTCGTCGACGAGAAGGGCATCGACCTCGACCTGCTGCGCCAGATCAAGGAGGTCGAGCGCGGCCGGGTGAGCGACTACGCGGAGCGCCGGGGCGCCTCCGCGCGGTTCGTGCCCGGCGGGCGGGTCTGGGAGGTCCCGGCGGACGTCGCCCTGCCGTCGGCGACCCAGAACGAACTGAACGCCGTCGACGCCGACGCCCTCATCCGCAACGGCGTGAAGGCGGTCTCCGAGGGCGCCAACATGCCGACCACGCCGGAGGCCGTGCAGCTCTTCCAGCGGGCCGGTGTCGCCTTCGGCCCCGGCAAGGCGGCCAACGCGGGCGGCGTCGCGGTCAGCGCGCTGGAGATGACGCAGAACGCGTCGCGTACGTCATGGAAGGCCGACCAGGTCGAGGACGAACTGGCCCGCATCATGACCGACATCCACACCACCTGCGCGGAGACCGCCGAGCGCTACGGCGCCCCCGGCGACTACGTGACCGGCGCGAACATCGCCGGCTTCGAGCGGGTGGCGGACGCGATGCTCGCGCAGGGCGTCATCTGACGCACCCGCGTCACGCCGTCACGGTGTGGGGATGCCGGCCGGACGGGCCGGGCGTCCGAAGCGGGCGGGGACGCCCGGTGAGTACAGCACGCTCACCGGCTCCCCGGCCGGCCCCGGCAGCCCGGCCGCGGCGACCAGGTCCTCCTCGCACTCCAGCAGCTCGGCCCGGTGCAGGGGCCAGCGCGGATGGGCGTTGGGCAGGTACATCGACCGCCCGAAGAAGGCGCCGTGCATGCCCCAGCGGGCGGTCAGGAAGTGCTCAAGACCGGTCGGCTCCGCGATCAGCTCGCCCCTGCGTACGGTGATGCGGCCGCCGGCGCCCCGCGGTCCGGGCCAGCGCCGGGAAGCGGTGTACGTCACCGTGCCGCCGTCGAGGTGCTCCACACGCATCCGGGACCAGAGGTACGGCATCCGGAACCCCAGCCGGCCGACCGCCACCGGGATCAGCCGGGAGGCGTCCAGGGAGAGGAAGACGACCCCGCGCCGCCCGTGCGCGTCCACCGAGTACAGGCGGACGTTGGTCTCCGGGAAGTTCCCGAGATACGGCACACCCGGCAGGCGCAGCCACCCCACCCTGTGCATCCGGAACGCGACGAGACCGACGTACGTGACACCGTCCAGGGTGTCCGGCACGGTGCCCGGCGGCAGCAGCGGGGCCACGTCGGCCGGGTCCACCGCCCAGTGGACGAACGTCAGGTCCAGCCACGACTGGGTGAGCAGCGGACGCGCGATCGCCTCCGGCGGGTCGGGCGTGATCGGCTGCGGGGGAGGCGGTGTCGGCGGCACCGCGCCAGTATCGCGGAGGGCACCGACAGCCGTACGGCAGTACGAGTGCACGTGGCGGACACCACGGACGCCGCGGACACCACGATGTACCCCACATGGCCCTGGTGACCGGCAAGGCCCCTCGGGAAGGCTCGGTGCCATGCAGAAGCTCTCCCTCGACGCCCTCGCCCGCGAACACCTGGAACGCGCCGCCGCCGCCTCCAGCGGCCGCAGCGCCACCACCGTCCACGGCGGCCACGAGCACACCCTGCGCCAGACCCTCCTCGCGCTGACCGCCGGCACGTCCCTCGCCGAGCACGACAGTCCCGGCGAGGCGACCCTGCTGGTCCTGCGCGGCCGCGTCCGCCTCACCAGCGGCGACACGGAGTGGGAGGGGCGGACGGGTGATCTGATCGTCATCCCTCCGGTCCGCCACGGCCTGGAGGCACTGGAGGACGCGGCGGTCCTCCTCACGGTCGCCAAACAGGGCTGAGCGCTCCGCCGTCGTGGCCGGTCGCGCAGTTCCCCGCGCTCCTTCGGGCGCTCCCGGCCCGGCAGGTCGTCCGTGGCGGCGGGGCGCGTCACCGGATGTCCGGCGCCTCCCCACCCCGCATACGAGCCGGATCCCGTCACACGAACGGACCACTCGATGGGACGATGTCGGAACAGGTGATCGAGTGTGTCGACCGAAGGGGGACGCCGGCGTCATGGCCCGTTACATGGAGGCGCTGACCGTCGAGCGGGGCGGTTTCCGGATCAAGGTGCCGGAGTCGTGGTGGGAGTTCGACGTGCGGCCGGAGTCGCGGGACGACTCCGTCCACCGGATGGTGAACGAACGCCTGCGCGCCCACCCGGAACTGGCCCCGCACCGGGACACGTACATCTCCTTCCTGCGGAAGGCCGCCGCGGACGCCTGGAAGTCCGGCGCGCTGTACTGCGGCTGCATGGCGGAGAGCTTCGGCGGTGACACCCCGATCACCGGCTCGGTGACGGTCTCCCTGGTCGGCGGCCGTACGAGCAAGGGCGACCCGCTGCCCACCGACCCGGCCGCCGTCGCCGCCCAGCTCGCCGTCAAGGAGGCGAAGAAGGCGGGCGACTCCTGGCGCAAGGTCACCACCGTCGACATACCCGGCACCGGCCCGGCCGCGCGGACGTACGGCATCGAGGACATCCCGGTCCCCGGCGACGAACTCGGCCGGACCGTCCGTGCCGTGCTGATGCAGACCTTCGTCCCCGTGCCCGGCCAGGAGGGCAAGGTCGCCCTGGTCGCCGGCAGCAGCCAGGTCCTGGACCTCGCGGACTCCTTCTTCGACATCTTCGACGCGATCACGTCGACGTTCCGCTTCGTGGACTGAGAACCGCGGAGGGAAAGGGGAGCGGCCATGGACACGGCGGATGCGGAGGACGCGGAGGGCACGGCCCGCCGACTCCGGGCGATCGGCGACGAGCTGTCGGAGCGGTTCTACGAACGCGCCGACGTCGTACGGACGTTGCTGGTGACCCTGCTGGCCGGACAGCACTCGCTGCTGCTCGGACCGCCCGGGACGGCGAAGTCCGAGATGGCGCGGGAACTCACGGGCCGGATCGAGGGCGCGGCCTACTGGGAGATCCTGCTGTCGAAGTTCACCGCGCCGACGCGGATGTTCGGCCCCATCGACGTCGCCGCGCTCGCCCGGGGCGAGTACCGCCAGGTCTACGACGGCCGCGCCACCACCGCCCACGTCGCGTTCATCGACGAGATCTTCAAATGTTCCACGGCGGCGCTGAACGAGACCCTGGGCTACCTCAACGAGCGGATCTACCACCCCGAGAACGGCGGCGAACCGATCCGCTGCCCCCTCATCGGGGCCATCACCGCCAGCAACGAACTCCCCAGTGGGGAGGACTCGGCCGCGATCTACGACCGGCTGCTGGTGCGGATCGAGGTCGGCTACCTGGAGGACCCCTCGAACTTCGCCGCGCTCGTCCGCTCCGCCGTCCACCGCCCGGCCGCCCCGGCCCGGACGACCATCGAGCTGACCGCGCTGCGGCACGCCGTGACCGAGACCGTACCGGCCGTGGACGTCCCTGACGCGATCGTGGACGCGGTGTGCACCCTGCGGGCCGCCCTGCGCCGCAAGGAACTCGTCGCCTCCGACCGCCGCTGGCGGCAGGCGGTGGGCCTGCTCCAGGCCTCCGCGTACCTCGACGGCCGTACGGCGGTCGCCGAGACCGACCTGCCGGTGCTGACCCATGTGCTGTGGGACTCCCCGGCCCAGCGCCCGACCGTCGAACGCGAGGTGCTGCACCTGGTCAACCCCGACGCCAAGGAGGCGCTCGACCTGGCCGACACCATCGAGGAACTGGAGGCCCAGCTCGACGCCATGGCCGGACAGTCCCGCGAGGCACTGAGCGAGTGGGTCATCAAGAAGGCACACCACCAGCTCGCCACGGCGGGCAGACGGCTGGAGAGGCTGCGTGCCGAGGCGGTGGGCGCCGGCCGCTCGACCACCGCCATCGACCGGGTCACCGGCCGCCAGCGCGCCGTCCGCGCTCGCGTCCTCACCGAGGCCCTCGGCGTGGACGCGAGCACGGTGCGGGCGCAGCTCTGAGCGGCACCATGGACGAGCTCGCGACCAGGGCCGGGGCATGGCTCGCCCGGCCCGCCACCACTGTCGAACGGCACACCGCCGCTGTGGTCGCGGACCGGTTCGACCGCATCACCTGGCACGACACCTACGAGCAGTCGGCCGCCCTGCGCGATCTGGCGGCGGAGCTGGGCGACCGCCACGGCCACCACACCGCCGACCTCCTCACCGACGTGTTCCTGGCCGCGTACAAGGCCGGCCCGCGGCTGCGCGAACCGGCCGCGATGGACCCCTCCCGGCTGGTCAACCACCAGATCATGACCGCACTGACGGAGTCACCGGAGTTCACCGGACTGCGCCGGGAGACGGCCGGCGATCCCTACGCCGCCGCCATGGCCGTACTCGCCCAGGCCGGAGCGCTGCGCGGGCTGCTGGAGCGCGCCCGGGACGCGCAGGAGCAGGGCGAGCGGGCGAAACAGGCCCAGCGGGCCGCCGAAGCGGCGGCGACCGCCGTGGACGAGACGCTCCAGGAGGCCGCCGAGGAGGCCGACGAGGCCGGCACCGCGCGGGCCTCCGACGCCGTACGCCGGGCGATCGGGACCGCCGAAACAGCCGAGGCGGCCGAGGCCGCGGCACGGCAGGCCGCCCGGGCCGCCGCGACGGCCGTCCCCGGAATCCGCGCCACCGCACGCGGCGCCGTCGCGAGGGCCGCGGAGACCGTCCGACAGGAGGCCGCGCTGATGCGGGCGTGGGGAGTCGGATCCGGCGAACTGGAGCGGATGCCGTTCGCCGAGCGCGCCCGCCTCGCCGAACGGCTGCGCACCGGCCGCCTCGCCCGGTGGGCCGACCTGATCGGACGCTTCCGGCAGATGGCGAGCGGCGAGCGCGCCCGCAAGGTGGAGAACGCCACCGGGGAACTGGTCGGCGTCACCCTCGGCGACGACCTCTCCCGCGTCGTCCCCTCCGAACTGGCCCACCTCGGCCTGCCCGAACTGCGCGCGGTGTTCGCCGCCCGCTACGCCGCCGGGGAACTGATGCTCTACGACAGCCGGGGCGAGCAGACCACCGGCCGGGGCGCGATCATCGCGTGCGTGGACACCTCGCACTCCATGTACGAGGAGGGGCCGGGCGGAATCACCCGGGAGGCCTGGTCCAAGGCGTGCGCCCTGGCCCTGCTCGACCAGGCCCGCCACGCCGGACGTGACTTCGTCGGCATCCTGTTCTCCGCCCCCGGCAGGCTCCAGGTCTTCCGCTTCCCGGCGGACGAGCCGGCCCCCGTCGAGCGGACCGTCGACTTCGCCGAGACCTTCCTCGGCGGCGGCACCAGCTACCAGACCCCGCTGTCGGCGGCGGGCGAGCTGCTGGAGGCGGAATTCGACGACACCGCCCGCATGCGCGGCGACATCGTGATGATCACCGACGACGACTGCGGCGTCACCGAGGAGTGGACGCGCACCTGGAACGACACCCGGCACCGGCTCGGCTTCCGGGTCTTCGGCCTGGTCATCGGCGCCCCGCGCGCCGCCGCGGCCGACTCGGTCCTCCAGGCCCTGTGCGACAACCTCCGCCTCATCGAGGACCTCACCGACGTCCACACCACCGCCGACCTCTTCCGCGTGATCTGACTTCCAGGAGCCGCGAGTGATCGTCCTTCCCAGCTTGCTGCGCGACCTGCTCGACGAGGTCGACGAGACACGCGCGGCACATCTGGCCCTGGACTTCGCACGGCATGTGCTCGACATCGAGCGGGCTGAGATCGAGGAACCGGTACTGGAGGCCTGCCTGGTCCACATCGCGGCGGCCCACGAGGCGATCGACCTCGGCGAGGCACACCCGCGGCTGTTCCGGGCACACGAGCGGCTCCTGGAGACCGGTATGCGGTGGGAGGGCCACCGATACGACGCCGCCAGGGGAGTGGAGCCGACCTTGCAGGCCGCACGGGTCGGCACCGAGCAGCTGATGAGCGACGCGAAAGGGTACGGACAGGTCAGTCTCCTCCCCTGTTTCTCCGTCGCCCGCGAGATGCAGGCGAGGGCCGGGCGCTGGTACGCGCAGCGGGCCCCCGACGGCGCCGACGAGCGGCTCGCCGCCCGCCGTGCCCGCTGGGAGGAGGCCCGCTGGCAGGTGTTGCACATCCTCGCGACGGAACCGGGTCCGGACGACAAGGGAAGGTGAGTGGGGCCCTGTGGAATCCGCATGGGACTGGGAAACCGGCGAAGGGCTGCTGGGTATCGACGACCCCGCGGACTGGGATGCCGCGTTCGAGCGCGGTGAGAGCCATCTCGGAACGGCGGCGATCGGGTTGGCCTTCAACTGCCCGCTGGAGGAGGCGTCGCCCCGGATCGTCCGGGCGACGCGGTTGCCGGACGTCGCTCAGCGGGGGTTCGCGTTCACGGCGGTGGGCACTGCGGCGCGGCTCAACGGGGCGTTGACGCCGGAGCTGTACGACGTGCTGCGGGCGGCGGGCCCCGGCCGCATGAGCATCGCCGTGAATGCCGTCGACGACACCCTGACCTTTGTTCCCTTCCGGGAGCTGCCGCCGTGGCTCAAGCGGTGGAAGGCGTATACGACGGTCCGGAACAAGCTGGAGGGCTGGTGGCTGCGGTCCGAGGATACGGTGGGTGACGCCTGGCGGGCTCTGCGCGGCCGGCGTCCCTGAGGAGTGACGGGCCGGCCTTTCCGTCGGGCTTCAGGAAGGCGCGGGGAAACGCACGATGACAGTGAACGACTCCGCGGTTCCGGAACAGGCGCTCGCTCGTGAGATCTTCGGCCCGCTGGGCGGTGTCGTCGAGATCGGAGCCGTGGCCGCCACGGGAACCTGGGATGTCGCGCGGGCCTCGGTGGCCGGCTGGTTGAGCCGTCATCGGAGCGAGGTGGACCGCCTCCTGGTGCTCCTGCGTGAGACCGGACAGTTCTCCGAGCTGAGTATGGCGATCGTGGACGAACTCAGCTGGCTGCGCGACCACCCCGTCACAGCCCCCTCGTTGCTGCTGTGGGCCGTCGGCATTGAGGAGATCACGCCACGGCTCGAGGATCTGGGACAACTGCGCGCGGTACGGCGCATGTGCCGCACGGGCGCGGATCTCCGGCTCACCCGTCTGCTGCAGGCGATGGTGACCGCTGCCGTCGCCGGCCGGAGGACCGCCGACGACTCGGCGGGGGAGATCGCGGAGGCGCTGGACATCGCTCTGCTGCTGGCGAACCGGAGCGAGCCCGCCGCGGCGGCCACGGTCTTCAGGATGTGGCGGACGGCGTGCCTGCCCGACATCCTCCGTCCGGACTCGGACGCCACCGCCGCGGGCAGGTCGGCGTTCCGCTCGTTCGCCCACGTGCTGGAGGACCGTATCGATCCGTGACGGCGTGTGATCCGCTCGTTCGGCGTCTCCCACGCCGGAGCGGGACGGGCTGGGCTTCGGCCTCCATGAAGGATCCGCCTACGTGCTCGACGCGAGCATTCTCAGAGAGACACACCAACCGTTCTGACCGCGCACCAGCGGGGCTGCCGGGACCGGGACCAGGAGAGCGGCGCACATGTCGGACGACACGGTGGAAGCGAAGGCGCTGATGGAACGGGCGGACTCTCTCGTCGCCGGCCGCGGATACGTGGGACGGGAGTGCGCCGAGGACGTCGTGGCGGAGGTCCCCGAGGTGCGCACCCGGATTCTCGGCTGGTTGCGGACCGTTTCGGAAGCGGAGGACTGGCGCCGGTTCGAACGGCTTGCGGGCGTGGCGGTCCACCTGCGCCCCGACGGCCTCGCCCCGCTGCTGGCTTCGGTACTCGCCTCGCGCCCCTTGGGCGTGAACACCGAGGACCTGGTCGACATGCTCGGTGAGCTGCGGGCCCCGGAGGGGGTGGAGCCGATCTCCACACTCGTTCGGGAGAGGAAGGACACGGACGGCCCCTTCTTCACCTTCTGCGTCAAAGGCATCCAGGCGCTGGGGGAGATCGGTGGTGCCGAAGCCGAGCGGTTCCTGCGGAGCGTGGCCGTGAGCGAGCCGGGCGCCTGGCCGGACCCTCTGCGCCGGCACGCGGCGGAGGAACTGGGCATCGAGGACGAGCTCGGATTCGATGAGGACGACATGCTCGGCGGGGCATAGGCGCCATGGGCGTGGCACGCCAGGGCGCTGCACCGGCGGGCCTGGGGCGGCTCCTTCCTCACCGCGCTCTGTGACGGTGGTACCACCGGCATGGACCTGGGCGCGCACGCCGTACGACAGCAGCTGGGCACCGGCGACCTGAGCATCGTCTCCGAGCGGGACCTGTACGCGGACCGGGCGAGGGCCGAGGTCCGCGTCTGGACGCTGGAGGCCACGATGGGGACGCGGGCCGAGCTGGAGGAGCGGGCGGTGGAGATGTCGCTGTACAGCAATCACAACATCCACGGGTTGTTGCAGACGGAGGAGTACGCGCGAGCGCTGCTTCGCACCTGACGTCCGGCCTACTCGCCGGATGAGCTGGAACGTATGGTGGCCGCTCGGATGGTCCGGAAGTCCGTCTTCGAGCGCTCACCCGCACCGGAGTTCGGCTTCGTCCTGGAAGAGGTGACGCTGCGCCGCCCGATCGGGGACACAATGGTGCTGCGCCGACAGCTCGAACACATGCTGGAAGTAGCGAGGTTGCCGTTCGTGGAGCTTCAGGTGATGCCGACCGCCTGTGCGAACCACCCGGGAACGGGCGGCCGTATCCAGGTGCTCAAGTTCGCGGACGGTACGGGGATGGGGCGTACCGATGGTGACTTCGGGGGCCGCCCGGTCTCGCACCCCAGGCAGCTCCGCGTCCTTGATCTGCGCTATGGCATCATCCGGGCTCAGGCGCTCACACCAGAGGAGTCTCTGGTCTTCATCGAGCAAACGCTGGGAGAGCTATGAGTACGCCGGAACTCCACTGGTTCAAGAGCAGCTACAGCGACAGCAGCAACGGCAACGACTGCATCGAAATCGCCCCCACCCCCACCACCGTCCACGTCCGTGACTCCAAGAACGTATCCGGCCCGCGCCTCGCGCTCACGCCGCGGGCGTGGGCCGCGTTCATCGCGCCGCTCGGCTCGGCGCGTACGTCCGACTGATCGCGACGGCGCAAGCTCCGTGCCCTCCGTGACCCCATGTTTCCCGTAAGGGACGGTTCGCTCCGTCACGCCGCGCTGAGTGCTGCGACTCGGTGAGATCGTCCGGCAGCGTGTCCCGGAGTGGCGAACCGCGGTTCCGGCGCTCCGGCGTTTGATCCCCGTCACCTTCGGGGTAATGTCTTCCGCCCGATTGGCCAGCCCCGGTCCCCGTGTGGCAGACTGTCCGAGTTGCTCGGTCGAGTGTTGATGCTGCGCGCCTCCCGTCGGGAGGACCGGAAGCGAGTCCCACGGTACTCGTCGTCCCTGATGAGGGGCGGACGTACGGGAATCTTCCGGGAAGCGTATGCGCAGCGCCGACCAGGCGCCCGGTGGGCCTTTCGCCCTCGGTCCGCGGTTCTGGTAGGGCCGTGTCAATCCCGCAGGGATGTTCGAACAGGGGACATTCATGTCGGCGGGAGCGCGACACACCCGACCGCGTGGGTCGGAGGACGAGAGCTGGAACACCGGGTTCCAGGGCGTAAAGAGAGACAGGACTACGGAGTAGCCATGGCGGGACAGAAGATCCGCATCCGGCTCAAGGCCTACGACCACGAGGTCATCGACTCTTCGGCGAAGAAGATCGTCGAGACGGTGACTCGCACTGGTGCGTCGGTCGCGGGCCCGGTGCCGCTGCCCACTGAGAAGAACGTGTACTGCGTCATCAAGTCGCCGCACAAGTACAAGGACTCGCGCGAGCACTTCGAGATGCGCACGCACAAGCGCCTGATCGACATCCTCGACCCGACCCCCAAGACCGTTGACTCTCTGATGCGACTCGACCTCCCGGCCGGTGTCGACATCGAGATCAAGCTCTGAAGGCCGGTGATCTGAGAATGGCTAAGCAGATCAAGGGCATCCTGGGCGAGAAGCTCGGCATGACGCAGGTGTGGGACGAGAACAACCGTGTTGTTCCGGTCACCGTCGTCAAGGCCGGCCCCAACGTCGTCACCCAGGTCCGCACGAACGACGTCGACGGCTACGAGTCGGTCCAGATCGCCTTCGGCGAGATCGACCCGCGCAAGGTGAACAAGCCCCTCAAGGGCCACTTCGCCAAGGCCGACGTCACCCCCCGTCGTCACCTCGTCGAGATCCGCACCGCGGACGCCTCCGAGTACACGCTGGGCCAGGAAGTCACCGCTGAGGTCTTCGAGTCGGGCGTGAAGGTCGACGTCACCGGCAAGAGCAAGGGCAAGGGCTTCGCCGGTGTCATGAAGCGTCACAACTTCAAGGGCCTCGGCGCCGGTCACGGCACCCAGCGCAAGCACCGCTCGCCGGGCTCCATCGGTGGCTGCGCCACCCCGGGCCGCGTGTTCAAGGGCCTCCGCATGGCGGGTCGCATGGGCAACGAGCGGGTCACCACCCAGAACCTGACCGTCCACGCCGTTGACGCGGAGAAGGGTCTGCTGCTCATCAAGGGCGCGGTTCCCGGTCCGAACGGCGGCCTCGTCCTGGTCCGCACCGCGGCCAAGGGGGCCTGAGGTAACCGATGAGCACTGTTGACATCCTTTCGCCTGCGGGCGAGAAGACCGGTAGCGTCGAGCTCCCCGCGGAGATCTTCGGCGTGGAGAAGATCAGCATTCCGCTGATCCACCAGGTCGTCGTCGCGCAGAACGCCGCTGCCCGCCAGGGCACGCACAAGACCAAGCGTCGCGGCGAGGTCCGTGGTGGCGGCAAGAAGCCGTACCGCCAGAAGGGCACCGGCCGCGCCCGTCAGGGCTCGACCCGCGCGCCGCAGTTCGCCGGTGGTGGCGTCGTGCACGGTCCCGTGCCGCGCGACTACTCGCAGCGCACCCCCAAGAAGATGAAGGCTGCCGCTCTGCGTCACGCCCTCACCGACCGGGCGCGCCACAACCGCATTCACGTCGTCACCGGCGTGATCGAGGGCGAGACCCCCTCCACGAAGGCCGCCAAGTCGCTGTTCGGCAAGATCTCGGAGCGCAAGAACCTGCTCCTGGTCGTCGACCGCGCCGACGAGGCCGCGTGGCTGTCCGCCCGCAACCTGCCCCAGGTCCACATCCTGGAGCCGGGCCAGCTGAACACGTACGACGTTCTCGTCTCGGACGACGTGGTCTTCACCAAGGCCGCTTTCGAGTCCTTCGTCGCCGGCCCGAACAAGGCCAACGACAACGAAGGGAGCGAGGTCTGATGGCTGCCCGTCACCCCTCCATCGCCTCCAAGGCGGCCAAGAAGGCCAAGGCCGCGCGCGTCGCCAAGGCGCGCCGCCACGAGGCCGAAGGCAAGAACACCGTCGTCACCCCGGCGAGCAAGGCGTACACGGACCCCCGTGACGTCCTGCTGAAGCCGGTCGTGTCGGAGAAGAGCTACGCGCTCATCGACGAGAACAAGTACACGTTCATCGTCGACCCCAACGCGAACAAGACCCAGATCAAGCAGGCCGTCCAGGCGGTCTTCGAGGTCAAGGTCACCGGGGTCAACACGATCAACCGCATCGGCAAGCGCAAGCGCACCAAGACCGGTTTCGGTCAGCGTGCGGCGACCAAGCGCGCGATCGTGACCCTCGCCGAGGGCGACCGTATCGACATCTTCGGCGGTCCGACCGCGTAAGCGGTCAGGATCGTTCGATATCGGACGAGGACTGAGAAATGGGTATCCGCAAGTACAAGCCGACGACTCCGGGCCGTCGTGGCTCCAGCGTCGCCGACTTCGTCGAGGTCACGCGGTCCACGCCGGAGAAGTCGCTGGTCCGTCCCCTGCACAGCAAGGGCGGCCGTAACAATTCCGGTCGTGTGACCGTCCGCCACCAGGGCGGTGGCCACAAGCGCGCCTACCGAGTGATCGACTTCCGTCGTCACGACAAGGACGGCGTGCCGGCGAAGGTCGCGCACATCGAGTACGACCCCAACCGCACCGCGCGCATCGCGCTGCTGCACTACGCCGACGGCGAGAAGCGCTACATCCTCGCCCCGCGCAACCTGCAGCAGGGCGACCGCGTCGAGAACGGTCCCGGGGCCGACATCAAGCCGGGCAACAACCTGGCCCTCCGCAACATCCCGGTCGGTACCACGATCCACGCGATCGAGCTCCGTCCCGGTGGCGGCGCCAAGTTCGCCCGCTCCGCCGGTGCCTCCGTGCAGCTGCTCGCGAAGGAGGGCTCGATGGCCCACCTGCGCATGCCGTCCGGAGAGATCCGCCTGGTCGACCAGCGCTGCCGCGCCACGGTCGGCGAGGTCGGCAACGCCGAGCAGTCGAACATCAACTGGGGCAAGGCCGGCCGCAAGCGGTGGCTGGGCGTCCGCCCGACCGTCCGTGGTGTCGTCATGAACCCGGTCGACCACCCGCACGGTGGTGGTGAGGGCCGTACCTCCGGTGGTCGCCACCCCGTGTCCCCGTGGGGCAAGAAGGAAGGCCGTACTCGTTCGCCCAAGAAGGCGTCGAACAAGTACATCGTCCGCCGCCGCAAGACGAACAAGAAGCGCTAAGGACGGGTTGAGATGCCTCGTAGCTTGAAGAAGGGACCCTTCGTCGACGACCACCTGATCAAGAAGGTGGACGTCCAGAACGAAGCCGGTACCAAGAACGTCATCAAGACCTGGTCCCGTCGCTCGATGATCGTCCCGGCGATGCTGGGCCACACGATCGCGGTGCACAACGGCAAGACCCACATCCCGGTGTTTGTCACCGAGTCCATGGTCGGCCACAAGCTCGGCGAGTTCTCGCCGACGCGCACCTTCCGGGGTCACGTCAAGGACGACCGGAAGTCGAAGCGCCGCTAGTCAGCGGGGTGGATTGACCATGACAAACACTGAAGGGACAACCATGGAAGCCAGGGCCCAGGCGCGGTACATCCGCGTCACGCCCATGAAGGCCCGCCGCGTGGTGGACCTCATCCGTGGCATGGACGCCACGGAGGCTCAGGCGGTCCTGCGTTTCGCCCCGCAGGCCGCGAGCGTGCCGGTCGGCAAGGTGCTGGACAGCGCCATCGCCAACGCCGCGCACAACTACGACCACACCGACGCCGACAGCCTCTACATCTCCGAGGCGTACGTCGACGAGGGCCCGACCCTGAAGCGGTTCCGTCCGCGCGCCCAGGGCCGTGCCTACCGGATCCGCAAGCGGACCAGCCACATCACCGTGGTCGTCAGCAGCAAGGAAGGAACCCGGTAATGGGCCAGAAGGTTAACCCGCATGGGTTCCGGCTCGGTGTCACGACCGACTTCAAGTCGCGTTGGTACGCCGACAAGCTGTACAAGGACTACGTCAAGGAAGACGTCGCCATCCGTCGGATGATGACGTCCGGCATGGAGCGCGCCGGCATCTCGAAGGTGGAGATCGAGCGCACCCGTGACCGCGTGCGTGTGGACATCCACACCGCCCGTCCCGGCATCGTCATCGGCCGCCGCGGCGCCGAGGCCGACCGCATCCGCGGTGACCTGGAGAAGCTGACCGGCAAGCAGGTCCAGCTGAACATCCTCGAGGTCAAGAGCCCCGAGACGGACGCTCAGCTGGTGGCCCAGGCCGTCGCCGAGCAGCTCTCCTCCCGCGTCTCCTTCCGTCGCGCCATGCGCAAGAGCATGCAGGGCACGATGAAGGCCGGCGCCAAGGGCATCAAGATCCAGTGCGGTGGCCGCCTCGGTGGCGCCGAGATGTCCCGCTCGGAGTTCTACCGCGAGGGCCGTGTGCCCCTGCACACGCTCCGCGCGAACGTGGACTACGGCTTCTTCGAGGCCAAGACGACCTTCGGCCGCATCGGTGTGAAGGTCTGGATCTACAAGGGCGACGTCAAGAACATCGCCGAGGTCCGCGCCGAGAACGCCGCTGCCCGTGCGGGTAACCGCCCGGCCCGCGGTGGCGCCGACCGCCCGGCCCGTGGTGGCCGCGGTGGCGAGCGTGGCGGCCGCGGCCGCAAGCCGCAGCAGGCTCCCGCTGCCGAGGCCCCCAAGGCCGACGCTCCGGCTGCCGCTCCGGCTGAGAGCACCGGAACGGAGGCCTGACCGACATGCTGATCCCCCGTAGGGTCAAGCACCGCAAGCAGCACCACCCGAAGCGCCGTGGCCAGGCCAAGGGCGGTACGACGGTTGCGTTCGGCGAGTACGGCATTCAGGCCCTCACGCCGGCGTACGTGACCAACCGCCAGATCGAGGCGGCCCGTATCGCGATGACCCGCCACATCAAGCGTGGTGGCAAGGTCTGGATCAACATCTACCCGGACCGCCCGCTCACGAAGAAGCCGGCCGAGACCCGCATGGGTTCCGGTAAGGGTTCGCCGGAGTGGTGGATCGCGAACGTGCACCCGGGCCGGGTCATGTTCGAGCTGTCCTACCCCAACGAGAAGATCGCCCGTGAGGCGCTGACCCGTGCGGCCCACAAGCTGCCGATGAAGTGCCGGATCGTCAAGCGCGAGGCAGGTGAAGCGTGATGTCGGCCGGTACCAAGGCGTCCGAGCTGCGCGAGCTGGGCAACGAGGAGCTTCTCGCGAAGCTCCGCGAGGCCAAGGAAGAGCTGTTCAACCTCCGCTTCCAGGCGGCGACCGGTCAGCTCGAGAACCACGGTCGGCTGAAGGCCGTCCGTAAGGACATCGCGCGGATCTACACCCTGATGCGCGAGCGCGAGCTGGGCATCGAAACGGTGGAGAACGCATGAGCGAGAACAACGTGACTGAGACGAACACCGAGGCTCGGGGCGACCGCAAGACCCGTGAGGGCATCGTCGTCAGCGACAAGATGGACAAGACCGTCGTCGTCGCTGTCGAGGACCGCAAGAAGCACGCGCTGTACGGCAAGGTCATCCGCAGCACGAGCAAGCTCAAGGCCCACGACGAGCAGAACGCCGCCGGCGTCGGCGACCGCGTCCTCCTGATGGAGACCCGGCCGCTGTCCGCCACGAAGCACTGGCGCATCGTCGAGATCCTCGAGAAGGCCAAGTAGGTAGTTCCCGTAAGGGAATTCCCAAAAGTACGTTCCTGCGGGGCATCCCTCGCAGGACAGTTCCGCCAGGCTCCGACGGGGTCGCTGTGCTTGACAAAAGCAGGTCGACCCCGTCGGGGAACCGGCAGACAAACAGGAGATAGACGTGATCCAGCAGGAGTCGCGACTGCGTGTCGCCGACAACACGGGTGCGAAGGAAGTCCTCTGCATCCGTGTGCTCGGTGGCTCCGGTCGCCGCTACGCGGGCATCGGTGACGTCATCGTCGCCACCGTCAAGGACGCGATCCCCGGTGGCAACGTGAAGAAGGGTGACGTCGTCAAGGCGGTCATCGTTCGCACCGTCAAGGAGCGCCGCCGTCCGGACGGCTCGTACATCCGCTTCGACGAGAACGCCGCCGTCATTCTGAAGAACGACGGCGACCCTCGCGGCACCCGTATCTTCGGCCCGGTCGGCCGTGAGCTGCGCGAGAAGAAGTTCATGAAGATCATCTCCCTCGCGCCGGAGGTGCTGTGAGCATGAAGATCAAGAAGGGCGACCTGGTCCAGGTCATCACCGGCAAGGACAAGGGCAAGCAGGGCAAGGTCATCGCGGCCTACCCCCGCGAGGACCGTGTCCTGGTCGAGGGTGTCAACCGGGTCAAGAAGCACACCAAGGCCGGCCCGACCGCCGGTGGCT
This sequence comes from Streptomyces sp. NPDC059787, assembly GCF_042732315.1. NCBI lineage: Bacteria > Bacillati > Actinomycetota > Actinomycetes > Kitasatosporales > Streptomycetaceae > Streptomyces > Streptomyces sp. NPDC059787. The sequence goes on from NZ_JBHWHX010000001.1 coordinate 263,027, forward strand.
CGCAGGCCGGCGGCATCGTGACCACCGAGGCCCCGGTCCACGTCTCCAACGTCCAGCTGGTCGTGGAGAAGGACGGCAAGAAGGTCGTCACGCGCGTCGGTTACCGCTTCGACGACGAAGGCAACAAGATCCGCGTTGCCAAGCGGACGGGTGAGGACATCTGATGACGACCACCACCACTCCGCGTCTGAAGACGAAGTACCGCGAGGAGATCGCGGGCAAGCTGCGCGAGCAGTTCTCCTACGAGAACGTCATGCAGGTTCCCGGCCTCGTCAAGATCGTGGTCAACATGGGTGTGGGCGACGCCGCCCGCGACTCCAAGCTGATCGAGGGCGCCATCCGCGACCTCACCACGATCACCGGTCAGAAGCCGGCCGTCACCAAGGCCCGCAAGTCCATCGCGCAGTTCAAGCTGCGTGAGGGCCAGCCGATCGGTGCCCACGTCACGCTCCGTGGCGACCGCATGTGGGAGTTCCTGGACCGCACCCTGTCGCTCGCGCTGCCGCGCATCCGCGACTTCCGCGGCCTGTCCCCCAAGCAGTTCGACGGCCGTGGCAACTACACCTTCGGTCTCACGGAGCAGGTCATGTTCCACGAGATCGACCAGGACAAGATCGACCGCACCCGGGGTATGGACATCACCGTGGTGACCACGGCGACCAACGACGAAGAGGGCCGCGCCCTTCTCCGTCACCTCGGCTTCCCCTTCAAGGAGGCGTGAGCGAGATGGCGAAGAAGGCTCTGATCGCGAAGGCTGCTCGCAAGCCCAAGTTCGGCGTGCGTGGCTACACCCGCTGCCAGCGCTGTGGCCGCCCGCACTCCGTGTACCGCAAGTTCGGCCTGTGCCGCGTGTGCCTTCGTGAGATGGCTCACCGTGGCGAGCTGCCGGGCGTGACCAAGAGCTCCTGGTAGTCCCGGTAATTCCGGACTCCCAGGGCTCTCGGTAAGCAATGGGAACGGCAGGAGGCCCACTCCGTATGGCTTAGGCTTGCGGGGTTGGGCACCTGCCGTGCCCGTACGACTTACTACGCCGTAGGTCCACCGCGCCGCACCCGTCCCGTCTCGGATCGGGGAGAGGGATGGCGCACCAGGAAACCCCGGCGAGAGAGGCCGAAGGCCAATTCATGACCATGACTGATCCGATCGCAGACATGCTTACGCGTCTGCGGAACGCGAACTCGGCGTACCACGACTCCGTGGCGATGCCGCACTCGAAGATCAAGTCGCACATCGCGGAGATCCTCCAGCAGGAGGGCTTCATCACGGGCTGGAAGACCGAGGACGCCGAGGTCGGCAAGAACCTCGTCCTCGAGCTGAAGTTCGGCCCGAACCGTGAGCGCTCCATCGCGGGCATCAAGCGGATCTCCAAGCCCGGTCTCCGGGTGTACGCGAAGTCCACCAACCTGCCGAAGGTGCTGGGCGGCCTCGGCGTGGCGATCATCTCCACGTCGCACGGGCTCCTCACCGACAAGCAGGCCGGCAAGAAGGGCGTGGGTGGGGAAGTCCTCGCCTACGTCTGGTAGCGGAAGGGAACGGAGGAAACAGCTATGTCGCGCATCGGCAAGCTCCCCATCGCGGTTCCCGCCGGCGTGGACGTCACCATCGACGGCCGTACGGTCTCGGTCAAGGGCCCCAAGGGCACGCTGACCCACACCGTCGTGGCGCCGATCGAGATCGTCAAGGGTGAGGACGGCGTGCTGAACGTCACCCGCCCCAACGACGAGCGTCAGAACAAGGCCCTTCACGGCCTGTCCCGCACGCTGGTGGCGAACATGATCACCGGCGTGACCCAGGGTTACGTGAAGAAGCTCGAGATCAGCGGTGTCGGTTACCGCGTTGTCGCCAAGGGTTCGAACCTGGAGTTCTCCCTCGGCTACAGCCACTCGATCACCGTCGAGGCGCCCGAGGGCATCACCTTCAAGGTCGAGGCTCCGACCCGTTTCTCGGTCGAGGGCATCGACAAGCAGAAGGTCGGCGAGGTTGCGGCCAACATCCGCAAGCTGCGCAAGCCCGACCCGTACAAGGCCAAGGGTGTCAAGTACGAGGGCGAAGTCATCCGCCGCAAGGTCGGAAAGGCGGGTAAGTAAGCCATGGCATACGGGCAGAAGATCCTCAAGGGCGACGCCTACAAGCGCGCCGCGATCAAGCGCCGTCACATCCGGATCCGCAAGCGGATCGCGGGTACCGCGGAGCGTCCCCGTCTGGTCGTGACCCGCTCCAACCGCCACATCGTGGCGCAGGTGATCGACGACCTGAAGGGTCACACCCTGGCGTCGGCGTCCACCCTGGACGCGTCGGTCCGCGGTGGCGAGGGCGACAAGTCCGCGCAGGCCAAGCAGGTCGGCGCCCTGGTCGCCGAGCGTGCCAAGGCCGCCGGTGTCGAGGCCGTCGTGTTCGACCGTGGTGGTAACCAGTACGCCGGGCGCATCGCCGCTCTGGCGGACGCCGCCCGCGAAGCCGGCCTGAAGTTCTGAGCCGGTTCCGAGCTAGCGGAAACAGAGAGAGGTAATTCCAATGGCTGGACCCCAGCGCCGCGGTGGCGGTGCCGGTGGCGGCGAGCGGCGGGACCGGAAGGGCCGTGACGGCGGCGCAGCTGCCGCCGAGAAGACCGCGTACGTTGAGCGCGTCGTCGCGATCAACCGCGTCGCCAAGGTTGTGAAGGGTGGTCGTCGCTTCAGCTTCACCGCGCTGGTCGTGGTGGGCGACGGTGACGGCACCGTGGGTGTCGGATACGGCAAGGCCAAGGAGGTGCCGGCCGCCATCGCCAAGGGCGTTGAGGAGGCCAAGAAGCACTTCTTCAAGGTCCCCCGCATCCAGGGCACCATCCCGCACCCCATCCAGGGTGAGAAGGCTGCCGGCGTCGTGCTGCTCAAGCCCGCGTCCCCGGGTACCGGCGTTATCGCCGGTGGTCCGGTGCGCGCCGTGCTCGAGTGCGCCGGTATCCACGACGTGCTGTCGAAGTCGCTCGGCTCCGACAACCAGATCAACATCGTGCACGCGACCGTGGCGGCCCTCAAGGGCCTGCAGCGTCCCGAGGAGATCGCGGCCCGCCGTGGTCTGCCGCTCGAGGACGTCGCCCCCGCGGCTCTTCTCCGTGCGCGTGCCGGGGCGGGTGCGTAATCATGGCGCAGCTCAAGATTACGCAGGTCAAGTCCTACATCGGTAGCAAGCAGAACCACCGTGACACGCTGCGCTCGCTTGGCCTGAAGAAGGTCAACGACGTGGTCGTCAAGGAGGACCGCCCCGAGTTCCGCGGCATGGTGCACACCGTCCGCCACCTCGTGACGGTCGAGGAGGTCGACTGATCATGGCGGAGAACAACCCGCTCAAGATCCACAACCTCCGTCCCGCCCCCGGCGCCAAGACCGCCAAGACCCGTGTCGGTCGTGGTGAGGCGTCGAAGGGTAAGACGGCCGGTCGTGGTACGAAGGGCACCAAGGCCCGTTACCAGGTTCCGGAGCGCTTCGAGGGTGGCCAGATGCCCCTCCACATGCGCCTCCCGAAGCTGAAGGGCTTCAAGAACCCGTTCAAGACCGAGTACCAGGTCGTGAACCTCGACAAGCTGGCCGCGCTCTACCCCGAGGGTGGCGAGGTCACCGTCGAGGGCCTCGTGGCCAAGGGTGCCGTGCGCAAGAACAGCCTCGTCAAGGTCCTGGGCCAGGGCGAGGTCTCCGTGGCGCTGCAGGTGACGGTCGACGCCGTCTCCGGCTCCGCCAAGGAGAAGATCACCGCCGCCGGCGGTACCGTCACCGAGCTCGTCTGACCCTTTCAGGTGTCTCGATGACGTAGAGCGATCCCGACCGGGGATACCCCACATTTGGGGTATCCCCGGTTGGTCGTTCCTAGGGCGGCATGGTCGCCGGTAAGGTGGCCTGCGCTGCCCACTGACCTCGGGCGCCCCAGCGGGGCACTCAGGGCGGCAGTTGACCGTTACGTATTCGTCCTTAGTCGGAATCTCAAGACCGTCACCCTTGACGCAGTTGCGCGGGGGGTCGCAGGAGGCACCGTGCTCACCGCGTTCGCCCGGGCGTTCAAGACGCCCGACCTGCGCAAGAAGCTGCTCTTCACGCTCGGCATCATCGTGGTGTACCGCATCGGTACCAACGTTCCCATTCCGGGTGTCGACTACCGCAACGTCCAGACCTGCATCGACAATGCCGAAGCCAATTCGGGTCTGTTCGGTCTGGTCAACATGTTCAGCGGCGGGGCGCTGCTCCAGATCACGATCTTCGCGCTGGGCATCATGCCCTACATCACCGCGTCGATCATCCTGCAGCTGCTGACCGTGGTGATCCCGCGTCTGGAAGCCCTCAAGAAGGAGGGCCAGGCCGGTACGGCGAAGATCACGCAGTACACCCGTTATCTGACGGTGGCGCTGGCCATCCTCCAGGGCACCGGCCTGGTGGCCACCGCCCGCAGCGGCGCCCTGTTCCAGGGCTGCCCGGTCGCGAGCCAGATCGTCCCGGACCAGTCGATCTTCGTGACCGTCACCATGGTCGTCACCATGACCGCCGGTACGGCCGTCGTCATGTGGCTCGGTGAGCTCATCACCGACCGCGGCATCGGCAACGGCATGTCGATCCTGATGTTCATCTCGATCGCCGCGACCTTCCCCTCCGCCCTGTGGGCCATCAAGCAGCAGGGCAGCCTCGCGGACGGCTGGATCGAGTTCGGCACCGTGATGCTCGTCGGGTTCGTCATGGTCGGCCTGGTCGTCTTCGTCGAGCAGGCCCAGCGCCGGATCCCCGTGCAGTACGCCAAGCGCATGGTCGGCCGCCGTTCCTACGGCGGTACGTCGACGTACATCCCGCTCAAGGTGAACCAGGCGGGCGTGATCCCCGTCATCTTCGCCGCGTCGCTGCTGTACATCCCGGCGCTGATCGTCCAGTTCTCCAGCTCGACGGCGGGCTGGGCGACGTGGATCGAGGCGAATCTCGCCGACCCCGGGGCCACGGCGCACATCGTTCTGTACTTCCTCCTGATCGTGTTCTTCGCCTTCTTCTACGTGGCGATCTCCTTCAACCCCGAGGAAGTCGCCGACAACATGAAGAAGTATGGTGGCTTCATCCCGGGCATCCGGGCTGGCCGACCGACCGCTGAGTACCTCAGCTACGTACTCAACCGGATCACCTGGCCGGGTTCGCTGTACTTGGGTCTGATCTCTCTCGTGCCGACAATGGCGTTGGCTGGTTTCGGGGCGAACCAGAACTTCCCGTTCGGCGGGACCAGCATCCTGATCATCGTGGGTGTCGGTCTCGAGACGGTGAGGCAGATCGAGAGCCAGCTCCAGCAGCGCAATTACGAAGGGTTCCTCCGCTGATGCGAATCGTCCTCGTCGGGCCGCCGGGTGCCGGTAAGGGTACGCAGGCCACCCGCCTTGCCGAGAAACTGCGCATCCCGCACATTTCGACAGGCGACCTGTTCCGCGCCAACATCAGCCGGCAGACCGAGCTGGGGAAGCTCGCGAAGTCCTACATGGACGCGGGCAATCTCGTTCCCGACGAGGTCACCATCGCCATGGCCAAGGACCGCATGGAGCAGCCCGACGCCGAGGGCGGCTTCCTGCTGGACGGCTTCCCGCGCAATGTGTCGCAGGCCGAGGCGCTGGACGAGCTGCTGCAGACCGAGGGCATCAAGCTGGACGCGGTCCTCGATCTGGAGGCCCCCGAGGACGAGGTCGTCAAGCGGATCGCCGGGCGGCGGATCTGCCGCAACGAGTCCGCGCACGTGTTCCACGTGACGTACAGCCCGCCGAAGCAGGAGGGCGTGTGCGACGTCTGTGGTGGTGAGCTGTACCAGCGGGACGACGACTCCGAGTCGACCGTGCGGACGCGGCTGGAGGTCTACCACACGCAGACCGAGCCGATCATCGACTACTACCGGGCGCAGGGGCTGGTGGTGACCATCTCCGCGATGGGTCCCGTCGACGAGGTCACGGGGCGTGCGCTGGAGGCGCTGAAGAGCGGCGAGTAGCTCTGTACGTCGGTCGCAGCCGCGGTTCCTTCGGGTAAGGGACCGCGGCTGTGGCTTGACGGGGGCGGGTTGCGCAGCCCGGCGCTTACGGGGTGCTGTCGCGCCCACCCGTGCCGCCCTGCGGCACGATTGCCCGCGGTTATCGTGGACAGCGTTCGTATCCCTTCCTGGTCCAGAAAGGCCGTCCTCCCCATGGTGCAGATCAAGAGCCCTGAGCAGATCGCCAAGATGCGTGAGGCGGGGTTGGTGGTCGCCGCCATCCACGCGGCCACCCGTGAGGCCGCCGTGCCCGGGGCCACGACGAAGGATCTGGACCAGGTCGCCCGCAAGGTGCTCGCGGAGCACAACGCCAAGCCGAACTTCCTCGGCTACGGCGGCTTCCCCGCGACGATCTGCACCTCGGTGAACGACGTCGTCGTCCACGGCATCCCCTCCGACGACGTCGTCCTCAAGGACGGCGACATCATCTCCATCGACTGCGGCGCGATCATCGACGGCTGGCACGGCGACGCCGCGTACACCGCGTTCGTCGGGTCCGGCCACTCCCCGGAGCTGGTCGAGCTGTCCCGGGTGACCGAGGAGTCGATGTGGGCCGGCATCGCGGCCATGAAGCAGGGCAACCGGCTCGTCGACATCTCCCGCGCGGTCGAGACGTACATCCGCCGCCAGCCCAAGCCGGGCGGCGGCAAGTACGGGATCATCGAGGACTACGGCGGCCACGGCATCGGCACCGAGATGCACATGGACCCGCACCTGCTGAACTACGTCGACCGCAAGCGGGGCAAGGGCCCCAAGCTGGTCCCGGGCTTCTGCCTCGCCATCGAGCCGATGGTCTCCCTGGGCGCCCCCAGGACGAAGGTCCTCTCCGACGACTGGACGGTCATCACCACCGACGGCACCTGGTCCTCCCACTGGGAGCACTCGGTCGCCCTCACCGAGCAGGGCCCCCTGGTCCTGACGGCCCCCGACGGCGGCAAGGCGAAGCTCGCGGAGATGGGCGTCACGGCCGCCCCGGATCCGCTCGACTGACGGCCGGCCCCGGGCGGTCCGCCGGCCGGAGGCCGGCGCAGCCGCTCGAAGCCTGTGAGGCGCCCCGGGCGCCGAGCCCGCGAGAGCGGCGTCAAGGATCGGGCCGGCGGCAAGGCGAAGCTCGCGGAGATGGGCGTCACGGCCGCGCCGGATCCGCTCGGCTGACGGCCGGCCCCGGGCGGTCCGCCGGTCCGCCGGCCGGAGAGCGGCGTCAAGGGACGAGTTCCGCTCGGTTAAGGATCAGCCTCGTGGGGCAGACTTCCCCGATTCGTGTTTCCGGGTGCGCTGACGTAGACTGACTCGTCGGCTCTTGTGCACCCGCATGTCTGCATGTGCTACACACGGTGCACGCCAGAGTCGATCAAGGTAGTCGATTCGAAGGGCGAAGCGTGGCCAAGAAGCAAGGTGCCATCGAGATCGAGGGCACTGTCGTCGAGTCTCTTCCGAACGCCATGTTCAGGGTCGAGCTCCAGAACGGCCACCAGGTCCTGGCACACATCAGCGGCAAGATGCGCATGCACTACATCCGCATCCTCCCTGACGACCGGGTCGTGGTGGAGCTGTCTCCGTACGACCTGACGCGTGGCCGGATCGTCTACCGGTACAAGTAGATCTTGCCCGCTCCCCGGCCCGCCGGGGTGATGGCACTGACCCGGAGAACCTCACACCCATGAAGGTCAAGCCGAGCGTCAAGAAGATCTGCGACAAGTGCAGGGTGATCCGCCGTCACGGCCGGGTCATGGTCATCTGCGAGAACCCGCGCCACAAGCAGCGCCAGGGCTGACCGCAGCACGATCGACCCTCTGCGACTTCCGCAGAAATTCGCGCGACGCGAGCAGTACATGTTCATACGCAGGTCCCGAGCCGCACGGCTCGACACCCCCGGCTCGGAGGCCGGGGACCTGGCCCGTACCTGGTACGGCGGGCCGGGATCCGGTCCTGTGGAAGACCTCCGACAATCAACTGGAGCCATTGAATGGCACGCGTTTCCGGTGTTGACATCCCGCGCGAAAAGCGCGTGGAGATCGCCCTCACCTACGTGTTCGGCATCGGCCGGACCCTTTCGCAGCAGACGCTGGCCGCCACCGGCGTCGACCCGAACACCCGCGTTCGCGACCTCTCCGAGGAGCAGCTCGTCGCGATCCGCGAGTACGTCGACAACAACATCAAGACCGAGGGTGACCTCCGTCGCGAGATCCAGGCCGACATCCGCCGCAAGGTCGAGATCGGCACCTACCAGGGTCTGCGTCACCGTCGCGGTCTGCCCGTCCGCGGTCAGCGCACCAGCACCAACGCGCGTACCCGCAAGGGCCCGCGTCGCGCCATCGCCGGCAAGAAGAAGCCGGGCAAGAAGTAGTCCGCAGCGGACTCGCCGTCCAGCGGTCTTCGCTGTAGGACCGACCACCTCCCGTAGGAGAACGACATGCCCCCCAAGGGACGTCAGGGCGCTGCCAAGAAGGTGCGCCGCAAGGAAAAGAAGAACGTCGCTCACGGCCACGCGCACATCAAGAGCACGTTCAACAACACGATCGTGTCGATCACGGACCCGTCCGGCAACGTGATCTCCTGGGCCTCCGCCGGCCACGTCGGCTTCAAGGGCTCCCGCAAGTCCACGCCGTTCGCCGCGCAGATGGCTGCCGAGTCGGCCGCCCGCCGCGCCCAGGAGCACGGCATGCGCAAGGTCGACGTGTTCGTCAAGGGCCCGGGTTCCGGTCGTGAGACCGCCATCCGTTCGCTTCAGGCGACCGGTCTCGAGGTCGGCTCCATCCAGGACGTCACCCCGACCCCGCACAACGGCTGCCGCCCGCCGAAGCGTCGTCGCGTCTGACGCACGGGCTCAGGCGGTCGGCTCCCTGCTGGGGGTGCGGGGGTCGTCCCCCGCAATGCCGCAGCACGGCTGCCGCCCGCCGAAGCGCCGTCGCGTCTGATCCGTCGCGTCGTTCCCGACGCGTCTGATCTTGCTTCACCAGGGTTTTCACGGGCGGTACGACTCTTTCGGGTCGTATCGCCCGTACCCTTGCAGTACTGGTCGGGCGTCAAATAGCGGGCGCCCCTGACTGAAGGATCACCACATGCTGATTGCTCAGCGTCCCTCGTTGACCGAAGAGGTCGTCGACGAATTCCGCTCCCGGTTCGTGATCGAGCCGCTGGAGCCGGGCTTCGGCTACACCCTCGGCAACTCCCTCCGCCGCACCCTCCTGTCGTCGATCCCCGGTGCCGCCGTCACCAGCATCCGCATCGACGGCGTTCTGCACGAGTTCACCACCGTGCCGGGCGTCAAGGAGGACGTCACCGACCTGATCCTCAACATCAAGCAGCTGGTCGTCTCCTCGGAGCACGACGAGCCGGTCGTGATGTACCTGCGCAAGCAGGGTCCGGGTCTGGTCACCGCCGCCGACATCGCCCCGCCGGCCGGTGTCGAGGTGCACAACCCCGACCTCGTCCTCGCCACGCTCAACGGCAAGGGCAAGCTGGAGATGGAGCTGACCGTCGAGCGCGGTCGCGGCTACGTCTCCGCCGTGCAGAACAAGCAGGTCGGCCAGGAGATCGGCCGTATCCCGGTCGACTCGATCTACTCGCCGGTCCTCAAGGTCACCTACAAGGTCGAGGCGACCCGTGTCGAGCAGCGCACCGACTTCGACAAGCTGATCGTCGACGTCGAGACCAAGCAGGCGATGCGTCCGCGTGACGCCATGGCCTCCGCCGGCAAGACCCTGGTCGAGCTGTTCGGTCTCGCCCGCGAGCTGAACATCGACGCCGAGGGCATCGACATGGGCCCGTCCCCCACGGACGCCGCCCTCGCCGCCGACCTGGCGCTGCCGATCGAGGAGCTGGAGCTCACCGTTCGGTCGTACAACTGCCTCAAGCGTGAGGGCATCCACTCCGTGGGTGAGCTCGTCGCCCGCTCCGAGGCGGATCTGCTCGACATCCGTAACTTCGGTGCGAAGTCCATCGACGAGGTCAAGGCGAAGCTGGCCGGCATGGGCCTCGCGCTCAAGGACTCGCCTCCCGGGTTCGACCCCACCGCTGCGGCGGACGCGTTCGGCGCGGACGACGACGCGGACGCCGGTTTCGTGGAGACCGAGCAGTACTGAGCGCTCCGCGAGGAGGCCGGATTTTCGGGTGCGGGTGCGCTGTGGCTTGTCGCGCAGTTCCCCGCGCCCCTTCCGGGCACGGCCCCTTCGGGACCTGTGCTCGGATCTCCGACGGGCGACCGCCTGCTCGGATACTGACCCCGGTACCTGATACGGCCGGGGCAGACACCTAGGAGAAACACCATGCCGAGGCCCACCAAGGGTGCCCGTATGGGCGGCAGTGCCGCGCACGAGAAGCTGCTCCTCGCGAACCTCGCGAAGGCGCTGTTCGAGCACGGCCGCATCACCACCACCGAGGCGAAGGCGCGCAAGCTGCGTCCGTACGCCGAGCGTCTGGTCACCAAGGCGAAGAAGGGCGACCTTCACAACCGCCGTCAGGTGCTCCAGGTGATCACGGACAAGGGCATCGTCCACACGCTCTTCACCGAGATCGGCCCGCGGTACGAGAACCGTCCCGGTGGCTACACCCGTATCACCAAGATCGGTAACCGCCGTGGCGACAACGCGCCCATGGCCGTCATCGAGCTGGTCGAGGCGCTGACGGTGGCGCAGGAGGCCACCGGCGAGGCCGAGGCCGCGACGAAGCGTGCGGTCAAGGAAGCCGAGGCCGCCGAGACCAAGGTCGACACGACCAAGGACGAGGCTGCCGAGGCTCCGGCCGAGGAGTCGAAGGACGCGTAAGCGTTCTGCCGGGGGCTGTGTGACAGCGGCTGCGGCACCGTTGTGGCTTGTCGCGCAGTTCCCCGCGCCCCTTCAGGGCGTTGTTGCGGGCCCGTTCCTTTCGAGGAGCGGGCCCGCTTTCGTGTGGGTGAGAGGATCTCCGTGTGAGTGACGAAGTGCAGGCCGGGTTCGTACGAGTGCGTCTGGACCTTTCCTATGACGGGACCGAGTTCTCCGGGTGGGCCAAGCAGGCCGGGGGGCGGCGGACCGTGCAGGGGGAGATCGAGGACGCGCTGCGGACCGTGACGCGGTCCGGGGGGACGACGTACGAGCTGACCGTGGCCGGCCGTACCGACGCCGGGGTGCACGCGCGGGGGCAGGTCGCGCACGTCGATCTGCCGGGGGAGGTCTGGGCCGAGCATCACACGAAGCTGCTCAAGCGGCTCGCCGGGCGGCTGCCGAGGGACGTACGGGTGTGGGCGCTCAGGGAGGCGCCCGACGGATTCAACGCCCGGTTCTCCGCGATCTGGCGGCGCTACGCCTACCGTGTCACCGACAACCCGGGCGGGGTGGACCCGCTGCTGCGCGGCCATGTGCTGTGGCACGACTGGCCGCTCGACGTCGACGCCATGAACGAGGCGGCCCGCGGTCTGCTGGGGGAGCACGACTTCGCCGCGTACTGCAAGAAGCGGGAGGGCGCCACGACCATCCGGACCCTCCAGGAGCTGAGCCTGGTGCGCGGCGAGGACGGGATCATCACCGCCACCGTCCGGGCCGACGCCTTCTGCCACAACATGGTCCGCTCGCTGATCGGCGCGCTGCTGTTCGTCGGAGACGGCCACCGGTCGCCGGACTGGCCGGGCAAGGTGCTGGCGGCGGGTGTACGGGATTCGGCCGTCCATGTCGTACGCCCGCACGGCCTGACCCTGGAGGAGGTCGGCTACCCGGCCGACGGCCTCCTCGCCGCCCGCAGCAAGGAGGCCCGCAACAAGCGGTCGCTGCCCGGCAGTTCAGGGTGCACGGCCTGTTAGTTCCATCCCTTCACCCCCTTACGGTCCTCCTGTCCCTCGTATAACCTTGTGCAGCTCGATCGTGGGTTCGGGGAGGCCGGTCGAGGTCCGGGGGGGCCTATGGGGTCAGTGGGACCGGTGCGGACCGGGGGGCGACGCAGGGCATTACGCGGTGCTGAGGCTCCGCCGGGGCTGTTGCCGCTGCCGCCGACGGACAGGGAGAAGTACGCCTACGCGCGCCGGCATTTATGGATCCTGACGATCAGTTCGCTGGTCAGCTTCTGCTGCCTGGTGGTCAGTCAGGTCAAGCTGGCGCAGTCCGCGCCGCTGCTGTGGGCGTACACGCCGCTGCTCGCCTTCACGGTCGTCTACTACCTGGTGTCGCTCCGGGTGAACGGTTTCAGCCGTGACTTCGACATCGCCCGCCACAGACGGCTGGTCCACGACTGGCGGCCGGAGGTGTACCCCACCGTCGACGTGTTCCTGCCCGTGTGCGGTGAGCCCATCGAGGTCCTGCACAACACCTGGAAGCACGTGCGGGTGATGGCCGACCACTACCCGGGCGTCTGCGTCCCGTTCGTGCTGGACGACGGCGTCGGCCCCGAACTGGAGGCGATGGCAAGGGACTTCGGCTTCCGCTACGGGACCCGCGAGAACCGCGGCTGGTTCAAGAAGGCGGGCAACCTGCACTTCGGTTTCGGCCGGTCCGACGGCGAGTTCATCCTGATCCTCGACGCCGACTTCACACCGCGCGCCGACCTGCTCCAGGAACTGCTGCCGTACATGGCGGCGGATCCGCGCATCGGCATCGTCCAGTCGCCGCAGTACTTCCGTGTCCTGGACTCGCAGAACTGGATCGAGCGCGGCGCGGGCGCCGTGCAGGAGCTGTTCTACCGGTCCGTGCAGGTGTCCCGGCAGGGCAGCGACGGCGCGATCTGCGTGGGCAGTTGCGCCGTCTACCGGCGCGCGGCCCTGGACACCAACGGCGGAACCACGCTGATCGAGCACTCCGAGGACGTGCACACCGGTTTCGACCTGCGCAGTCTCGGCTGGGACCTGCGCTACGTGCCGGTCGCGGTGTCGACGGGCGTGTGCCCGGACAGCGCGGGCGCCTTCTTCGACCAGCAGTACCGCTGGTGCTCCGGCTCCATGAGCCTGCTGGGCAGCAGGAAGTTCTGGCGGGTCAGGATCAGGCCGGCGAGCCGCCTGTGCTACCTGTCCGGCTTCTTCTACTACATCCACACGGCGCTGTTCACCTTCGCGGCCCCCGTGATCCCGATCGTGCTGCTGCTGGCGATGCCGGAGAAGCTCCTGCTCGAACACCTGGTCCTGGTGCTCCCGAGCATCGTCTACACCACGATCGTCTTCCCGATGTGGCACAAGGCGCCCTACCGCCTGGAGGCGTGGGCGGCCCGCATGATGTACGGCTGGGCGCACGTCTTCGCCATCTGGGACATCCTCCGCAAGAACCGCATGGGCTGGCAGCCCACCGGCTCGTCCGGTGCCAGGAGGAACAGGACCCGGCGCCTCTGGATCGGCATGTGGGTGTGGAGCGGCGGCACCGCCCTGGTGTGGGTGGTCGCCGCGGTGTACCGCACGTTCACCATGAACGCCCCGGACTTCGCGCTGATCCTGTCCTCCGGGCTCTTCTACGCCCTGGTGGTGGCCCGCGTCCTGGTGCAGCCCCGGGCGGAGGTGACGGCCTGATGCGCTTCCTCGCCCGCACCCGTACGGTGCTGTCCTCCTGCCTGTTCGCGGCACTGCTGCTCGGCGGCTGCTCGTCGCCCGGCGACGAGCCGGCCGGACCGGACGCGGCCGGCGGCGGCCCGAGCGCCGGGAGCACCGGGAGCGCCGGGAGCGCCGGGAGCGCCGGGGCGAGCGTCCCCTACGACGTCGTACCGCTGCTGAAGCCGTCGAGGAAGTACTTCGGCGCCGCCGTCGAGGGCTCGCCGCACTCGATGAAGGGCATCAATGCCTACACCGGGATGGTCGGCAAGCAGCCGAACCTGATCGAGTACTACGCCGCCTGGGGCGACGGTTTCGACGCCACCGGTGTGCGCAACGCCTGGGCGGAGGGCGCCCTGACGCTGATGTCCTGGGAGCCCTTCGACACCCCGCCGGCCGACATCGCGGCCGGCGGGTCGGACGCCTACGTCAAGGAGTACGCGACGGCGGTGCGCGAGCTGAACCTGCCCGTCGTGATCTCCTTCGCGGACGAGTTCAACGGCCACTGGGAGAAGTGGGGCACCGAGCACACCACCCCCGAGGAGTACGTGGCCGCCTGGCGGCGCGTCCACGACACCTTCGTCGACGCCGGCGCCTCGAACGTCATCTGGGCCTGGTCGCCGAACATCGTCAACCCGGTCAGCGAGGTCGAGCTCGAGCCGTACTACCCGGGCGACGGCTACGTCGACTGGATCGGCCTGATCGGCTACTGGACGACCGAGGGGGGCAGCACCTTCGACAGCGTCTTCGGGCCGACCCGGGACCAGGTCCGCACCTTCACCGGGAAGCCGATGCTGCTGCTGGAGACGGCGGCCATGGCCGGCGAGCGGCGGCGGGCCGACATCCGCAGCCTCTTCGAGGGCGTCACGGCCGACGACGACATGCTCGGCTTCGTCTGGTTCAACCACAGGAAGCGCGCCGACTGGCGGCTGGAGGCGAGCCCTCTGGCGCTGGAGGAGTTCAGACGCCTGGCCGCCGACGACCGGTTCGGCTTCGACGTACGGAAGCCGCGATGAGCCGACACGACCACTACGCGCCGGGCCCCCACGACCCGTACGCCGAGGAGGGCACGGCCGGCGGCTGGTTCGACTCCGACGGGTTCGTACCGCGGCAGCCGGGCGATCCACAGGACGGGTACGGCCACGGCCACGGCCACGACGCCCGGACCTACCCGTACCAGCAGCAGTCGTACCGGCCCGGCATCCCGGAGCAGCCGCAGGGCGGTCACGACGACCGGCCGACCCGCGCGCTGCGGGTCGTGGCGGAACAGGCGCCGGCCGAGCCGGGCTACCACGTGCCCGACGCCCCCGAGGTGGCCTGGGACATGGCCGCCGGCAGACGGCGGGTCCGGATCAGCCGGGCCGTGCTGCTGTGCGTCCTGACCGTCCAGGCCGTGCTCTCGCTGCGACTGTCCAACACGGCCTTCCAGGACGAGGCCCTGTACCTGGCGGCCGGGCACGCCCAGCTCGACCAACTGCTGCACGGCACCCCGCTCCCGAAGGACTACGCGGCGTACTTCTCCGGCTCGCCGCAGCTCTACCCGGTGCTCGCCGCGCTCGTGGACGGGCGGTTCGGGCTGGCGGGGGCGCGGTCACTGAGCCTGGCCTTCATGCTCGCCACCACCGGGCTGCTGTACTCCCTCAGCCGCCGCCTGTTCAACGAGCGGGCGGCACTGGCCGCGGCGGCGCTGTTCGCGGTGCTGCACTCGACCGTCGTCATGGGGTACTACGCCACCTACGACGCCGCCGCCGTGTTCCTGCTGGCGCTCGCCACCTGGATCGTCGTCCGCACCGACCGGGCGCCCGCCGCTGCCGTCCTGCTCGCCGCGCCCGTGGCGGTCCTGGCCGTCGGCGTGAAGTACGCGGCCGCGCTGTACCTGCCGACCGTCGTCGTACTGGCCCTGCTCACCGCCCGGCCCCGCCGGGGCGCCGGGGCGGCGGTCGGGCGGATGGTGCTGCTCGGCCTGGGCATCGGCGCGCTCCTCGCGGCCGGCGTGTACGCCACCGACCTGCTGGCCGGCGTACGGCAGACCACCACCGACCGGGAGCACGGCACCGACGGTGCGGGCTTCCTGCTGCGGCGGTCGGCGGAGTGGGGCGGCCTGATGTTCCTCACCGCCGTCGGCGGCGCCGTCTCCTACGTCCGGCGCAGCCGCATGCACGAGTCACCCCTCGCGCGGCGGCTGGACGACCCCGGCCGGCGCCGGCGGGCCCTGCTCGGGCTGGTGCTGTGCGGCACGGCGGTGCTCGCGCCCGCCTACCAGGTTCACCTGGCCACCCAGGTGTCGCTGTTCAAGCACATCGGCTTCGGTCTGCTCTTCGCCGCGCCCATGGCCGGTGTCGGCGTGACCCGCCTGGTGGGCGCGCACTTCCGGTACCCGCAGCTCGGCATCATGCTGTGGACGGCGATGCTCTGCCTGGGCATCACGCAGGCGGACTGGCGGTTCGCCCTCTGGCCCGACTCCTCGAAGATGGTCCGGGTCATCGAGCCCTACATGAACTCCCGGGGCCACTACCTCGGTTCCACCCCGGAGGTGCCCCTCTACTACTTCCGCGAGGAGACCACGCACCGCCAGTGGCAGAGCGTCTTCGGCATGGAGTACACGGACGAGAAGGGCACATACCTCTCCGGGGACGAGGCCTACCGGGCGGCGCTGCGCGACGGCGAGTTCGACCTGATCGTCCTCGACGGGCTCACCAACCCGCGTGTGGACGACATCATCGCGGACGCGGTCAGGGGCAATCCGCACTACCGGCTCCTGGCGGACCTGCCGTTCCGCAACTCCGCCGGCACCGGCGAGTACCGCGTCTGGATCAAGACCTCCTGAGCACCGGGCGGCGGCTACTCGTTCGCGGCCGCCGACGCCTGGGCCTCGCCCCTGCGGCGGATCTGGCGGAACGTGAACTCCTGGAGGTCGTCGCCCGTGGCGAAGACGGCCGTGTCCTTCGTCGTCACGTCCTTGCCGGCCGTGAACCCGGCGATGGTGAAGTAGGCGTAGCGGCCGTAGGAGTTGGTGGTGGAGCGGCAGACCGCGCCGGAGCAGAAGTCCTTGACGCCACCGCCCGACAGCGACTTGACGATGCTCTTCTTGTCGGCCTGCTGCTTCGCCCTGGTCGCCTGGGCCTCGGTGTCGAAGACGGCCACGCCGACCGTCACCGCCATGCCGTCCTTGGTGTAGGTGACCCGGATCAGGCGGGTGCAGTCGTTGTCGTTCAGGACCTTCGGGAGCGTGGACTTCGCGGCCGAGGCGCAGTTCCCGGTGTCCGCCGTCGGGCCCTTCCTGTACACCGTCTCACCCATGGTGAGCTGGGTGCCGGGGAAGAGGATGTCGGGGCTCAGCGGGGCCTTGTCCTTCTTCGCGCTGGCGATGAAGTCCTTCGGGTCCAGTGGCGGCGGGGCGCTCGTCGGGGCGAACGACGGGGCCGTGCCCGTCGGGCTCGGTATGTCGAAGTCGGTGGCCCCGGGCACTTGGGAGGAGGCGCCCGGCGAGGCCTCGTCGCCGCCGTTCGCCGAGACGACGGCGACGGCCACGGCCGTGCCTATCGCGACGGTGGCGAGCGCCCCGCCGCCTATGAACAGCAGCCGGCGCCGCTTGGCGCGGGCCTCGGAGGCGTCGGCGAGCGCGGCCCAGTCGGGTGACTCACCGGAGCCGCCGCCGCTCCAGGGCTGCTGGGAATTCGGTTTCCAGGGATCCCACTGCTGCTGAGGTCCCCCCTGCCCAAGACTCATGGGGCGCATCTTAGGGCCTGTCCGGGGGGTCAAGTCGCAGGAAGCTTACGGTGCCTGGTCAGCTCAGGCGAGCGGGGCCTGGTGCGTCCAGCTGCAAGGCGGAGGAGGGAGTCGACGCGGAGCGATGGGGGCCCCTCCCGCTCGAGCGAAGCCGATAGTGGGGGAGAGTGACGACAACGCGGCAGATGGGCGTGCCAGGCCCCGCGTCTGCGGCATGATCCGCCGGACAGGCCCTAACGGGGCACCGGGTGTGCTGGTCCCCGTCAACGGGCCTCGGGGGCCCTAGCGTTGCCCGCATGGCGACGGGCAAAAGCGACATCTCCGGGTGGTTGGTGCGCCCCGCGAGCGGGCCCCTGTGGGCCGGACTCGTGGCGGTGCTGGGGGCGCTGACGGTGCATACGGTGCTGGTGACCTCGGACGGAGGGATGGACAACGCGATCGTCGTGGACGCCGGGCGGACCTGGCTGGACGGCGGTTCGCCCTACGACGACCGGCACTTCCTCTATTTTCCGAGCGCGGTCGTGGCCGCCGCCCCGCAGGCGCTGCTGCCGCGGTCCGTGCTCGACGTGGCCGTGCCGGTGGTGGTGGTCCTCGCCCTCGCGCTGGGCTGGGCCTGCGCCCTGCGGCTGCACCGGGTGCCGCTGCACAGCAGGCTCGCCGTCCTCGGGCTGCTGGGCCTCGCGGCCGGCTTCGCGCCGTTCGGGCAGCTGGTGCGGCTGGGCAACTGGACGGTGACGGCCGTGCTGGCGCTGCCGCTGTGCCTGCTGCTGGCGAGCCGGGGCCGGTGGGTCGCGGCGGGCGTGGTCATCGGGGTGGCGGTGGCGTTGAAGCCGCTGCTTGCCCCTATGGCGCTGCTGTTCCTGTTCGCGCGCCGGTGGCGGGCGCTGGCGGTGCTGGTGCTGATCCCGGCGGTCGCCTCGGTGGTGGCGGCACTGCTCCTGCCCGACCCCACCGGCTTCCTCACCCGGACCCTGCCCTTCCTGCTGAGCGGCGACGACGCCTTCGTGCGGCTCTACGAGGCCTCGCCGGCGGCGGTGCTGCCCCGGCTCGGTGTGCCCAGGGTCCCGGCCACGCTGCTCGCGCTGCTCGCGGCCGCCGCGGGAGTGGTGTGCGCGTACCGGCGCCGGCGCGGGCCGGGCCCGGCGGAGCCGCGGCTGGCGGAGACGTCGGCGGGCCTGATGCTCTCGGCGTTCCTGGTCTCCCGCCCCTCCTACAACCACTACCTCCTGACCGTCCTGCCGCTGCTGCTCGCCGGTCTGCCGTACGCCGGGGCGGTGGCGCGGCGGCCCTGGTTCTGGCTCGCCCTGGTGCCGCAGCTTCCGGGGGTGACCTGGCCGTGGCTGGAGTCGGGGAGGCGCCGGGCCTTCCGGGACGCCTTCACGCTGTGCGTCCTGGCGGTGACGGTCGCGTACCACTGCGTACGCGGGACGCGGGACGCGGACGGCCCGAGCGGGGCGCCGGGGGAGCGGAGTACGGCCGTGGAACCTGCGTAGCCCGCCGGGGCGGAGCCGTTTTGACCCGCCCGGCCGGGGGCGGGTATTCTGCATGTTCGTTGTGTGTAGTGGCTTGCTCATTCTCACGTGAGGGGCCCTTACACCGGTCCACCGGACCGATGACCAGCGACCAGTACCCGGTTTGCGTCACCGTGGTGCGGTCAAGGCTGTCGTGATCGTCTTCGGTGACCTTGTCAGGACCATTCACTGAAGAAGCGAAGGCTACGAACCGTGCGTACGTACAGCCCCAAGCCCGGCGATGTGACGCGCCAGTGGCACGTCATCGACGCTCAGGACGTCGTCCTGGGTCGTCTGGCCTCCACTGCGGCCTCCATCCTGCGCGGCAAGCACAAGCCGATCTACGCGCCCCACGTCGACACCGGTGACTTCGTCATCATCATCAACGCCGACAAGGTGCACCTGTCCGGCAACAAGCGGACCCAGAAGATGGCGTACCGCCACTCGGGCTACCCGGGTGGTCTGCGCTCCGTCCGTTACGACGAGCTGCTCGCCAAGAACCCCGAGAAGGCCATCGAGAAGGCCGTCAAGGGCATGCTCCCCAAGAACACCCTGGGCCGTCAGATGCTCTCGAAGCTGAAGGTCTACTCGGGCGACCAGCACCCGCACGCTGCCCAGCAGCCGGTGCCGTTCGAGATCACCCAGGTCGCGCAGTAAGTCCGGCCACCCCCTAAGACTGAACAGAATCTGAGGAGAATCGTGGCCGAGACCACTGCCGAGCAGCCGCTCGAAGAGCTTGACATCGACAGCTACACCACCGAGTCCGAGGTGCCCGTCGAGGGCGAGTACACCTCGGAGTCCATGGCCTCCCGCTTCGGTGAGCCCCAGCCGGCCGCCGGCCTGGGCCGTCGCAAGAACGCCATCGCCCGCGTCCGGATCGTCCCGGGCACCGGCAAGTGGAAGATCAACGGTCGCACCCTCGAGGACTACTTCCCGAACAAGGTGCACCAGCAGGAAGTCAACGAGCCCTTCAAGGTGCTCGAGCTCGAGGGCCGCTACGACGTCATC
Source organism: Streptomyces sp. NPDC059787 (assembly GCF_042732315.1). Lineage (NCBI taxonomy): Bacteria > Bacillati > Actinomycetota > Actinomycetes > Kitasatosporales > Streptomycetaceae > Streptomyces > Streptomyces sp. NPDC059787. The sequence goes on from NZ_JBHWHX010000001.1 coordinate 282,767, forward strand.
GCCCGCATCGCGGGTGGCGGTGTCTCCGGTCAGGCCGGTGCGCTCCGTCTCGGTGTCGCCCGCGCGCTGAACGAGGCGGACGTCGACAACAACCGCGGCCCGCTGAAGAAGGCCGGCTTCCTCAAGCGCGACGACCGTGCGGTCGAGCGCAAGAAGGCCGGTCTGAAGAAGGCCCGTAAGGCCCCGCAGTACAGCAAGCGCTAAATCGCAGGCGCTCGCGCGTACTCCGAACGCCCCGGCGGCACGCCACAGTGCTGTCGGGGCGTTCGTTTATTCATAGCTGTGGGCGTATAACGGCACAAGGCGCTCAAAGGCTAATGTGATCGGATGGTCGGGCATGTCGCCATGGCGCGCATGCCGGACGGAGACGCGGAGCCGCATACGCGTCACGACCGTCGAACACATCACAAGCTCCGTCAGCGGTACGACCGGCGACCGCACGGACGGGCCCAGCGCCCCGGCACGGCCTCGGCGACGGCTTTCGATACTGACGCTTCCTCAGGAGGACAAGTGGGACGACTCTTCGGCACGGACGGTGTGCGCGGTGTCGCCAACGCGGACCTGACGGCGGAGATGGCGCTCGGCCTGTCCGTCGCCGCCGCGCACGTACTGGCCGAGGCGGGCACGTTCGAAGGACACCGGCCCACCGCCGTGGTCGGACGTGACCCACGCGCGTCCGGGGAGTTCCTGGAGGCCGCCGTCGTCGCGGGCCTCGCCAGCGCGGGCGTGGACGTCCTGCGGGTCGGCGTGCTGCCGACACCGGCCGTGGCGCACCTCACCGGCGTGCTCGGCGCCGACCTCGGCGTCATGCTCTCCGCCAGCCACAACGCCATGCCGGACAACGGCATCAAGTTCTTCGCCCGCGGCGGCCACAAGCTCGCCGACGAGCTGGAGGACCGCATCGAGTCCGTGTACGAGGAGCACCGCACCGGCGCCCCCTGGGACCGTCCGACCGGCGCCGGCGTCGGCCGCGTACGGGACTACGAGGAGGGGCTCGACAGGTACGTCGCCCACCTCGTCGGCGTCCTCCCGAACCGGCTGGACGGTGTGAGGATCGTCCTCGACGAGGCGCACGGCGCCGCCGCGAAGGTCTCGCCGGAGGCGTTCACCCGGGCCGGGGCCGAGGTCGTCACCATCGGCGCCGACCCGGACGGGCTCAACATCAACGACGGCTGCGGCTCGACCCACCTCGACCAGTTGAAGGCCGCGGTCGTCGAGCACGGGGCCGCGCTGGGCATCGCCCACGACGGCGACGCCGACCGGTGCCTGGCCGTGGACCACACCGGTGAGGAGGTCGACGGCGACCAGATCCTCGCCGTGCTCGCGCTGGCGATGCGGGAGCGTTCCGCACTGCGCTCCGACACCGTCGTCGCGACCGTCATGTCCAACCTCGGCTTCAAGCTCGCCATGGAGCGCGAGGGCATCCGGTTCGTGCAGACCGCGGTCGGCGACCGCTACGTGCTGGAGGAGATGAAGGAGAAGGGCTACGCCCTCGGCGGCGAGCAGTCCGGCCACGTCATCGTCCTCGACCACGCGACGACCGGCGACGGCACGCTCACCGGCCTGCTGCTCGCGGCACGGGTCGCCCAGACCGGCCGTACGCTGCGGGACCTGGCCTCGGTGATGGAACGCCTCCCGCAGGTCCTGATCAACGTCCCGGACGTCGACAAGTCCCGCGTGAAGACCTCCGCGGAACTCGCCACGGCCGTCACCGAGGCCGAAGGCGAACTGGGCGGGACCGGCCGCGTCCTCCTCCGCCCCTCGGGCACGGAACCCCTGGTCCGCGTCATGGTCGAGGCAGCGGACATCGACCAGGCCCGCTCGGTCGCGAGCCGCCTGGCGGACGCGGTGAAGTCGGCGCTGGGCTAGCACGGCACGGGGTGCCGCCGCCCCGCCGCCGCTCCCGCGGGCGGTCGCCTGCCGCCGCTCCCGCGGGCGGTCGCCTGCCGCCGCTGCCGCGGGCGGTTGCCTGCCGTCGCTGCCGCGGGTGGTTGCCTGCCGTCGCTGCCGCGGGTGGTTGCCTGCCGCTGCTGCCGCGGGCAGTCGTGCCGCTGGGGCGGCACGGGTGGGCGCGACGGCACCCCGCAAGCGCCGGGCAGCGCGAACCACCCCCGGCCCGCACCAACGCGGGGCACCCCGTACGGCGCCGGGCAGCGCGAACCACCCCCGGCCCACCCCCACGCCGGGGCACCCCGTACGGCGCCGGACCGTGCGGCCATCCCCGGTCCGCACGCCACGCCGGGCAACCACTGAGGCACCGCGCCGCTCAGGCCGTACCACGCCTGCGCAGCCGCTCGCGCTGCCCCGCCCAGAAGTACTTCTGCGCCAGCAGGGTGGCAGTGCCCGCCAGGGTGATGCCGAGCAGGTTGAGCAGGAGCTGCTCGGTCGACCCCCAGGTCTGCACCGTGTCGCCGTAGCTCAGCGCCACGGCGGCGTTCGCGGCGGCCGGGACCGTCGTCACCGAGATGGCGACGCCGACCAGCGCGCCGGACTTCGCGGACGTCAGCGAGAGCGTGCCGGCCGCGCCCGCCAGGACCGCCACCACGAAGGAGAACCAGTCGGGGGCGTACACGAAGCCGGTCTGCGGCCGTTCGCCCTCCAGCTGCTCCTTGGTGAACAGCCCGACCGCGTCCATGAAGAGGCTGAAGGCCACCGTCGCCGCCATCGCCACCGCGAAGCCCACCAGCAGGGCGGTCACCGAGCGCAGTGCGAGACGCGGCCGGCGCTGCACCACCGCCGTACAGATACCGGCCAGTGGCCCGAACTCGGGACCCACCGCCATCGCGCCCACGATCAGGACCGCGTTGTCCAGCACCACACCGCACGCCGCGATCATGGTGGCCAGCGTGAGGAACGCGAGATAGGTGACCGAGAGGGTCGACTCCTCGTGGGTGGCCTCGGTCAGGTGCTCCCACAGCACCGCGTCCGCGGGCTCGCCCGGCGCTTCCTTCTCTGCCTCCTCGGCCCGCTTCGACAGCGACAGGTCGATGTTCTCCACGGCGATGGAACCGCTCGTGTCCAGCCCCAGCCGTTGCAGCCCGCTGAGCAGGTCGTCGCCGGCCTCCCGCGCCACGTCGCACGTCACCACGTCCCCGGCGGGGTCGCGGGCGACGCCCGGCAGCACGCACAGATGCGCGGTGCCGACCGTCCCCTCGATCAGCCGGACCACGTCATCGGTCTTCTCGGCCGGTGTGATCAGTCGCAGGTGCAGCATGACGGCAGCGTAGTGGTCACAACTTGCGCAGGCTGAGGCGCTGGACCTTGTGGTCCGGGCCCTTGCGCAGCACCAGTGCGGCCCGGCCCCGGGTCGGGGCGATGTTCTCCACGAGGTTGGGCTTGTTGATGGTGCGCCACATCGTGCGGGCGTAGTCGAGGGCCTCCTCCTCGGAGACCTGGGTGTACTTGCGGAAGTACGACGACGGGTCCTGGAACGCGGTCTCGCGCAGCCGCTTGAAGCGGTTGAGGTACCAGCGTTCGATGTCCTCCGTGCGGGCGTCGACGTACACGCTGAAGTCGAAGTAGTCGGCGAGCCCGACCCTGGTGCGGCCGTCCTGGCCGGGCAGCGCCGGCTGGAGGACGTTGAGCCCTTCGACGATCAGGATGTCCGGGCGGCGCACGGTGAGCTCCTCGCCCGGGACGATGTCGTAGATCAGGTGGGAGTAGACGGGGGCGGAGACCTCCCCCTTGCCCGCCTTGACGTCGGCGACGAAACGGGTCAGCGCGCGGCGGTCGTACGACTCGGGGAAACCTTTCCGCGACATCAGGCCCCGTTCCTGGAGCTCCTTCGTCGGCAGCAGGAAGCCGTCCGTCGTCACCAGCTCCACGCGCGGGTGCTCGGGCCAGCGGGAGAGCAGGGCCTGCAGGAGGCGGGCGACCGTGGACTTGCCGACGGCCACCGAACCGGCGACCCCTATGACGAAGGGAGTGCCCGACTGGGAGCCCTGCTCGCCGAGGAACGTGTTCAGCGCGCCCCGCAGCCCGTCGGTGGCGCCGACGTAGAGATTGAGCAGCCGGGACAGCGGGAGGTAGATGTCCCGCACCTCGTCGAGGTCGATGACGTCACCGAGGCCGCGCAGCTGTTCGACCTCCGCCGCCGACAGGGGCAGCGGAGTCTTGTCGCGCAGCGCGCTCCACTCGGCGCGGGTGAGGTCCACGTAGGGAGTCGCCTCCGGCCGCTGCCGGTGGGCGCTCCGAGGCATCGGGGAGACCGGAGAGATCACAGTCCATTGTTAACGGAGTTTGAACGGGGCGACAGGTGGGCTGTGTCACGCCGTCCCGGCGCTTCCGTAGTCGTCGGAGATCACGCGGTTGTCACGGTCGCATACCGGGTGATCGTCGGGTGATCAACTGTGCGGCGGCTGTGTTCGGGATCCGTTTGAATGGCGCGCAATGCGTTGCGGAGTCCTCCGCGCCTTCGAGAAAGAGTCCCCACGTGAGAACCACCGCCGTCCGCCGTACCGCGCTCGCCGCCTCCGCCGCCGCGCTCGCCCTGCTCGCCACCGCCTGCGGTGGCTCCGGCGACGAGGACAAGGCCGGCGACAGCAAGGGCAAGGCGGAGTCGAGCGCCTCCGCCTCCACCGCGCCGGCGGCGAAGGCGCTCACCGCCGCCGAGCTGGAGAAGGCCGCGCTGGCGCAGGCGGACGTCAAGGACGGCAAGGTGGCGGAGGTGGCCGCCACGGACGACATCGCCGCCGACAAGGTCAAGGCGGAGGACGCGGCCTGCCAGCCGCTCGCCCACCTGCAGATGGGTGTGCCCGTCGGCTCGCCGGCCGCCACGGTGAAGCGTTCCTGGACGGGCGAGCCGCAGAAGCCCGCCGCGGACGTCAGCCCCGAGGAGGCCCTGCTCGCCGGACTCGACGCGGAGCAGATGCTCGTCACGCTCGCCTCCTACGAGGACGGCGGCGCCGAGCAGGTCATCAAGGACGTGGACGCCGCTGTCGGCAAGTGCGCCGGAGGCTTCACCTACGACGCCATGGGCGAGCCGTTCAAGATCCTGTCGGTCGAGAAGACCGAGGCGCCCGGCGGTGGCGACGAGGCCCTCGCGATCACGGCGACCCTGGCCGCGGAGGAGGGCGTGAAGGCGCCCATGAAGCTGGTCGTCGCCCGCAAGGGTGCCACCGTCGCCTCCTTCACCGTCACCAACTTCGCCTCCGCCGCCACCGGCGAGGACTTCGACTTCCCGACGGCGGTCTCCGACGCCCAGCTCGGCAAGCTCGCCTGACGCACCCCGCGTCCCTTCTTCCCACCGGTGCTTCCTGCACCGGTGGGAATTTCCGATTTCGGGCAGGCAAAGGCCTTTTCCGGTGGCCGGCGGATCGTAGGCTGCCGGGCATGTGCGGAATCGTGGGATACGTGGGGCCGCAGTCGGCGCTGAACGTCGTGACGGCCGGACTGAAGCGGCTGGAGTACCGGGGGTACGACTCGGCGGGCGTCGCCGTGCTGGCCGACGGCGGCCTGGCCACCGCCAAGCGGGCCGGGAAACTCGTCAACCTGGAGAAGGAGCTGGCCGAACGGCCGCTGCCGACCGGGACCACCGGCATCGGGCACACCCGCTGGGCCACCCACGGCGGCCCGACGGACGCCAACGCCCATCCGCACCTCGACAACGCGGGCCGGGTCGCCGTCGTCCACAACGGCATCATCGAGAACTTCGCCGCCCTGCGCGCCGAGCTGGCCGAGCGCGGCCACGACCTCGCCTCCGAGACGGACACCGAGGTCGTCGCCCACCTCCTCGCCGAGGAGTTCTCCGCCTGCGCGGACCTCGCGGAGGCGATGCGGCTGGTCTGCCGGCGTCTGGAGGGCGCGTTCACCCTGGTCGCCGTCCACGCGGACGAGCCGGACGTGGTGGTCGGCGCGCGACGGAACTCCCCGCTGGTGGTGGGCGTGGGGGAGGGCGAGGCCTTCCTCGCCTCGGACGTCGCCGCGTTCATCGCGCACACGCGGGACGCCGTCGAACTGGGGCAGGACCAGGTGGTCGAGCTGCGCCGGGACGCGGTGACGGTCACCGACTTCGACGGGGGCGCGGCCGACGTCCGCGAGTACCACGTCGACTGGGACGCCTCCGCAGCCGAGAAGGGCGGCTACGACTACTTCATGCTCAAGGAGATCGCCGAGCAGCCGAAGGCGGTCGCCGACACGCTGCTGGGCCGTATCGACGGGGCGGGCTCGCTGACCCTGGACGAGGTCCGCATCCCGGCGAACGTCCTGCGCGAGATCGACAAGGTCGTCATCGTCGCCTGCGGTACGGCCTTCCACGCCGGGCTGATCGCCAAGTACGCCATCGAGCACTGGACCCGGCTCCCCTGTGAGGTGGAACTGGCGAGCGAGTTCCGCTACCGGGACCCGATCCTCGACCAGCAGACCCTCGTCATCGCCGTCTCCCAGTCCGGCGAGACCATGGACACGCTGATGGCCCTGCGCCACGCCCGCGAGCAGGGCGCGCACGTGCTGGCGATCTGCAACACCAACGGTTCCACGATCCCGCGCGAGTCCGACGCCGTGCTCTACACGCACGCCGGTCCGGAGGTCGCGGTCGCCTCGACCAAGGCGTTCCTGACCCAGCTCGTCGCCTGCTACCTGGTCGCGCTGTACCTGGGCCAGGTGCGGGGCACCAAGTGGGCGGACGAGATCCGCGCGGTGGTGCGGGACCTGTCGTCGATCTCCGGTGCGGTGGAGCGCGTCCTGGAGACGATGGAGCCGGTACGGGAGCTGGCGCGGTCGCTGGCCGCGAAGGACACGGTGCTGTTCCTGGGCCGGCACGTGGGCTACCCGGTCGCGCTGGAGGGCGCGCTGAAGCTGAAGGAACTCGCGTACATGCACGCGGAGGGCTTCGCGGCGGGCGAGCTGAAGCACGGCCCGATCGCGCTGATCGAGGAGGACCTGCCGGTGGTCGTGGTCGTCCCGTCGCCGCGCGGCCGCTCCGTCCTCCACGACAAGATCGTCTCCAACATCCAGGAGATCCGGGCGCGGGGTGCGCGGACGATCGTCATCGCGGAGGAGGGGGACGAGGCGGTCACCGGATACGCCGACCACCTCATCCGCGTCCCGGCCACCCCGACGCTGCTCCAGCCCCTGGTGACGACGGTGCCGCTGCAGGTCTTCGCCTGCGAGCTGGCGACGGCGCGGGGGAACGAGGTGGATCAGCCCCGGAACCTGGCGAAGTCGGTGACGGTGGAGTAGGTCTTCACAGGACGCCGACCCCGCGCCGCCCGACTCGCCGCTGCCCTTCGAACGGTCCGCGGACCTGGGCCCGGAGGACGGGCGCGGACCGGCACCGGTGCGGGCGTGTGCCGGCCCGTGGGGCCGGCAGCCGCCGTCCCGGGACGGCGGCGAGGGGAAGTCCGTGTGGTGCGAACCCGGCCCGGCCCGACGGGTGTCGCCGGTGACCGCCGGGCCGCCCGCTCCCGCCGGCCCGACCCGCCGCGGGGGTGGCCGTCCCGCGTGGATTCCCCCAAAGCCGTGAAAATAACGTGGAGTTGGAGAGCTTGTGCGGGGAGTGCCGGGGCACTCGCGGGACCGGAGGTTGATACACATGGTTCCCCTGCTTCTGGTTCTTCTCCTGGCGCTGGTCCTGTTCGGTGCGGGCTTCGCGCTCAAGGCGCTGTGGTGGGTCGCGGTCGTCGTGCTCGTGCTGTGGCTGGTGGGCTTCTTCGTCCGCCCGGCGGGCACGGGTGGCGCGCGGGGCCGCTGGTACCGCTGGTAGGGCGGCGGAATGTGTGCGGAGGGCTCCGGCGGTTCCGTCGGAGCCCTCCGCATGTGCGTGGAAAGGGTGAAATGGGGCGTCGGAAGTGGATTGACGGGCACCCGCCCGTCCGTCGGGCGCCGGTGCGCACGGGAACCGGCGGCCTCCACGCCGGCGTCCGACGTCCTCCCGGTGCGGGCTCGTAAGGTGCTGCGCATGAGCATCATCGGAGTCGGGATCGACGTGGCCGAGATCGAGCGGTTCGCGGAGTCGTTGGAGCGGACGCCCGCGCTGGCCCAGCGGCTCTTCCTGGAGAGCGAGCTGTTGCTGCCCAGTGGGGAGCGGCGTGGTGTCGCCTCGCTCGCCGCGCGGTTCGCGGCCAAGGAGGCGCTCGCCAAGGCGCTCGGGGCACCCGCGGGACTGTACTGGACCGATGCCGAGGTGTGGTGCGAGGACAGTGGGCAGCCGCGGCTGCGGGTGAGGGGGACGGTGGCCGCGCGCGCCGCCGAGCTGGGCGTGCGGTCCTGGCACGTGTCGCTCAGCCATGACGCCGGGGTGGCTTCGGCGGTCGTGATCGCGGAGGGGTGAGACCGGTGCCCGTGCTCGCCTTCCCGGGTGCCGGGGTCGACCTGCCCCTCTGGGGCCAGGCGTTCCTCGTCGTCGCCGCCGTGCTCACCGTCGTGTTCGCCCTCGTGCGGCTGCTGCGCAACCGCCGTCGTTGACCCGGATGCGTGTTTCGGATGGACCGGGGTAGACGCGTGGAACCGGTGCCCGGAGCCGGACCGAACCAACAGGGAGGGCGAACAGTGACGTCGACGATGACGCGGACCGACCGAGCTCAGACGGTGACGGAGCTGCCGGAGGTCGCCGATCCCGGTCAGGTCGCGCCGAAGGACGCCCGGGAGCTGTCCAAGCAGTTCTTCCGCCGGCTGACGGAGCTGGAGGAGGGCACGCACGAGTACCAGTACGCGCGCAACACCCTCATCGAGATGAACATGTCCCTCGTCCGCTTCGCGGCCGGCCGGTTCCGCAGTCGCGGGCCGGAGGAGATGGAGGACATCGTCCAGGTCGGCATGATCGGACTGATCAAGGCGATCGACCGGTTCGAGCTCTCCCGTGAGGTGGAGTTCACCTCCTTCGCGATCCCCTACATCGTCGGCGAGATCAAGCGGTTCTTCCGGGACACCTCGTGGTCCGTGCACGTGCCGCGCCGGCTCCAGGAGGCCCGGGTGCAGCTCGCCCGCGCCACCGAGGAACTGCGCAGCCGGCTGGGCCGGACGCCCACGACCGCCGAACTCGCACAGCTGATGAGCTTGACCGAGGAAGAGGTCAACGAGGCCCGGATCGCCTCCAACGGCTACAACTCCGCCTCCCTGGACGCCGCCATCGGCAGCGAGCCGGACGGCGAGAGCGTGCTCGCGGACTTCATCGGCACCGAGGACGCCGCGCTGGAACTGGTCGAGGACTTCCACGCGCTGGCCCCGATGATCGCCGAGCTCGACGAGCGCGAGCGCAAGATCGTGCACTGGCGGTTCGTGGAGGAGCTGACGCAGGCGGAGATCGGCGAGCGGCTCGGCTGCTCCCAGATGCACGTCTCGCGGCTGCTGTCCCGCACGCTGAAGCGGCTGCGGGCGGGGATGCTCACCACGAACTGAGGCGGACGACGGACGTACGGGGTGCGGCACGGTGTGCCGCACCCCGCCTTTTTCGTCAGCAGATCGACTGGCTGCTGTTCACCAGCCGGTTGTTGCGGAACGTCGTGTTCTCGCCGCAGGGGCTCTCGCGGATCGACGAGTTCGTCACCGTGAGGTTCTGGACGGTGATGTCCCTGTTGTTCGCGAACTCCGAGCGCGCGGCCAGGCGGATCTCGCCGCCGCCGGTGACCGTGCCGCTCTGGGCGGCGAGGTTCACGTTGTAGCAGTTCTCGATGAGGATCGCGTTGTTGCCCGTGTTCGAGAGCGTGATCCTGTCGATCGTCGCGCCGCCGCTCTCCGAGACGCAGAACACGCCCCGTCCGCCGCCGCGTGCGACGACCTCGCCGACGCGGATGTTGGTGGAGTAGGAGCTGCCGATCCGGCCGTTGCGGTTGGCCATGCGGAAGGCGGCGTACCCGGTGCCGGTGCCCGCGTTCTCCGCGTCCACCTTGGAGACCGTGGCGTTGATCGTCTGGTTCAGCAGCAGCCCCGACTCGCCGACGTTGCGGGCGGTCACCGTGCCGACGGTGAGGCCGTCGACGCCGTACGTCTCCACGGCGTGGCTGGACGCGCCGGAGACGTACACGTTGTCGATACGGACGTTGCGCGTCCACTGGCTGGTGTCGCCGCGGTTGTCGATGCGGACGCCGAGGCCGCGCGTCAGGCGCATGTCGATCTGGCCGAGGACGACGTTCTGCACGTTGCGCATGAAGATCCCGTACAGCGGGGCGCCGGTGACGTTGAGGTGCTGCACCTCGATGTCGCGGGTGCCGCGGGAGTAGACCGGGGCCTGGTCGCCGGAGCCGCTGCCGGTGACGTCGATGGTGCCGCAGACGTCCAGGGTCGTGTAGCTCGGCAGGGAAATGCGGGAACCGGCGGAGACGGAGCCCGAACCGCGGACCACCACCCGTTCCTTGCTGGTGCGGCCGGAGGACAGGCTGTTGATCGCCGCCTGCACGGCCGCACGCATGTCGCTGCCGGTGTAGACCGTGCTGCTGCCGCGCCTGGCCGTCCAGGTGCTGCCGTTGAGCACGGCCTCGGCCTGGTAGGAGCCGTCACCGCAGGCCGCGGCGCGGGCGGGGGCCGGGGCCGCGGTGGCCGTGGGGGAGGTGGCGGCGGTCGCCGGGGCCGTCATGACGCCGGCTGTGGTGAGGAGTGCGGTGGCGCCGGCTGCTGCGAGGAGTGCGGCTCTGCGTCCCATGGGTCCTCTGCTTCTGTCGTCGAACCGATTCGACTGAATCGATTCATCCTGTGGGGGGCCGAGAGTTTGGCAAGGGCATGGCAGAGAGTCAAGCGGTCCGCTTCCCCGTTGCGGGAGTTGACGGGCCGTCTGCGGGAGACTCGGACGCATGCGTACTGCGTACAGCGTGGAGACGGTCAGGACGGCGGAACGGGAACTGATGGCACGGCTGCCGGAGGGGGCGCTGATGCAGCGCGCCGCCGCCGGTCTCGCCGCTGCCTGTGCGGATGTGCTGGGGCGGGTGTACGGCAGCAGGGTGCTGCTGCTGGTGGGCAGCGGGGACAACGGTGGTGACGCCCTGTACGCCGGTGCCCGGCTCGCCCGGCGCGGTGCGGGCGTGAGCGCGGTGCTGCTCGCGCCGGAGCGGGCGCACGGTGGGGGGCTCGCGGCGCTGCGCCGGGCGGGCGGGCGAGTGGTGGGGGTGGACGGGGCCGAGGCGTTGATCGAGCGGGCCGATCTCGTTCTGGACGGGATCGTCGGCATCGGCGGCAAGGGCGGGCTGCGGCCGGAGGCGGTGCCGCTCGCCGACGCGGCCGGGCGGGCGCGGGCGGCCGTGGTCGCCGTCGATCTGCCGAGCGGGGTCGACGCCGACACCGGGGAGGTGCGGGGGGTGGCGGTCCGGGCCGACCTCACGGTGACCTTCGGGACGCACAAACCGGGGCTGCTGGTCGATCCGGCGCGGGAGCACGCGGGGGCGGTGCGGCTGGTCGACATCGGGCTGTCGCTCCCCGAGGAGCCGGAACTGGAGGCGTTGCAGCACGCGGACGTGGCCCGGCTGCTGCCGGTGCCGGCCGTGGAGAGCGACAAGTACCGGCGGGGCGTCGTCGGGATCGCGGCCGGCTCCGCCCGGTATCCCGGGGCGGCGGTGCTCGCGGTGGCGGGGGCGCTGCGGGGCGGGGCGGGGGCCGTACGGTACGTCGGTCCCGCCGGTCAGGCCGTGATCGCCCGCTTTCCCGAGACGCTGGTGTCGGACGGGGGGCCGAGGCGTGCGGGGCGGGTGCAGGCATGGGTGGTCGGGCCGGGGGCCGGGGACGACGCGGGGACGGTCGCGGAGGTGCTGGCGGCGGATGTGCCGGTGCTGATCGATGCGGACGGGCTGCGGCTGGCGGAGGCGTCGGCGGTGCGGGGGCGGCGGGCGCCGACGTTGATGACCCCGCATGCGGGGGAGGCCGCGGCGCTGCTCGGGGTCGAGCGGGAGGAGGTCGAGGGGGGCCGGCTGGCGGCTGTGCGGGAGCTGGCGGGGCGGTACGGGGCGACGGTGTTGTTGAAGGGGTCCACGACTCTGATCGCCTCCTCGGGCGGGGGTGTGGTGCGGGTGAACCCGACCGGGACGTCATGGCTGGCCACAGCCGGCAGCGGCGACGTGTTGTCGGGGCTGGCCGGGTCGCTGCTGGCGGCCGGGCTGCCGGCGGTGGACGCGGCGAGTGCGGGGGCGTACCTGCACGGGCTGGCGGGGCGGTTCGCGGCGGACGGGGCGCCGATGGGGGCGCACGATGTGGCGGAGGGGATCGCGAGGGCGTGGCGGGACGTCGCGCGGGGGTGACCGGGGGCTCGGCGTGCGTGTGGGGCTGGGGCGATGGGTGCGGTGGGTGCGGTGGGAGCCTCAGGGATTTTCCTCGCCCCCGCCGCCCCTTCCCGTCCCGACCCCGGGGCTCCGCCCCGGACCCCGCTCCGCAAACGCCGGAGGGGCTGTTCTTGCCCCCGGGGGCAGCGCCCCCGGGAGCGGGGCTCTGAGAGACTGGGCCGGATGAACGAGACAGTTGCCCCGGGTGGTGCGGAGCTGCGGGCCCGTGCCGAGATCGACCTTGCCGCCGTGCGGGCCAATGTGCGGGTCCTGCGCGAGCGGGCGCCCGGCGCCGCCTTCATGGCCGTGGTCAAGGCGGACGGGTACGGGCACGGCGCGGCCCCCTGCGCCCGGGCGGCCGTCGAGGCCGGGGCGACCTGGCTGGGCACCGCCACCCCGCAGGAGGCGCTCGCGCTGCGCGCGCCCGGTGCCGGGGTGCCGGACGACGTACGGATCATGTGCTGGCTGTGGACGCCCGGCGGGCCCTGGCGGGAGGCGATCGAGGCCGGCCTCGACGTGTCCCTGAGCGGCATGTGGGCGCTGGACGAGGTCACCCGGGCGGCTCGTCTCGCCGGGCGGCCCGCGCGGGTGCAGCTCAAGGCCGACACCGGGCTCGGACGGGGCGGCTGCCAGCCCGGCGACGACTGGGCGGAACTGGTCGCCTCCGCGCTGCGCGCCGAGGCGGAGGGGCTGCTCCGGGTCACCGGCCTGTGGTCGCACTTCGCCTGCGCCGACGAGCCGGGCCATCCCTCCATCGCCGCCCAGCTCACCCGGTTCCGGGAGATGGTCGCGTACGCGGAGGGACAGGGCGTCGACCCCGAGGTGCGGCACATCGCCAACTCGCCCGCCACCCTCACCCTCCCCGACAGCCACTTCGACCTCGTCCGCCCCGGCATCGCGATGTACGGCGTCTCGCCCGGCCCCGCCATCGGCACCCCCGCCGACCTGGGACTGCGCCCGGCGATGACCCTGTCCGCCGCGATGGCCCTGGTGAAGCACGTCCCCGGCGGCCACGGCGTCAGCTACGGCCACCACTACGTCACCCCGGGCGTCACCACCCTCGGCCTCGTCCCGCTCGGCTACGCGGACGGCATCCCGCGCCACGCCTCCTCCACCGGCCCGGTGCTGGTCGAGGGCAAGTGGCGCACGGTCGCGGGGCGGGTCGCGATGGACCAGTTCGTCGTCGACCTGGGCGGGGACGAGCCGGGGCCGGGCGCCGAGGCCGTCCTCTTCGGGCCCGGTGACCGCGGTGAGCCCACCGCCGAGGACTGGGCGCAGGCGGCCGGGACCATCGCGTACGAGATCGTCACCCGGATCGGGGCCCGTGTCCCGCGCGTCTACGTCGACGAGGGGAGCGGTACGTGAGCGAGAGCAGCGCGGAGGCTGTCGCGGCTGTCGCCTCCGCGTCCGGCGGGAGTTGGCGTCGCGCCACCGGTGTCGCGGGTGTCGCGATAGGCGTGCTCGCCACCGGGGCCGCCGCGGGCGTCGCGATAGAGCGGATGACGGTCGGCCGGGGGATGCGCAGGAAGGCCCGGCTCGCCCTCGACTCCGCGGGACCGTACGGCGCGCTGCGCGGCACGCCCGGCAAGGCGTACGCCGACGACGGCACCGAGCTGTACTACGAGGCCGACGACGTCGACCCCGCCCCGACCCCCGAGCGCCGGCGCCGGCTGTTCGGGCGCAGGGCCCCCGCCCCGGTCACCGTCGTCTTCAGCCACGGCTACTGCCTCAACCAGGACTCCTGGCACTTCCAGCGGGCCGCGCTGCGGGGCGTCGTACGGACCGTGCACTGGGACCAGCGCAGCCACGGCCGTTCGGCGCGGGGTGCGGCGCAGGCGGAGCGGGGCGAGCCGGTCACCATCGAGCAGCTGGGGCGGGACCTGAAGGCCGTCATCGACGCGGCGGCGCCCGAGGGGCCGCTGGTGCTGGTCGGTCACTCCATGGGCGGGATGACGGTGATGGCCCTCGCCGACCAGTACCCGGAGCTGATCCGGGAGCGGGTGATGGGCGTCGCCCTGGTCGGTACGTCGTCGGGGCGGCTCGGGGAGGTCAACTTCGGGCTGCCGGTGGCCGGCGTCAACGCGGTGCGGCGGGTGCTGCCGGGGGTGCTGAAGGCGCTGGGGCAGCGGGCCGAGCTGGTGGAGCGGGGGCGCCGGGCCACCGCGGACCTGTTCGCGGGGGTCGTCAAGCGGTACTCGTTCGCGTCGCGGGACGTGGACCCGGCGGTCGCCCGGTTCGCCGAGCGGATGATCGAGGGCACGCCGATCGACGTGGTCGCCGAGTACTACCCGGCGTTCAACGACCACGACAAGACCGAGGCCCTCACCCACTTCGCCGGTCTGCCGGTGCTGGTGCTGGCCGGGGTGGACGACCTGGTCACGCCGAGCGAGCACAGCGAGGCGATCGCCGGTCTGCTGCCCGACGCGGAGCTGGTGCTGGTCCCGGACGCGGGGCACCTGGTGATGCTGGAGCACCCGGAGGCGGTCACCGACCGCCTCGCCGACCTGCTCGTCCGTGCGGGTGCGGTGCCCGCAGGGGCTACCGTTGGTCGCTATGGAAGCAGCAGCACCGCACAACCCGGCTGAGCCGACGTCGACCGCGAACTCCGTCGGGCTGACCGTCACCTCCCCCGAGCAGATGCGCGAGCTGGGACGCAGGCTCGCCAAGCTGCTGCGCGCCGGTGATCTCGTCCTGCTCTCGGGCGAGCTGGGCGCGGGCAAGACGACCCTGACCCGGGGCCTCGGCGAGGGGCTCGGCGTGCGGGGCGCGGTCACCTCGCCGACGTTCGTGATCGCCCGGGTGCACCCGTCGCTGGGGGACGGCCCGCCGCTGGTCCACGTCGACGCGTACCGGCTCTCCGGCGGTCTGGACGAGATGGAGGACCTCGATCTCGACGTCTCGCTGCCGGAGTCGGTGATCGTCGTGGAGTGGGGCGAGGGCAAGGTCGAGGAGCTGACCGAGGACCGTCTCCAGCTCGTCATCCACCGGGCGGTCGGCGACACCACCGACGAGGTGCGCCAGGTGACCGTGACCGGCCTGGGCGGACGCTGGTCGACGACCGACCTGACCGTCCTGTCGGCCTGACCGGGTCACGCGGCCCGGCTGCCCCGTCGGCCTGGGCATCCGACCGGCCGACCGGTCTGCGTAGCCCGATCGGGTTACGCGGCCTGAACGTGCTGCCGACCTGAACGTCCTGCCTGCCGACCGGTCCGCGCGGCCCGATCGGGTTACGCGGCCTGGCCGTCCTAGCCGGCCTGAACGTGCTGCCGGCCTGACCGTCCTGCCTGCCGACCGGTCCGCGCGGCCCGATCGGGTTACGCGGCCTGACCGTCCTGCCGGCTGACCGGAGCCACGCGGCTCGACCGGAGCCATGCGGCTCGACGGGCCTACGCGGCCTCGCGGTGCCCCTTGGCCGGTTCGCAGGGCCGGGGTTCCGGTGCGCGGGGCGGGGTGGAGATCGCGGCGGCCGCCGCGCAGGACGCCAGCAGGTCGTGCATCGGGATTCCGGAGACCGGCTGTGGCCGCGACTGCGCCGTGGTCCGGCGGGCGCTCTGATGGGCCGGCATGGACGCCTCCTGAAGGACGGGGGCGGGCGTGGTTAGGTAGACCTAACCACGGGCTGGATACCATGTGACCACGCCCGGGACGCCGAACGCAACATCTTGCCGACGTCTTGTCGGAATGTACGGACCCCGTTCACGTGATCCGGCCGGAACGCGCACACCGGGACTCACCGTACGACGACGACCTTCCGCCCGATCGTCGCGAACCCCCACATCGCCGCACCGTCCGCGCGCGTCTCCCGGATGCCGCCCGTCCGCTGCTCCGGGTCGAGCCGCGGCGCCGAGCCGTCGACCGCCGCGCTGAACCCGATCGCCGTGCCCTCGACGGACGCGAACCGCACCACGTACTCGATCGGAACGCCGTCCGATCCGGTGACCGACGCGGACCGGGACGTGACCCGGTAGGTGCCCGGCTCCGGGTCCACCGTGCTGGGGCTGACCCCGTAGGTGCGCCGCACCTTGCCGCTCCTCTCGACCAGCCACACCCGGTCCTTGTCCAGCGCGTACACGACCCGTTCGCCCGTCCCCGACCGTGCGGGCAGGGCGGCGGGGTGGTCGCCGTCCCGGAGGGCCTTCTGGACGGCCGCCGCGGTGCCGGGCGCCGGGGGGCGCAGCCCGGCCGGGGCGGTCACCGCCGCCCGGTGGCCGAGGTAGCCGATCGTCGCGAGGGCCGCCGCGGTCAGCCCCGCCACGATCGCCGAGCTGGTGCCTGCCACCGTCGTCACCTCTGTCCCGCTCTGCCCTGTTATTTACGTACGTCGTCGTGACCGTAGCAGTACGTGACCGGCCGACCCGTGCGGCCGTGGCCGGGGCTCGGGAGCCGTAGGCTGTTTGCGTGCTCTTGCTCGCTCTGGATACCGCCACCCCCGCCGTCACCGTCGCGCTGCACGACGGCCACGACGTCATCGCCTCGTCGAGCCAGGTGGACGCCCGCCGCCACGGCGAGCTGCTGCTCCCGGCGATCGACCGGGTGCTCGCCGAGGCAGGTTCCCGGCTGGACGCCGTCACCGGGATCGTCGTCGGCGTCGGCCCCGGCCCGTACACCGGGCTGCGTGTCGGCCTGATGACCGCGGACACCTTCGGGCTCGCGCTCGGCGTGCCCGTGCACGGCGTGTGCACGCTGGACGGCCTCGCCTGGGCGGCCGACCTGGAGGGCCCCTTCGTCGTGGCGACCGACGCCCGCCGCAAGGAGGTCTACTGGGCGCGCTACGCCGACTCCCGCACCCGTCTCACCGGGCCCGCCGTGGACCGGCCCGCCGACATCGCGGACCGGGTGGCCGGGCTCCCGGCCGTCGGCGCGGGCGCGCTGCTCTACCCGGACACCTTTCCCAAGGCGCACGAGCCCGAGCACGTGTCCGCCGCCGCCCTGGCCCGGCTGGCCGCCGAGCGGCTGGCGGCGGGCGAGGAGCTGCCCGCGCCCCGGCCGCTGTATCTGCGCCGGCCCGATGCCCAGGTCCCCAAGAACTACAAGGTGGTCACCCCCAAGTGACGGGAACCGAGACTGCCGTGCTGCGCGAGATGCGCTGGTGGGACATCGACTCCGTACTGGAGCTGGAGCGGGACCTGTTCCCCGAGGACGCCTGGTCGCGCGGGATGTTCTGGTCCGAGCTGGCCCATGCGCGCGGGCCGGGGGCGACCCGGTGCTACGTCGTCGCCCAGGAGGGCGACCGGATCGTCGGCTACGCGGGCCTGACCACCTCCGGCGCGGAGTCCGACGGCGGCGGGGCCGGTGACGGCGGAGGCAGTGTCCAGGCGGCCGACGTGCAGACCATCGCCGTCACCCGGGACCACTGGGGCACCGGCCTCGGCTCGCGGCTGCTGACCGAGCTGCTGCGGGCGGCGACCGCCTTTGAGTGCGCCGAGGTGCTGCTGGAGTGCCGGGTCGACAACGTGCGCGCCCAGAAGCTCTACGAGCGCTTCGGCTTCGAGACCATCGGCGTCCGGCGCGGCTACTACCAGCCGGGGAACGTGGACGCCCTGGTGATGCGACTGACCGATCCGTCCACCTCTGTGAACCCGGCGAATCCCGTCGACGGGAACGGCGTACAAGGAACCGAAACCAGTGACTCCACCCACAACTGAAGTTGCGGGCTTCCTGTGTTGGTGGCTAAGCCACGTCGCAGAGGACCAGCCCGGCCCTGTTGAGCACATTGAGCGCGCCGACGTGGTCCGCGTTGGCGGTGAAGCCGCACGCGGTGCACTCGAAGTCGGCTTGGGTGAGGCGGTTCTCTTTGGCGACGTGCCCGCAGTCGGGGCAGGTGCGGGAGGTGTTGCGGGCGTCCACCGGGATCACGCGGCGAGCGGCACTCTCAGCCTTCTGCGCCAGGATCGACAGGAACAACCCCCAACCCGCGTCGAGGATGCTGCGGTTCAAGCCCGCTTTGGCGGCGGCCCCGTTCGGCAGGAAGCCGCCGGGAGTCTCGGGGTCGGGCCTGGCTGCCGGGCTTTTGGTCATCCCGGCGGTGTTCAGTTTCTCGTGCGCGATCACGTCATGCCCGGTGACGAGCGTGTTCGCGGCCTTGTGGTGGTGGTCGAGCCGCTGCCTGCGGATCTTCGCGTGGAGTTTGGCGACCTTCCGGGCTGCGGCCCGGTGCTTCTTCGTGCGGCGCCGGGTGCGGCGGGGGAACGTCGCGAGGTGCTGCTGGGCGGCGGCCAACTCCTTCGCCATCGTCTCCACAAAGCGCGGGTTGGCCACGTGCTCACCGTCGGACGTGGTGAAAAAGTGCGTCACGCCCATGTCGATGCCGACGGTGCTTCCCGTCGCGGGCAGCGGCTCGGCCGGCACCTCGTCGCAGGCCAGGATCACGTACCAGCGGCGGCCCTCCCGCTTGACACTGATCGTCTTGACCCGGCCGCGTACGGGCCGGTGCCGGTGCACCCGCACGTGCCCGACACCCTGCAGCCGCACCCTGGTCTGCCCGTCGTGCGGGGTGGAGTCCCATCGGCAGCCGTCTCCGTCCTTCGGGAAGACCACCGTGTCGAAGTGCCCGACACCCTTGAACCTGGGGTAGCCCGGCGTGAGACCGGCCTTCACCCGGCGGAAGAACGCGGCGAACGCCCTGTCCAGACGGCGCAGGGTGGCCTGCTGGGAGGAGAACGACCAGCGGCCCTGCCGCTCCGGATCGAACGTCCGGATCTCCTTCAGCTGCGCGGACTGACCACCGTAACGAACGGTGGTCTTCGAGGCGTGCCGGTAGGCGTCCCGGCGCTCCTGAAGCGCACCGTTGTACAGCGAGCAGTGATCGGCCAGCATCCCGGCAAGCGCCTGCTCCTGGCGCACCGTGGGCCGCAGAAGGAACTTGTAGGCACGCATCACCCCCACCACCCCCCTGTCGCAATCGCACGGTCACAGCCAGTACAGACAATTTAGCGGGCCCCACTGACAACAGTGCGGATCCATACAGAAAGCCGAGGTCAGAGCAGTGAGAGAAGCCATTCCCCACCCCGCTGAAGCGGGACGTCCCCTGGCTAGGTCCTGATGGCTGACGAACCCCTGGTCCTGGGGATCGAGACCTCCTGCGACGAGACCGGCGTCGGCATCGTGCGCGGGACCACCCTGCTGGCGGACGCCGTCGCCTCCAGCGTCGACGAGCACGCCCGCTTCGGCGGCGTCGTCCCGGAGGTGGCGAGCCGCGCCCACCTGGAGGCGATGGTCCCCACCATCGGGCGCGCGCTGAAGGAGGCGGGCGTCAGCGCCCGCGACCTCGACGGCATCGCCGTCACCGCGGGACCCGGACTCGCCGGCGCGCTGCTGGTCGGCGTGTCGGCGGCCAAGGCGTACGCCTACGCCCTCGGCAAGCCCCTCTACGGCGTCAACCACCTCGCCTCGCACATCTGCGTCGACCAGCTCGAGCACGGCGCGCTGCCCGAGCCGACGATGGCCCTGCTGGTCTCCGGCGGCCACTCCTCGCTCCTGCTCTCCACGGACATCACCTCCGACGTCCGTCCCCTCGGCGCGACCATCGACGACGCGGCCGGCGAGGCCTTCGACAAGATCGCCCGTGTGCTGAACCTCGGCTTCCCCGGCGGCCCGGTCATCGACCGGTACGCCCGCGAGGGGGACCCGGAGGCGATCGCCTTCCCGCGCGGTCTGACCGGCCCGCGCGACCCGGCGTACGACTTCTCCTTCTCCGGGCTGAAGACTGCCGTGGCCCGCTGGATCGAGGCGAAGCGGGCTGCGGGCGAGGAGGTCCCCGTGCGCGACGTCTCGGCGTCCTTCCAGGAGGCGGTCGTGGACGTCCTCACCCGAAAGGCCGTACGGGCCTGCAAGGACGAGGGCGTCGACCACCTGATGATCGGCGGCGGCGTGGCCGCCAACTCCCGGCTGCGGGCCCTGGCCCAGGAGCGCTGCGAGGCGGCCGGCATCCGGCTGCGCGTGCCGCGCCCCAAGCTGTGCACGGACAACGGCGCGATGGTCGCGGCGCTGGGCGCGGAGATGGTCGCCCGGAACCGACCCGCCTCCGACTGGGACCTGTCGGCGGACTCCTCCCTCCCGGTGACGGACCCGCACGTGCCCGGCACCGCCCACTCCCACGACCACGTCCACGAGGTCGGCGAGGAGAACCTGTACTCGTGACCGTCGCACTGATGTGGGAGGCGCGGGCGGTCCCCGGCCGGGGCGCGGACCTGGTGGCCTGGACCGAGGAACAGGCGCGGGAGCTCGCCCGCCGCCCCCTGCGCCGCGAGACCTTCCGCGCCCCGCAGGACCGCGTCCTGGTCATCACCTGGTGGGACGCCCCGTACGACGCGGACCTCCCCGAACTCCCGGAGCCGGGCGACGACCTGGTCGCCCGGCCGGTGCACCGGTGGCGGTTCGAGTCGCTCGGGGGCGTCTGACCCGAATCGCTCGACGTTCCGTCGCCGGATCGATCACATGGCGTGCTCTTGGGCTCCGGTAGTGCCGATGGCTTTGGCAGGGCCGGAGTTCCGTAGTCCAGTCGGCCTGACGTGGTTAAGCTGGGCGTTCGCCGTCATCGGTGCCGACCACGTCGAGTCCGGGGGGACACGCGCGCATGGACGAACAGCTCCGCCGCCTGCACGAGTTGGCGAAGGCCTCACCGAACTTCGGGATGCTGTACGGGCATGAGCCGCTGCTCGCGCTCTACGGCTCGCAGGCCGAGCTGAACGTCTTCACCAACCCCAACGCGGCCTCCGTCAGCGCGCGCCAGTTCGGTGAGGTGCTGGCCGAGGAACTGGTGCGGCGCACGGGCATCCGCGTCACCGGTACGAACCAGATCGACCGCCTGCGCGCACTGACCAACATCGGCGCGCTCACCGCCCCCGTGCGCGAGGCGTTCGACACGCTGCGCCGAAGCGGCAATCAGGCCGTCCACGCCCATGTCTTCGACACGACCGCCGCCCTCGCCAACGTCCGGCTCTGCTGGGACCTGGGTGTCTTCTTCGATCGGGCCCTGACCGGCTCCCGCACCGTGCGGGCCTTCGTGCCGCCCGCCATGCCCCAGGACCTGACCGATCCGGCCGAGGCGCGGGCGCTGAGGGAGGCGCTGGACCGGCACCGGGCGACGCTCGCAGAGTCGCGTGTCCGGCTCAGCGAGACGGAGAACCGCCTGGAGGCGGAGCGCAGGGCTCGGGAAGAAGCCCAGGCGCTGATGGTCAGCGCGCAGCAGTCGCAGGCCGCGCTGGCCGAGCAGTTGCAGCAGCTCCAGTCGCAGATCGATGAACTGCGCAAGGCCCAGCAGGCCGATTACGAGAAGGAGCGACAGCAGCCCCGCAAGGTCGCCGTGTCCGCCCGGCAAGCGATCGTCGAGCGGGCGCAGCGTCCGACGCCGCTCAACGAGGTGCAGGCCCGCGTCCGTATCGACGCGCTCCTGGAGGCCGCCGGCTGGGTCGTCCAGGACCGCGACCAGCTCAACCCACTGGCCGGACGGGGAGTCGCCGTACGGGAGTTCACGCTGGCGACCGGCCGCGCCGACTACGTCCTGTACATCGACCAGAGGATCGTCGGCGTCATCGAGGCCAAGCGCGAGGGCACGCCTCTCAGCAGCGCACTCTCACAGAACGAACGGTACGCGCGCGGCGTGCACCGGGACTACGCGCTCAGCGTGTGGCGCCGGGACGAGCCGTTCGCGTTCCGGTACGCCACCACCGGCACCGAGACCTACTTCGTCAACCGCCTTGACCCGGAAGCCCGTTCCCGCGCGGTGTTCGCCTTCCACCGGCCCGAGACGATCGCCGAGTGGATGCGTCGCGCCGAGAACGCGGAAGTGGAGGGCGTGACGTTCCGCGCGGCGCTGCGTGAGCGGATGCCGGAGCTGGAGCGGCATGGTCTGCGGGAAGCTCAGTTCGAGGCGATCAACAGGTTGGAGGCGTCGCTCGCCCAGGACCACCCGCGTGCCCTGATCCAGATGGCGACCGGCGCCGGAAAGACGTTCACGGCCGTGACCGCCACGCACCGGCTGCTGCGGCACGCGGGCGCCAAGCGTGTCCTGTTCCTCGTCGACCGGAACAACCTCGGCCGCCAGGCCCTCGGCGAGTTCCGCCGCTACAAGACACCGGACGAGGGCCGTACCTTCACCGATCTCTACAACGTGGACCGGCTGGGCTCCGCCGGGGTCCAGCAGACGTCCGCGGTGGTCGTCTGCACGATCCAGAAGATGTACAGCCTTCTCAAGGGTGAGCCGCTCACGGACGACGACGCGACGGCGGACGCCCAGGACGAGCAGGCCGAACAGGACCGCGACAAGGCGTACGCGCTAGACCACCCCGCGTCGGTCGAGTACCAGCCGAGTGTGCCCATCGAGTCCTTCGACGTGATCGTCGTCGACGAGTGCCACCGCTCGATCTACGGCCTGTGGCGTGCCGTCCTGGAGTACTTCGACGCCCACCTCGTCGGCCTCACCGCCACCCCCACTCCACAGACCCGTGGCTTCTTCGACAACAACCTGGTCTCCGAGTACACCTTCGAGCAGGCGGTCGCCGACGGCGTCAACGTCGACTTCGACATCGCCCGCGTCCACACGAACCTGCGGGACGACGGCGGCGCCACCATCGAGGCCGGCACGACCGTCCGCATCCGCGACCGCAAGACCCGCGCCCAGCGGTACGAGGAACTCGAGGACGACTTCGAGTACAGCACCCGGGAGCTCGGCCGCTCGGTGATCAACGAGGACGAGATCCGCCAGGTCCTCACCCTCTACAAGAACACCTGGCCCCGCTGGTTCCCCGGCCGCGCCGAGGTACCGAAGACGCTGGTCTTCGCCGTGGGTGAGGACCACGCCGAGGAGGTCCTCAAGCAGGTCAAGGAGGTCTTCGGACGGGGCGACGAATTCGCCAAGAAGATCACCTACAAGTCCCGGCAGAACGGTGAGGACCCCGACGAGCTCATCAACGCCCTCCGTAACTCTCCGAGCCTCCGGGTCGCCGTCACGGTCGACATGATCGCCACCGGCACGGATGTGAAGGCGCTGGAATGCGTGATCTTCCTTCGCTCCGTGCGCAGCCCGGTGCTGTTCGAGCAGATGAAGGGTCGCGGTGCCCGTTCCATCGACCCGGACGAACTGCGTGCGGTCACCCCGGAAGCCGCGAGGGACCTGGCCAAGGACAGGTTCGTCCTGGTGGACGCGGTCGGTGTCACGGACTCGCCCCTCGTCGACGCCCGGCCCCTGATTCCGGCCGGCGACCGGCAGGTCTCCCTGAAGAAGCTCCTGGACAAGACGGGCACACTGGCCCTGAGCTCGGACGAGGCCGAGACCCTGGCCCGCCGCCTCGCCCGCGTCGACCGCCAGCTCACCGACGACGAGCGCCGCCGCATCGAGGAGGTCGCGGGCGACGGCACCACGTTGACGTCCCTGGCTCGCCACCTCGCCGACGCCGTCGACGTCGACCGCCAGGATGCGGCGCTGAGGACGGGTGGTGAGCAGGCGATGCGCAAACTCGTCACGGACGCCATCGCACCGCTCACCGGCAACCCGGAGCTGCGCAGGCTGATCGTCGAGATCCGGCACCAGCAGGACCTGACGTACGACGAGACCACGGCCGTGGCCGTCACCGAGGTGGTCGAGGTGGACCGCGCCGAGCGTGCCCGTAAGGAGCTGAAGGACTGGCACGAGGTGCTGACCAAGGCCGAGCGGGACCGTCACGCCGCCGTTCAGGTCGCCCTGGGCTCCGGCAGCGGCAACCGTTCGGTCGCGGAGAAGCGGGCGGCGCTGCGTGAGCTGGAGGGCAAGATCAAAAGCGGACCTCGGGCGTGGACGCCGTCCATACTGTGGGGCCATTACGAACAGCTGGGCCGCGCCGCCGCGCATCCGGGCAGCGAGGCGGGCCTCGGTGACCTGATGGCACTGATCCGCTACGAACTCGGAGCGGATGATCAGCTTCAGCCATACCGTAACGTTGTCGAGGAGCGCTTCCAGGGCTGGCTGCTGCGTCAGAAGCAGGCGGGCGTGGAGTTCACCGACGAACAGATGTGGTGGCTGGAACGGATCCGCGACGTGATCGCGGACGACGTGGGCATCGAGTCACCCGAGCTGAACATCGAGCCGTTCACCGCCCAGGGCGGTCGTGGCGGGTTTGCAGTTACGTTCGGCGGCAGGACGAGGGCGCAGGAACTGTTGGGCGAACTGAACCGGGAACTGGCTTGAGTGGGACGGGACTTTCGGAGTCGGCTGGGCTTCCGGAGGGGTGGGTTTCCGTTCGTTTGGCGGACGTCCTCTCCGAGCCCCTGGTCAACGGTCGCTCCGTCCGCGATCGTGACGGGGGCTTCCCTGTCCTGCGCCTGACCGCGATCAAGGACGGATGGATCGACCTGTCCGAAAGCAAACAGGGTGCGTGGACGGCTGATGAGGCAGCGCCCTTTTGTGTGGCCGAAGGGGACTTTCTGCTCAGTCGCGGAAACGGATCGCTCAGCCTTGTCGGGCGCGGCGGGGCCGTCGGGACCGTTCCCGCGCCGGTGGCCTTTCCGGACACGATGATCCGGGTTCGCCCTGATGGGCGAGTTCTCGACTCGGCGTTTCTCAGGCTTATTTGGCAGTCGCCCATGGTTCGATCTCAGATCGAATCACGAGTGCGTACCACGGCCGGAATTTACAAGCTTAACCAGAAGATCCTTGAGGATATTAACCTGTTGCTTCCGCCGCTGGGTGAGCAGGAGCGGATTGTTGAAGCCCTGGAAGTGGGTCTATCTCGCCTCGATACAGGAGATAAACTCCTGCAAAAATCGATCCTGCGCGTGGCGCGACTGAAGCATTCTGTGGCCGATGTCACTCTCGGGTTCCATGTGGGCGACCTGCCCGAAGCTTCTCCACCCCCATCCGCCTCGGGGGCAATCGATGGCTCCTTGCCCATGCTTCCGAAGGAATGGTCATGGCAACGACTCGGTGAAATCGCCGACGTCGTCGGGGGAGTGACCAAAGATTCCAAGAAGCAGCAAGACCCGCTTCTGCCCGAAGTTCCTTACCTCAGAGTGGCGAACGTGCAAAGAGGGCACCTCGACCTCAAGTGCGTCACGCTAATCCGCGTTCCGCAATTTAAGTTGACCCAACTGCGGCTGCTGCCTGGCGATGTCCTGATGAATGAAGGTGGTGACCGGGACAAGCTCGGTCGGGGCTGGGTATGGGAAGGTGCGATGGATGATGTCATCCATCAGAACCATGTCTTCCGAGCTCGCATTAAGAACGAAGTCCTGCTACCGAAGCTGCTCTCCTGGTGGGCGAATAGCATGGGGCGCTGGTTCGAGAAAAATGGCAAGCAGAGCACAAACCTTGCATCGATCAGCTTGAAGAAGATCAAAGAACTACCTGTCCCTATTCCGCCCGCTGATGTGCAACTGGACATCCTGAAGCGTATTGAGGAACAGTCCTTGATCGCCGCGAAGGCAGAAGAAGCCCTTCGCCTTGCGCAACGCCGGTCCGCGCTTCTGCGCATGGCGCTGCTCCGCAAGGCTTTCTCAGGTGGGCTGGTCCCCCAGAATCCGGAGGACGAGTCGGCCGCCGCCGTACTCGACCGCATCCGGGCTGAGCGGGCCGCTCAGCCCAAGCCGAAGCGCACGCGCACGCGGAACGCCCCAGCCGCCCGTAAACCTGCCGCAGCCTCCCTTGCTCCTGAACCCACCGAGCCCCCCCGTTCATCCGTCCAGCAGGAGCTCCCCCTGTGACCGCCGCCGAAGAGATCACCACCGAACCGGCACCCGAGGTGCGGGCCAAGGCGGCCGCGCAGACGAACAGCCTTGTCGCCAAGCTCTGGAACTACTGCAACGTCCTCCGTGACAACGGCATGTCCACCATCGAGTATGTCGAGCAGCTTTCCTATCTCCTCTTCCTCAAGATGGTCGACGAGATGGCCGAGGAGGCCTGGGAGGACGACGAGATCACCCAGGTCATCCCGCCGGAGTACGGCTGGAAGTCCCTGGTCACCAAGCGTGGCGTAGAGCTCGAGCGCCACTACCGGGACGTCCTGGACGAACTCGGCCGCCGCCCCGGCACCACCATCGGCACGATCTTCGCCGAGGCCCAGAACCGCATCACCAAGCCTGCCCTCCTCGAAAAGCTCGTCGTCGAACTGATCGGACGCGAGCAGTGGACGATCCAGGGCACCGACCTCAAGGGCGACGCCTACGAAGGCCTCCTCAACAAGGGTGCCTCCGACACGAAGACCGGCGCAGGCCAGTACTTCACACCCCGTGCCCTGATCGACGCCATCGTCGAGGTCACCCGCCCGACCCCGGACGACATCATCGCCGACCCCGCCTGCGGTACCGGTGGCTTCCTCATCGCTGCCCACTCCTACCTGCGTAAGCACCACATGAAGGGCCTCAGCGGGGAGAAGCGCGCCGCCCTCCAGCGAGGCGAGCACATCCGCGGCAACGAACTGGTCACCGGCACTGCCCGCCTCGCCGCGATGAACATGCTGCTCCACGGCATCGGCACCAGCGACGGCCGTAGCCTCGTCACCGTCGGAGACGCTCTCGCTGAGAAACCCAGCGGCCGTCACGCCACGCTCGTCCTGGCCAACCCGCCTTTCGGTAAAAGGTCCGCGATCAATGTGATCGGCCAGGACGGCTCAGTGGAGAAGGAGGACGTCGAGTACGACCGTGACGACTTCACGGCGACCACGTCCAACAAGCAGCTCAACTTCCTGCAGCACATCATGTCGCTGACGGCGGTCGACGGCCGAGCCGCTGTTGTCCTTCCCGACAACGTCCTTTTCGAGGGCGGCGCCGGCGAGACGATCCGACGCCGGCTGTTGCAGGAGTTCAACCTGCACACGATCCTGCGGCTCCCCAAGGGCATCTTCTACGCGGGCGGAGTGCAGGCGAACGTCCTCTTCTTCGACAAGGAGCCGCCGCGAGCAGACGGCAGGCCACACACGACGAAGACCTGGGTGTATGACTTCCGCACCGGACAGCACTTCACTTTGAAGAAGCGCCCCCTGACCCGTGCCCACCTGGACGACTTCGTCGCCGCCTACCGCCCGGACGAGCCCCACGAGAACCGCAAGCCCTCCGAGTCACCGGACGGTCCCTGGCAGGTCTTCACCTACGACGAGCTGATCAAGCGCGACAAGGTGAACCTGGACATCACTTGGATGAAGGACCCGGCCCTGGAGGACGCGGACAGCGACCTCGAACCGGAGGTCATCGCCCAGGAGATCGTCCAGGACCTGCAAGCGGCCCTGGACGAGTTCAAGGCGATCGCCGAGGCGCTCGGCGGCGAAGTGATCGAGGACGAGGCGGAGCCGGCCTAACTCGGCGAGGTCATCGCCTCTTCCCGTACGCCCGCGCCCCGGCGATGGGCAGGACCGCCCACATCCGCGTGCCGCCGCCGGGTTGCCGGGCCGCGTCGAGTCCCCACGTTCCGCCGCAGGCCCGTACGACCGCCGTGAGAACACGGAGAGTCGCCTTGCGCCGGGCGTCGCAGGCCGCGGAGAGACGGGGATGGGTGTGGCGGGGGTGACCGTCGTAGACGATCACCCGGACCGTGCCGTCGCGGTGCCGTAGGGACACGTAGATGTCATCGGCGGCGCTGAAGCGGCAGGCGCAAGCGGTCAGTTCGCTCACCGTCTGCACCACGGCCTCGGTCACGTCACCCAGTCCGTGCAGGTCAAGGGCGGTACGAGTCGCCGCCCTGACCATCGCCGCACTGGTCAGTGCGGTGGGGAGGGTGAAGCTGTAGGCGAGGGTGTCGGGCGTGGGCTTGGTCGCCGGAAGCACGTCCGACGAGATGGGACACAGGGTGAAGGCTGTCGTCGCAGACATGGCGGATCCCCTTACAGCAAAGGGTGGATGAGGGTCGGGGCGCGCAGCCGGTGGCCTGTCTCCCTGACGCGAGCCCACCCCTCCCAGGGCAGGAGAGTGTGGGCAGGCTCACGCGATGCACTTCCAGTAGCGCGCTGTGGCTGCTTCATCGCTGACAGTAGAAGTCGGCGGGTCACCATGTCCAACCTTTCGGAGATAATTACCCCCTGAGGAGTTGAGCGCTGTGTCACGCACCGGGCACACTGGGTGCCTCAACTCACAAAGGACGCCATGTCGACCAGAACCACGCCGACCGAGAGGCAGAAGCGACTCGGCGCCGAGATGCGGAAGTTGCGGCTCGCTGCCGAACGCACGACCGAATACGCCGCGGGACTCCTGGGGGTCGATCGCACCAGGCTGTCCAACATGGAGTCCGGTATCCGGCCCTTCTCTGCCGACCGCGTTCGCACGCTGGCCTGCAACTACGCCTGCGCAGACGAGCCTTACATCGAGGCGCTGACAGTGATGGCCGCCAACAAGGAACGCGGCTGGTGGGAGCAGCACCGAGGTTCTCTGCCCGCCGGGCTGCTGGACATCGCTGAACTCGAGTGGCACGCCACGCGCGTCCGCACCACCCAAGTGGTCCACGTGCCAGGACTGTTGCAGACCGAGGAATACGCGCGAGCCGTCTTCGATGCGGTCCTGCCGCCGCTGACCAGACTCCAGATCGAACTGCGCGTGGCCCACCGCATGGAACGCCAACAGATCCTCGACATCCCCGGCAAGGTGCCCTATATCGCCTATGTCCATGAGGCCGCCCTGCACATGCCCTTCGGGAGTACCACGGCGATGCAACGGCAACTGGACTACCTGTGCGAGGCATCCGAACGCGAGAATGTCGAAGTGAGAATCGTTCCATTCAAGGTGGGCGGCTTCCCCGGAGCCGGACACGCCCTGCTCTACGCGGAAGGCCCCGTGCCCCAGCTCGACACGGTGCAGCTCGACTCGGCCCATGGGCCCGAGTTCACACATGCCGGGGCTCAACTCTCCAAGTACCGTAGCCATTTGGAGTGGATGGACGGAGCCTCGCTACCGACACCCGATTCCCGTGACCTGATCAGGCAGCTCACGCATGACCTCTGAGGGAGTAACCGTGACTGACATCCAGTGGGAAGCCCCCTTCTGCGGCGAAGGCAACAACTGCTTCCGCCTAGGCACCGACACCGAAGGCAACGCCTACATCGCCATAGCCGGCCAGGAGGACCACCCCCTCACCGACACCCGCGAAGCCCTCGCGCAGCTGATCCTGGACATCAAGGCAGGCAAGGCCGACCACCTCCTCTAGTCTCAACGTTCCGCCCGGTGCAAGCTGGGTGTGGGGAACGATCACGAAAACCCGGGGGGCGCGTTGCTGGAGAACCTGATCCAGAGCAAGGCAATGACGATCGAGGAGGTGTTCACCGGCCACCGCTACCAGTTGGACAGCTACCAGCGTGACTTCACCTGGGGACGTACGGACGTGCGCCGCCTCATCGAAGACCTGCGCAAGAAGTTCGTGGAGAACTGGAAGCTCGAACACGACCGGGAACACGTCGCCCGATACCAGCCCTACTTCATGGGCCCGTACGTCTACCACGTGGACGCGTCCGTCACCTACCTCGTGGACGGGCAGCAACGCATCACGACACTGCACCTGATGCTGGTCTACCTCCGCGAACTACTGCGGGCCCAGGATCTCGACCACGACGCGGCGAGGCTGGCCGGCCTCATCGAGACCCGTAAGTTCGGGAAGTCCGTCCACACCCTCGACATCCCGGAACGCCGACAGTTCCTGGACGAGGTCTTCAAGGACAACGACTACGTACTCCCCGAAGGTGCCTCCGGTGCCCTGCGCAGGCTGTGGGATGCGTCCCGGGTCTTCCGCGAGGAGTTCCCGGACGACCTGCGTGGCGACGCGCTGCCCTACTTCGTCGACTGGCTCCTCGACGGCGTCTGCATGGTGGGCATCCGGGCGGCCACCTCGGAACAGGGCTGGGAGATGTACGAGTCGATGAACGACCGAGGGGTACGACTCGGTCCGATCGACCTGCTGAAGAGCTTCCTGCTGTCCGAGGTCGACGCCGAGCACGCGGGCGGTGCTGCGAACGTCTGGCGTCAGATGATCTCCGAGCTGGCCGGTGTCGACGTGAACGCCCCCAGCGAGTTCATCAAGACCTACCTGATCGGCCGGTACGCGGAGGTCGGTACAGGAAAGGACTCGGACGAACTCTCCGAGGACGTAGAGAAGATCAACGGTCCCTTCCACACCTGGGTCAAGGACAACGCGGTCCGTCTGGAACTGACGCGTTCGTCGGATCACCGCAGGCTGATCGACGATCTGGCGGGGAACGCCAAGAGGTACCTCGCACTGGCTTCGGCAGCCACCAACTACGTTCCCGAGCTCGGCGGCGTCTACTTCAACGCCTACAACGGCATCTCCATGCAAGCCGCCCCCATCCTGGCCGCGGTCGGTCCCGGCGACGACATCTCCACCTTCAAGGCGAAGGCGAAGCTCATCGCCGACTACCTCGACCTCGTGTTCGTACGCCGCCTCGTCAACGACCTGCCCGCCTCGGGCACCGACCTCGATCGCGAGGCCGTCAGGCTCGTCGGTCTCCTGCGCGGCGGCGTCGGCGTCGACAGACTCCGGGAGGTACTCGCCCGCGAGGTCGCCGCCCTGGACTACGACTTCACCGGCATGAACACCTACGGCCTACGCTCCAACAACCGCCGCCAGGTGCGCTACCTCCTCGCCCGCCTCACCGGCCACGTCGAGACGGCCTGCGCACGGGGCGACGAGATGAGCAGGTACCTCGACAGCCGACGGCCCTTCGAGATCGAGCACATCTGGGCCAACCACTTCGACCGCTACCAGCCCGAGACGCCCACTCACGCCGAGTTCGACTCCTACCGCAACCGCCTCGGCGCGCTGCTGCTGCTCCAGAAGTCGGACAACGCCAGCTACCAGGATCTTCCGTACGAGGAGAAGCTCGACTACTACCAGCGGCAGAACCACCTCGCCGGCGCGCTGCACCCCAAGCACCGGGAGCGGAACGCCCCCTTCAACAAGTTCGTGAAGCAGCACAAGCTCGACCGGGCACTCCGGGCCTTCCCCAAGTTCGACAAGGCAGCGATCCGCACGCGACAGGACCTCTACCGACGGCTGTGCGAGATCATCTGGAACCCCGCGGCCTCCTTCGGCGCTTCGGTCGTCCCCGCGCAGCGTTCCGACCGCTCTCGCACACGGACCCGGGCACGGTACGACGTCGCGGTCACCGATCTCATCGCCAAGGGTCTCCTTCCCAGGGGAGTCCAGCTCGTGGGGCGGCGCCGCAACGAAGAGTTCCACGCCCGGGTACTCGATGACGGCCGGATCCAGGTGGCCTCCGGCGAGAGCTTTGGGTCCCTGTCCGCAGCCGGGGAATTCGTCCTCCAGACGAAGGCGTGCCCCGGATGGAACTTCTGGCGTGCCAGGCTCGACGACCGAGAGCCACGGCTCGTCGAGGTCAGGCGTGAGGCGCTGGAGAAAGGGCTCGTCTGACGACCGGCGCATGCCCTTGGTCGACCACCTGATGATCGGCGGCGGCGTGGCCGCCAACTCCCGGCTGCGGGCCCTGGCCCAGGAGCGCTGCGAGGCGGCCGGGATCCGGCTGCGCGTACCGCGCCCCAAGCTGTGCACGGACAACGGCGCGATGGTCGCGGCGCTGGGCGCGGAGATGGTCGCCCGCAACCGCCCCGCCTCCGACTGGGACCTGTCGGCCGACTCCTCCCTCCCGGTGACGGACCCGCACGTGCCGGGCACCTCGCACCCGCACGACCACGTGCACGAGACCGCCAAGGACAACCTGTACTCATGACGGTCGTACTGATGTGGGAGGCCCGGGCACTGCCCGGCCGGGGCGCCGAACTGCTGGCCTGGGCACAGGAGCGGGCGCGGGAGCTGCCCGAGCGGCCCCTGCGCCGGGAGACCCTCCGCGCCCCGCAGGACCGCGTCCTGGTCATCACCTGGTGGGACGCCCCGTACGACGCCGACCTCCCCGAACTTCCCGAGCCGGACGGGGACCTGGTCACCCGTCCGGTGCACCGGTGGCGGTTCGAGTCGCTCGGGAGCGTCTGACCCGGCGCCTCACGCCCCGGTGCCCGCCGGCTCCACCTCCGTCCCGCACCGCAGCCGCCGGTCCGGGCCGACCTCGCGCACCGGGCCCGTGAGGCGCAGCCGGGCCGTGTGGCGGACGTCCGTGCTGGAGGCCGCCAACCGCAGCTCCAGCGCGCCCGGTTCGACCACCCGGCGCCCGGAACGGTCGGTGAACGCCGACAGGTCCGTGTGGAAGCGGAACGTCACCCGGGACGCCTCGCCCGGCGCCAGCTCGACCCGCCGGTAGCCGGTCAGGCGGACGTCCGGGCGGGTCACCGACGCCACCGGGTCGTGCAGGTAGAGCTGGACGACCTCGGCGCCGGACCGGTCACCGGTGTTGCGGACGGTCAGCGAGACGTCGTACGAGCCGTCCGTGCCGATCTCCGCGTTCTCGTCCCGGACGTCGGGGGACCACGCGAACGTCGTGTACGAGCCGCCGTGGCCGAAGGGGTACAGCGGGGTCGGGTCGAGGTTGCTGACCTCGCCCGCGAGACCGAGCGGCGGCTGGAGGTAGGTCCAGGGCTGGCCGCCGGGCAGGCGCGGGACGCTCACCGGGAGGCGGCCGGACGGGTTGACGCGGCCCGACAGCGCTCCCGCCACCGCCGGGCCGCCCTCCTCCCCCGGGAAGAAGGCCTGGACGACGGCGCCCAGGCGGCCGTGCCAGCGGCCGAGCGCGTACGGGCGGCCGGTGAGCAGTACCAGGACGACCGGTACGCCGGTCGCGACGAGCGCGTTCAGCAGCTCCGCCTGGACGCCGGGCAGGTTCAGGTCCGTCGCGTCGCAGCCCTCGCCGGACGTGCCGCGGCCGAACAGGCCCGCCCGGTCGCCGAGCACCGCCACGCACACGTCCGCCTCCGCCGTCCGCGCGACCGCCTCCGCGAAGCCCGCCGTGTCCGGCTCGGAGGTGTCGCAGCCCGGCGCGAACGTCACCTTGGCGTCGGGGAGTTCGGCGCGCAGCGACTCCAGCACGGTCGGGATCCCGATGCCCGTCGGGACGCCGGGGTGGTGGGGGAGGACGTGGGACGGGAAGGCGTAGCAGCCCAGCATGGCGAGGGCGTCGGCCGCGCGGGGGCCGACGACCGCGATCCGGGTGTCGGGGGAGAGGGGGAGCAGGCCGTCGGGGTTGTCGAGGAGGACCACGGACTCCTCGGCCAGGCGGCGGGCCAGGGCGCGGTTCCCGGTGGAGTCGAGGTCGACCGGACCGGCCGGCTCCGGGGTCCAGTCCTCGTCGAGGAGGCCCAGTTCGCACTTCTGGAGCAGCACCCGGCGGGCCGCGCGGTCGACCAGTTCCTCCGGGACCTCGCCGGCCCGGACGGCCGCCGACAGGGGGCTGCCGTAGCACTTGGGCGTGGGCAGTTCGACGTCGATGCCGGCCAGCAGCGCCGCGTGCGCGGCCTCCGCCGGGGTGCCCGCCACCCGGTGCAGGCTCTCCAGGAAGCCGACGCCGAAGTAGTCGGAGACGACCGTGCCGGTGAAACCCCATTCGTCGCGCAGGAGTCGGGTGAGCAGCGCCGGATCGGCCGACGAGGGCACGCCGTCGGTCTCGGTGTACGCGGCCATCACCGAGCGCGCCCCGCCCTCGCGCAGCGCCATCTCGAACGGCGGCAGGGTGATGTCCGCGAACTCCCGCGTCCCGGCCCGCACCGGCGCGAGGTTGCGCGCCCCGGCGGAGGCGGCGTACCCGGCGAAGTGCTTGAGCGTGGCGACGACCCCGGCGGACTCCAGCCCGCGTACGTAGGCGGCGCCGACCGTGCCGACCAGGTACGGGTCCTCCCCGATGGTCTCCTCCACCCGGCCCCAGCGCAGATCCCGTGCGACGTCCAGGACGGGCGCGAGTCCCTGGTGGACGCCCGCCGCGCGCAGGTCGTGGCCGATGCGGCGGGCCATGTCCTCGACCAGCCCGGGGTCGAAGCTCGCGCCCCAGGCCAGCGGGACGGGGTAGGCGGTGGCCTGCCAGGCGGTGAATCCGGCCAGGCACTCCTCGTGCGCGACCGCCGGGATGCCGAAGCGGCCGGCCGCGGCGATCTGCCGCTGGGCGCGGGCCAGTGCTTGCGCGCCGAGGCCGGGGTCGACGGGGGCGGTGCCGTAGGAGCGGGTGAGCTGACCGAGGCCGAGGGTGATCAGCTCGTCCCAGTCGTGGTCGGCGGTCATGTCGTGCTGGTGCGGGGCGACGCCCCCGCCGCCGGTGTCGGCGCCCACCCACACGCCGTACAGCTGGGCGGTCTTCTCCTCCAGGGTCATCCGGGAGAGCAGGTCGTCGACGCGGGCGGCGGCGGGTAGGGCGGGGTCACGCCAGGGCGCGGTGGTCATGGAGCTCCTGTCGGGTGGACGGACGGCCCTCACACATACGATTCTCGACGAATGTTTCGATTTTCGGTTCGAATGTTCCGGGAACCTATGGCCCCCGGAAGTCTTCGTCAAGAGGGCCCGCAGGGTTACGATCGCGGCCATGACTTCCCCGCAGCCCGCTGAAACCCGGACGCAAGGGCGCAGAGCCCGGACGGCGACCCTCGCCGAGATCGCCCGCGAGGCCGGCGTCTCCGCCCCGACTGTTTCGAAGGTCCTCAACGGTCGTGCCGACGTCGCCCCCGCCACCCGGAGCCGGGTCGAAGGGCTGCTGCGTGCCCACGGCTACCGGCGCCGCCGCGCCGAGTCCACCCGCTCGCCCCTGATCGACCTGGTCTTCCACGAACTGGAGAGCGCCTGGGCGATGGAGGTCATCCGGGGCGTGGAGAACGTGGCCCGGGACGAGGGCCTGAGCGTCGTCCTCTCCGAGAGCGCGGGCCGGCTCACGCCCGGACGCACCTGGGCCGACCAGGTCGCCGCGCGCCGCCCGCACGGCGTCATCCTCGTGCTGTCCGGCCTCGACGAGTCCGGGCGGGCCCTGCTGACCAGCCGTTCCATCCCGTTCGTGGTGATGGACCCGGCCGGCGACCCGGGCACCGACGTGCCCTCCATCGGCGCGACCAACTGGCAGGGCGGGCTCGCCGCGACCCGGCACCTGGTGGACCTGGGCCACACCCGGATCGGCGCGATCAGCGGGCCCACGCAGATGATGTGCAGTCGCGCCCGCGTCGACGGCTACCGGGCCGCCCTGGAGACCGCCGGGCTGCCGGTCGACCCCCAGCTGATCATGACAGGGGACTTCCACCACGAGGCCGGCTACCGGCAGGGTCTCGCCCTGCTGCGCCGCGAGGACCGGCCCACCGCGGTCTTCGCCGGCAACGACCTCCAGGCCCTCGGGCTGTACGAGGCCGCGCGGGAGCTGGGGCTGCGGATCCCGGAGGACCTGAGCGTGGTCGGGTTCGACGATCTGCCGGTGGCCCGCTGGGTGGGGCCGCCGCTGACGACCGTACGGCAGCCGCTGACGGAGATGGCCGAGGCGGCGGCCAGGCTGGTCCTCGATCTGGGCAGGGACGAGGACTCGGCGGCGGCGACCCGGGTGGAGCTGGCGACGAGCCTGGTGGTGCGGAGCAGTACGGCGCCGCCAACGGGGGCGTGAGCCGGTCCGAAAGTTTCGGACCGCCGGGCGACATGCCGGAAGTCTGAGAATTTCACAAGAAAGCTCTCCGGGAGTAGCTGCTCGTCATAATTCGGACTTACGTTCCTGTCCGTGAGGGGACATGAGAAGAGCGGCGGGGCCGGGAACGACGGGGACGAGGCCGGGGGTCCGGACATACGGACGGGCCGGCGGGCGAAAGCACTGAGGATCACGGGGCTGACGCTGGCCGGCCTGCTGGTCCTGGGCGCCGGAGCGGCCGGCTGGGCGTACTGGCAGCTCAACGGCAACATCGACAGCGTCGACATCGACAGCGCCCTGGGCGACGACCGCCCCGCCAAGGCCGTGACCACACCGTCCCCGGACGCGTCCGCCACGGCCACGCCCCTGCCGACCGAGTCCCTGAACATCCTCGTGCTCGGCTCCGACTCGCGCAGCGGCGAGGAGAACCAGGCGCTCGGCGGCGGCGACAGCGGCGGCGCCCGCTCCGACACCGCCATGGTCGTCCACCTCGACGCCGGCCGGACCGCCGCGACGGTGGTCAGCATCCCCCGCGACACCCTCGTCGACCGGCCCTCCTGCCCGCTTCAGGACGGGGAATCGACCCGTGCGGCCTCCGGGGTGATGTTCAACACCGCGTACGAGGTGGGCGGGCCGGTGTGCGCCGTGAAGACCGTCGAGTCGCTCACGGACGTCCGCATGGACCACTACGTCGAGATCGACTTCGCCGGCTTCGCCCGCCTGGTCGACGCGCTCGGCGGGGTCACCGTCACCACCGAGGAGGACATCGACGACGACCGCAGCCACCTCACCCTGGACGCCGGTACCCACCACCTCGACGGCACGGACGCCCTCGCCCTGGCCCGCACCCGGTACGACATCGGCGACGGCAGCGACCTCGGCCGCATAGGGCTCCAGCACCAGCTGGTGAAGGCGCTGCTGGAGCAGGTCGCGGACGAGGACCTGCTGGCCGGCCCCACCCGGCTGTACCGGCTCGCCGACACCGTCACCGACAGCCTCACCACCGACACCGGCCTGGACTCGCTCGGCGAACTCACCCGCCTCGCCCAGAGCCTGCGGGACCTCCCGTCCGACGACGTCACGACCCTCACCATGCCGGTCGTCCCGGCCCCCTGGGACCGTAACCGCGTGATCGCGGACGAGCCGGAGGCGGGGGAGCTGTGGGCGTCCCTGAGGTGAACGTCCCGGCGGACCTCACCGCACCGGGTGCCCCAGCAGCATCGTCGGGGCGCCGGCGACGCGGGTCAGGAAGACCGTGACGGACCCGGGGCCGTGCGGCTTGGGCAGGACCTTGCGGCGCAGCTCCTCCGGTTCCACCGCCGAGCCGCGCTTCTTGACGGTCAGGACACCGACCCGCCGCTCGCGCAGCAGCGCCTTCAGCTTCTTGACGTTGAACGGGAGCCGATCGGTGATCTCGTAGGCGGTGGCGTACGGCGTGCGGTGCGCTTCGTCGGAGGTGACGTAGGCGATGGTCGGGTCGATCAGCCCGCCCTCCACCTCCTCGGCCACCTCGGCGACCAGGTGGGCGCGGATGACGGCGCCGTCCGGCTCGTACAGGTACCGCCCGACCGGCCGGACCCCGGGGTCCGGGAGCATGGTCCCGGGTGTCACGTAGATGCCGGCGACGGCGGGCAGCAGTGTCGCCCGCCGCGCCCCCGGCGTCACGTCCGGGCCGAACCACAGCATGGCCTCCTTGACGTCCCCGCCGTCCGAGACCCACTCGGCCGTCGCCTCCGGGGGGATCGCCTCGTGCGGAACGCCGGGCGCGATCTTCAGCAGGCCGAGCGGTGCCCCGAGCGCGGCGGACACGGCCCAGGACAGGGGAGGGGAGTAGGCCTCCGGGTCGAAGATCCGGCCGCGTCTGGAGGAACGCCGGGCCGGGTCGACGAACACGGCGTCGTACCCGGCCGTGTCCACCTCCGTCACGTCGGCCTCGCGCACCTCGATCAGGCCGGCGAGACCGAGCGCGTCGGCGTTGGCGCGGGCCGCCTCGCAGGTCAGCGGGGACCGGTCGACGGCCAGCACCCGGATCCCGGCACGGGCGAACGCGATCGCGTCGCCGCCGATCCCACAGCACAGGTCGGCGACGGACCGCACCCCGAGCGCCCGGAGGCACTCGGCCCGGTACGCCGCCACACTCGCCCGCGTCGACTGCTCCACCCCGTCGGGCGTGAAGAACATCCGCCGCGCGTCCTCCGCCCCGAACTTGGCCACCGCGCGCTGCCGCAGCCGCGCCTGGCCCAGCGCCGCCGACACCAGCTCGGCGGGGTGCTCGCGGCGCAGCCGGGTCGCGACGGCGAGTTCGTGCGCCGGATCGGTGTCGCGCACCTCGTCGAGGAGGGCGCGGCCTTCGGGGGTGAGGAGGGGAGCGAGGTCGTTCACCGGGTCATTGTGGGCCAGTCGGTGGACCGTATGCCTCCGGCCGCGGTGTCGGGCCGGGTTCCCGGTGGCGGACTGCGAGGATCCGGCACCATGCGAGCAGTAGGACAAAACGATAAAAGGTGGCCGTTCGGTGGTGTGCGGATCGGCCTCGCGGTACTCGCTCTCGCCTCCATCGCCTCGGGCTGCGGACCGGGCGGCGACGGTGACGCCCGGGTCGAACCGGCGGGCGGCCAGCAGCCCCTGAAGGCACCCCCGGCCCGCGCGCTCGACGCCTACGCCACCCGACTGCGCGCGGCGCACACCGCGAAGGTCGCCGCCGCGAAACGCTGGGGACTGAAGAAGGTGCCCCTGACCGCCCCGCCGCCCCCGGCGAGGAAACCGAGGATCACCA
Source organism: Streptomyces sp. NPDC059787 (assembly GCF_042732315.1). Taxonomy (NCBI): domain Bacteria; kingdom Bacillati; phylum Actinomycetota; class Actinomycetes; order Kitasatosporales; family Streptomycetaceae; genus Streptomyces; species Streptomyces sp. NPDC059787. The sequence goes on from NZ_JBHWHX010000001.1 coordinate 321,166, forward strand.
CCCGCGACGGCTTCGAGGTCGACGGCCACCGCCGCCTGGAACTCCCCCCGGTCTTCACCACCGTCCCCACCGACGAGAGGATCCTCTTCCTCACCATCGACGACGGCGCCGAGAAGGACCCGGCGTTCCTGCGGATGATGAGCGAACTGAGGATCCCGTACAGCGCCTTCCTCAGCGACTACCTCGTCAAGGAGGACTACGGCTACTTCAAGGAGATGCGGGACCGGGGAGTCGCCCTGCACAACCACACCCTCCACCACCCCTACCTGCCGGCCCTGTCCTACGCCCGCCAGAAGCGCGAGATCTGCGGCATGCAGAAGGTCGTCGAGGAGCGCTACGGCGAGCGCCCCGTCCTCTTCCGCCCGCCCTACGGCAACTACGACAAGGCCACCCTGCGCGCCGCGAAGGCCTGCGGGATCACCCACGTCCCCCTCTGGAACGAGGAGGTCTTCGTCGACCACTGGGAGTACCGCGAGTGGGACCGCGACCTGCACCCCGGCGACATCGTCCTCACCCACTTCCGGGGCCGTAAGGACTGGAAGGGCACGATGCCGGACATGATCCGCCGCTTCCTGGACAAGGCCACGGCGGAGGGGTACGCGGTGGCCCGCCTGGAGGACTACCTGTGAGGGTCCGTCTCCTGGCGGGCACCGTCGCCCTGCTGGCCGTGATCGCCGGATGCGGTACGGGGGAGAGAGCGGAGGACGGTACGGGCCGCCGGTCCCCCGGAGCCGGCCCGGCGCCGGAGGCCGGTGCGCTCCCGCCCGTCGTCGACCACGTCCCCACCCGCGACAGGGTCGTCTTCCTCACCTACGACGACGGTGCCGAACGCGACCCCCGCTTCATCGACCTGGTGCGCGAGCACCGGCTCCCCGTCAGCCTGTTCCTCACGGACACGGTGGCCGGCCCCGGGTACGCGCACTTCGCCCGCCTGCGCGCGGTCGGCGCGAGCCTGCAGAACCACACCCTCGACCATCCGGCCCTGCGCGGTCTGCCGTACGCCGGCCAGCGCGCCGAGATCTGCGGCCAGCAGCACAAACTCACGTCCCGCTTCGGCGTCCGCCCCCGCCTCTTCCGCCCGCCCTACGGCACGTACGACACCACCACCCTGCGAGCCGCCGCCGACTGCGGCATCCGGACGGTGGTCCTGTGGCGGGCCACCCTGGAACCCGACGGCCACCTCACCTACACCGACGGCCCCCACCACCTGACCCCCGGCGACATCATCGCCGTACCGTCGGGCGAGGCCCCGACACTGTCGCTGACGGAACGGACGACACGGCTGCTGGGGGAGTTGGAGGAGCGGGGCCTGAGGGTGGGCAGGCTGGAGGACTACACCGCCCGAATCAGCCCACCGACGGTTCCTGGCGAGCGCCGCTCATCTCTCAGCCCGTCCGGCGATTGAGGACGAGGCCCGTTCAGGGCCGAAGCGGGGGCCTGGGGGCGGCAGCCCCCGGTGACGGTCACCGCAACACCGCCGACTGCACGACCCCGTGCCGAAAAGGCACCCATCCCCGCGACGCGCCGCAGGCAATTGGCACTCCGCTTGACCGAGTGCTAACCGCAGTCATAGTCTCAGGTCTGGCACTCCCCCCTGGAGAGTGCCAACACACGCGACGGGCAGGTCCGGCACCCGCGACGACGGATCCACCTGGTCGCCACCTCAGACAGTTAACCCCGTGAGATCTCCGAAGGGGGAGGTCGGATCGTGACGACCGCCAGCTCCAAGGTTGCCATCAAGCCGCTCGAGGACCGCATCGTGGTCCAGCCGCTCGACGCCGAGCAGACCACGGCTTCGGGCCTGGTCATTCCGGACACCGCCAAGGAGAAGCCCCAGGAGGGCGTCGTCCTGGCCATCGGTCCGGGCCGCATCGAGGACGGCAAGCGCGTCGAGCTCGACGTGAAGGTCGGCGACGTCGTTCTGTACAGCAAGTACGGCGGCACCGAGGTCAAGTACAACGGCGAGGAGTACCTCGTCCTCTCGGCCCGCGACGTCCTCGCGATCGTCGAGAAGTAAGGGAGATCCGGGGGTCACCCCGGACCACCCGACCTCGTAGCAAGCACTTTTGCTCGAACCACTGCGCCCCTGGCCCCAGCATCCGACAAGGACCGGGCGCCCGGGGCGCAGTGATTTCACCCAGATTTCCGAGAGGGCTCCCGCTGCCATGGCGAAGATCCTGAAGTTCGACGAGGACGCCCGTCGCGCCCTCGAGCGCGGCGTCAACAAGCTTGCCGACACGGTGAAGGTGACGATCGGCCCCAAGGGCCGCAACGTCGTCATCGACAAGAAGTTCGGCGCCCCCACCATCACCAACGACGGTGTCACGATCGCCCGCGAGGTCGAGATCGAGGACCCGTACGAGAACCTCGGCGCGCAGCTGGTGAAGGAGGTGGCGACCAAGACCAACGACATCGCGGGTGACGGCACCACCACCGCCACCGTGCTGGCCCAGGCGCTGGTCCGCGAGGGCCTGAAGAACGTCGCCGCCGGCGCCTCCCCGGCGCTGCTGAAGAAGGGCATCGACGCCGCCGTCGCCGCGGTCTCCGAGGACCTGCTCGCCTCGGCCCGCCCGATCGACGAGAAGTCCGACATCGCCGCCGTCGCCGCGCTGTCCGCCCAGGACCAGCAGGTCGGCGAGCTCATCGCCGAGGCGATGGACAAGGTCGGCAAGGACGGTGTCATCACCGTCGAGGAGTCCAACACCTTCGGTCTGGAGCTGGACTTCACCGAGGGCATGGCCTTCGACAAGGGCTACCTGTCGCCGTACTTCGTGACGGACCAGGAGCGCATGGAGGCCGTCCTCGACGACCCGTACATCCTGATCACCCAGGGCAAGATCGCCTCCATCGCGGAGCTGCTGCCGCTGCTGGAGAAGGTCATCCAGGCCAACGCCTCCAAGCCGCTGCTGATCATCGCCGAGGACGTCGAGGGCGAGGCCCTGTCGACCCTGGTCGTCAACAAGATCCGCGGCACGTTCAACGCGGTCGCCGTCAAGGCCCCGGGCTTCGGCGACCGTCGCAAGGCGATGTTGCAGGACATGGCCGTCCTCACCGGCGCCACGGTCGTCTCCGAGGAGGTCGGCCTCAAGCTCGACCAGGTCGGCCTGGACGTGCTGGGCTCCGCCCGCCGCGTCACCGTCACCAAGGACGACACCACGATCGTCGACGGCGGCGGCAACAAGGAGGACGTGACCGGTCGCGTCGGCCAGATCAAGGCCGAGATCGAGACCACCGACTCCGACTGGGACCGCGAGAAGCTCCAGGAGCGCCTCGCGAAGCTGGCCGGCGGCGTGTGCGTCATCAAGGTCGGCGCCGCCACCGAGGTGGAGCTGAAGGAGAAGAAGCACCGTCTGGAGGACGCCATCTCCGCGACCCGCGCCGCGGTCGAGGAGGGCATCGTCTCCGGTGGTGGCTCCGCGCTGGTCCACGCCGTCAAGGTCCTCGAGGGCAACCTCGACAAGACCGGCGACGAGGCCACCGGTGTCTCCGTGGTCCGCAAGGCCGCCGTCGAGCCGCTGCGCTGGATCGCCGAGAACGCCGGCCTCGAGGGCTACGTCATCGTCTCCAAGGTCGCCGAGCTCGAGAAGGGCAGCGGCTACAACGCCGCCACCGGCGAGTACGGCGACCTGGTCAAGGCCGGCGTCATCGACCCGGTCAAGGTGACCCGCTCCGCCCTGGAGAACGCCGCCTCCATCGCCTCCCTCCTCCTGACGACCGAGACCCTGGTCGTCGAGAAGAAGGAAGAGGAAGAGCCGGCCGCCGCGGGCCACGGCCACGGCCACGCCCACTGAGCGACCCGCTCACAGCGCCACGAGGGCCCGGTACCGCCGCAGTTCGGCGGTGCCGGGCCCTCGCCCCGTGCCCTACTGGTACGTGACCTCGGAGGTCTCGTAGACGCACGACGTGCCGTCGGGACCGCTGCCGAGCGCGGTCGGCTCGTCGCCGCTGTCGTTGCCCTTGAACCGCTCGCAGACGATGATCTTCTTCTTGCTGTCACCGACGATCGTCACGTCGGAGAGGGTCGCGGTGTCACCGTAGTTGGCGTTGACACCGGCGATGACCTTGCCGGGGCTCGTGACCAGGACGTTGTCGATCACGACGTGGCGCTCGTACTGGGTCCCGCAGTTGCCGCAGGAGCGGTAGAGCTTGCCGAAGTCGGACACCTGGAAGTTCTTGACGGTCAGGGTGCCGGCGCCGTTGTGCTGGAAGACCTTGTCGTCGGCCTTGCGGGCACCGCCGCCGTCGACGACGTAGGCCGCCGAGGCGGACTTGCCCTTGAAGCTGGCGGCGTCCTCGCCGACGTCCTCCCACCACACGTTGACCAGGGTGCAGCTGCCCGAGCAGTGCACTCCGTCGGCGGCGGGCGAACCCAGGATCACGTTCTTCAGCGTCGCGCCGTCGGCGAGCTTGAACATCGGGTCCTGGCCCTCGTCCTGGCCGCTGCCGCCGAGGTCGCCCGAGCCGTGGAAGCGCTTCAGGGAACCGTCGTAGACGCCCTTCACCTCGATGGTCGAGGAGACGGCCTGCTCGCCGGTGGCGGTGGGCCAGGAGGCGAATTCGGCGTCACCGGCCGGCTCGTCGTCCGCGGGCGCGGAGGGAGAGGCGGGCGTGGAGGGAGAGGCGGGAGTGCTCGCCGTCGGAGCCGCGGTCGGAGTCGCCGCCGGAGGCGTCGGGCCGTTCACCTCCCGCAGGGTCCAGGTCTTTCCGGCGGCCTTGTCGCAGGAGTTCTGCTGCAGCAGACCGTCCTTGGGATTCAGGCACTTCTCGCTGTGCGCGTTGACCAGGTGGTGGGCGTCACCGACGGCGCTCACCTTCCACACCTGGGAGGAGCCCTCTCCGCAGTCCTGCTGCTGCACGGCCTTCCCGGCGGAGACCGAGTCGCCCTTGACACCCGCGCACAGACCGGTGGCGGACGACGTCACGGTGAAACCGTCGCCGGACTCGGCCAGTTCCCAGTTCTGGTCCGCGCCCCCGTCGCAGTCCGCCAGGGCCAACTGCGCCCCGGCGCCCGTGCTCCCCGCCGGAACCTCCAGACAGGTGTCGCTCGCCGCGTTCACCAGGCGGTAGGTACCCGCCCCCGGTTCCGCGGCGGACGCCGACATCAGCACGCCGCCGACCACGGCGCCGCCCACGAGCGACGTGGTGAGAGCGCCGATCAGGACGGTGCGGCGCCGGCCGTTCTTCCTCCGGTGCCCCGCGCGCGGGGCGGTGTTACCAGTACTGCGCATGTCACGGCTTTCGTTCGATGTGCGATGGCCCTCGTTGTCCACCGCCCCGAAGTCGCCGCCGCACGGCGGGGGGTTGCCGCACGGCCGCGACATTCTTCGACGAGGGCGGCGAGGGCCGCCGGGGCCCGGTGTGTGAGGGTGGGAACCGCAGTGCGGGCGGGGAAGCAGGAGGGGATGTGTGATGAGCCAAGTGCTCTACGGGGAACGGTCCCGGAACCCGTTGGCGCGGACGGTGGAACTCACCGAGGGCGGGCTGCGCAGGGGCGGCAGGACGACCCCGCCGGCCGAGCTGAACCTCGGCGCCATGGCCGAGGCGTACCTGCGGGGGTGCTGGCTCGGTGGTGGCGGCACCGAACGCCCCCTGACCTCGCTGGCGCAGGGTCCCGGCACCGTCCCGGTCACCCGAGTGACGGGGACGACCACGCCGCTGAAGGTGCGGCGGACCGCCGAATTCGCCCGCGCCCTGGGCGAGTTGGCGGTCCGCGGATGCGGCGGGGCGGGCCAGGTGGCCGCGCTCGCCGCGCGGGCGCACGCGGAGGGCGTACCGCTGTGGATCGCGCGGCGGTACGCGCCCGGCCCCGCCGGACCGGTCGCCGTCGCCGTGGACCGGCGCCTGGTCCGCGTGGACGTGTGGGGCCCGCACGCCCCCGCCGTACGGCTCAGGGCGCCGTACGGCTTCCGCGGCGACTCCGCCGCCCCGGACGGCGGCCTGCACCTGACCGTCGGCGACGTCACCGCGCACCTCGAACTCCGCCGTAAGTTCCGCAAGTCCAGGAGCAGCGTGGAGATACGCCTGCCCGACCGGCACTGGACGCTGCGGCGCGAGAACGCGGAGAGCTCGTGGCTGCTGCGCGACGACCGGCGGGTCGCGCTGCTGACCCGTCCGTCACGGTGGCCGGGTCCCCCACCCGGCACGGTGCTGCTGCCGCTGGCCACGGTGCACCACGAGAGCCCCGACCCCCTGGACGCCGTGATGGCCCACACGGTCGCCGCCTCCTTCGGCCTCGGGGACACGACGGGCCTGGCCAGGTTCCGTCCCCGCTCCCGTGCGGAGACGGAAGCCGACACCTGGGACCTCCACTGGTTCAGCAACCTCGGCACCGGACGCGACGACAACGAACGCGGCGGCGGCGACGGCTGGGGCAGTGACGGCGGGGAGGGCGGCGACGGCGGCGGAAGCGGCGGCGACGGCGGCGGTGGTGACGGGGGAGGGGGCGGCGGAGGCGGTGACTGACCGGCCGGGACTCAGCCCATCGCGACCAGGACGACGCTGCTGAGCACACTCGTGACCACGAAGAACGGCGCGTTGAGGACGCCGTAGTACAGCGGGCGCGGGAAGTTCGGGTTGACGGCGATCTGGAAGGTCATCGCGCCGAGATAACCGACGCCGACGAGGAGCCCGAAGACCACGGCGTCCCCCATTCCCGTGATGTCGAGCGCCTCGACGAGTACGGCGCTGGTCAGGACGGTGACGAGGAGGCACACCGGCGGTCCCGCCGCGGCGACCGCCGTCCGCACGGGCGCCGGCGCCCCCTCGCGGCCGAGGGCCACGGCGTACGGCTTGGCGATCACGACCGCGAACCACACGCCGGCGAGCAGGACAGAGGCGACGGCCGCGATCGCGACGGCCGCCCAGTTGATGTCGGCGAGAACGGAGAACACGTACGGGCTCCTTGCGGACGAGCGGTCCTTGCGACCGCCGGGGCCATGAGTCTCGGCGATGTACAGGACAAGGTGTGTCCGCTTCCCCCGGCACCGTACTCGTCGCCGCCGCCACCGCGTTCGCCACGGTGGTCGCGGGAGCCTGGGCCCAGCGCGAACTCCAGCCCCCGTCCGGCACCCCGACCTCGTCACCGGCGGCATCGGTACAGCCGGGGCAGCCCACGCCCTGACACCGTGTCACGGTACGTCCCCACCGACTGATCCCCTCCCTCTGCTCATATCTGATCGGATGATCTTATTTTCCTTTCGTTCTTTTTATTGATTTCAGTTCGAGTTCTGTTCAGGCGACGGGAAAGTGACGGGGAGGGTGTATGGCGGTGAAGTGAGGGAATCGGTTAATCTTCACGGGGGTGTCGATCGGCTGCATCCCCGCGCGTGTGCGACACGTGTACGACAGTGGGGAAGCGTGCCGTGAAATTCCTGAAGTCGCTCATATCGAAAATCAGGCGCGCATCCGGCAGGGTCCACAGTGCCCTGGATGTCTATTCGGAGAAGATCACTCCGAAGAGCAAGGTGAAGCAGGCCTTCTTCATTCCCTCCTTCCCGTTCGTGGTCATGCTCGCCGTGTTCGCCGCATGCGCCGCGGTCGGGGTGGAATCGTCGCGGGAATGCCCTCCTTCCACTCTTCTGCACCTGGCCGTCCCCGCCTTCCGGGACCACCCTTCGGAGTGCCGCGAGCTGCCTCTCGTCGCCGACCTGCCGAGCGTCGCCCTCGGCGTCACCTCCACGCTCGCGGTGACGCTCTATCTCACCCTGGTCAGAAGACTCTCCCGGCTCCAGAGGGACCTCGTCGCCTCCGGGCTCGTACGGCCGGAGAAGTTCAAGGTGGGGAAGCTCGCCGAGAAGCTTGAACGCCTCAACGGGGAGATACGCCTCGGGCGCCTGGTCAAAGTGGTGCTGCTGGCCGTCAGCGCCCTCGGGAGCGGCTACCTGTACTGGGCGGCCTACAAGGGCGGCCGCGCCTTCTCCGACCTCTCCGAGATATCGAGGGACCATCCGCGCGAAGACGTCCTGCGCGCCTCCTGGTGGGCGAACTACACGGAGCATCCGCTGCTGGCCGCCACCTGGATCACCGTAGGGACGATCGGGGTCTACTTCGCGGCGAAGCAGGCCTACATCTATCAGAAGATCCTGATGTTCTCGATCAGGTCCAGGAAACACTGGGTGTTCCAGTACGTGCCGAGGGACCGTGACGACGACTTCGGCTGGAAGCCGGTCGGTGACGTCAACGCGATGGTTTATCTCGGCTTCCTGAACTTCACGGTCTCCCTTTTCGCCGTGGCCTACATCCTGCAGGGCGCCCCCGGGAAATCGGGCAACACGGTCATCGGCGTCATGGCGCTGGTGGGAATCTGGGCGAACCTGGGTATCGTGCTGGCGCTCCTCTGGGTGATGGTCAAAAACCACCGGAGGATCATCGTTCGGAAAAGAGCCGAAGTGAAAAGGCGCCTGCTGGAGCGTGGAGACGGTGCGGTCGCGTCGCGTGGCCCCTCCGCCGGTGAGAGGGACTTCTCCTACCTCTCCGTCCAGGGGAAACTGCTGTACGAGGCGCCCCGCTGGTACCCGCTGAGAGGCCGGCTCCGCCCCCTCCTGTCAGTGGCTCCCGGCCTCTTCGCCTTCTACAAAGCCGGCGCGGAACTCATCAAGCTCATCCAATGAGGCCCCGCCACCCGCTCGGCCACGTCGTAACGGGGAGTCGATCGCATCTCCCCGGCGCGTCGTGACATCATCCCGTGCCCTCCACATGAGGGCGAGCCAGGCGACGCAGCGGGGACGTCCTGTCCCACACGTGCCAGCGCGCACCGCACACGGGGTCCGTCGCGTAGGTCACCTCGGCCGGGAAGCCGTCGACCACGACCCGCTCGGCCGGCGGATCGCCGAGACGCCTGTCGCAGCGGGGACAGCGATCCGGGGTGCGCATGGGATACATGCCCATCGTTCTGCTCCTGTTCTACGCCGACGCCTGCTCGGACGCCGCCCATCCGCTCACCGCCACAGCACCGCTTTCGCAGGCCAGGACCCGCCAGGCACCGGGGGTCCAGGCGAAGATCGCGTCCTGGCCGAAGTGGCGCCCCAGAGCACACGCGGCCGCATCGCTCAGTCCGACGACGGCGACGCTCTCCTCCCGGTGCGTGCCACACACGTCGCCACCCACCGCGGGCCACGAGGTGAGACCACGGCGACGGACCTCGTCGAGCAGCAGGCGCTGGTCACGGGCGTTGGCGTCGGCCGACGCGGTACGGCCACGGGGGTTCCAGGCGGTGATCACATGGACGGTGGCACCGCTGCCGTCCGGTACCGGGAAGAAGCCCTCGGCCGTGCCCCGAGGACGTGGTGCGACTCGCACGGCCCGCTCCCCGAACCGGATGTCGACGACCGCCGTCCGGTAGAGATCCCAGTTGCGGGGCGTGCCGGGTGCGCCGATGGCGTGCACAAGGGCCTCCTGTGGAACGAAGACCCCCTTACACCTCGTGCAGGGAGATCGGTGCTCGCCCCCACGGGATCATGGAGGCGTCGGCCGCAAGATCTCATGATCCGGGCCCCGTGGCAAGAGGGTTGTGAAGGCGATGTGGAGCAGCGGGACACACCACGCTCCTCGGCGAGCGCGAAGGACGATCCGCCCTGTCAGTGGGGCCCGTTACCTTCGGCCCATGTCGATCACCGCACAACTGCGCGACTCGGTGAGGCTGCCGGGTGGGCGCGCACTGGTCAACGGCTTCGCGCTGGAGAGCCGTGGGGACGGTTCCCGCCGCGCCCTGCTCCGGAACGGGCACGAGCTGGAGGCCCACGACCTCCGTGAGCTGTTCGCGGGGGAGCGCGCGCCGACGGCCGTCTTCCCCCTGCCCTGGCCCCGGTGGGACCACGGCGTTCACTCGGTGAGCCCGGACGGCACCTTCGCGGTCTTCTCGGGGCAGCGCGCGGTACGGGCCATGGGGACGGACGGGAAGACGCTGTGGGAGTACCGGCACGGCTGCTGGGGTCCCGAGCTCGATCATCCGCACACGGGCGACGAGCAGGAGGTGTGCCGTGGTTCGGAGCACGGCTCCTGCCGGATCTCGGACGACGGCCGGCTCGTGTGGGCGCATGTCGTGGCGGAGCCGGAGCCGGGCGAATGGCAGGAGCGCTGGGTGGTGCTGGACGCCCGTGACGGACGGGAGTTGGGGTGGCTGCCGCTGATCGACAGCGCGGCAGCCGGTTCGCACCACCTCTCCCACCCCGACGGTGTGCACATGGGGCTGAGCATCGGCATGGGCCAGGACGGCATCCTGCTGCACTGGGCACGCCGGGACGGCGGGAAGCTGACCGGCTGGGACGTGAACGAGGGCCTGGACCGCATCCTGGTGGACGTCCACGCGGGACACCCGGGCTTCCTGACGGTCGAGCACTACGGGGCGGACCTGCGCCTGCACGCCCTGGACGGCACGGTGACCGCCGAGCAGGAGCCCGAGTCGGCCGACGACGAGGACGAGACCTACTGGGACTACGGCTGCGGCTTCGTCGACGCCGACACCGTCATCGCCTCGACGGTCGAATCCGACGAGGACCCGGAGGGGGCCCGCCACTGGCTGCTCGACGCGCACACGTTGCGCGTACGCGGGGTCGTCACGTACCCGACGGGCCCCGTCGACAGCTACGTACGCCCGCTAGGCGACGGGACCTGGCTCACGTACGACGACAGGAGCGAGACGCTCCACCGCTGGGCGCGGGCGACGGCACCCGGGACGAGGTGACCTGCTCGTTCACTCTCCTGACGCAACCGAGGGGGAGCGCGATGGAGTCGGACCGGGCCCTCGGGGCACGGCCGGGGTTCTCTTCCCGGAACCGGCCGGCGAAAGAGCCACCGTCCGCGTGATCACCGCCTGGAACGAACCTCCGTGGCCGTACCGCGCCGGCCGACGCCGGCACCCGTGCCCGCCGGGACGTGCCCGGCTCAGTGGAGGCAGAGGCAGAACGGGTGGCCGGCCGGGTCCGCGTAGACCCGCCAGTTGGTCCCCGGGCGGAGCTGGTCCGTCCGCTCCAGCACGGTCGCGCCGAGGGCGAGCGCCCGCTTCTCCTCCCCGTCGAGGTCGTCCACGTCGAAGTCCAGGTGGAGCTGCTGCGGGCGGTCCTGGCCGGGCCACTCGGGCGGCCGGTAGCCGTCGACCCGCTGGCAGGCCAGCGGAATCCCCTCGAAGCCGTGCACCTCGACCCACTCCGGAGCGTCCGGGTCCGTGACCACCCGGCCGCCGAGCAGATCCGCGTAGAACCGCGCGAGCCCGGCTGGATCGGCGCAGTCCAGCGCGACCATCTGCAGCTTTCGAATCACTTCCGGCACCCCTCGCCTCTTCGGCCGTCTCCACGACACTCCCGTACGGGAAGGGCGATACCCGCCACCGCGGCGGACATGCGCGGCAGGGGCTTCCGGGCCGGCCGGGACGACCGTGTACGCGTCGGTCCGGCGCGTACGCACCAGGGCGGGTCGGGAGAGCGGTCCGGCGGCGTCGGCTCAGAGATCCGTCGGTTCCAGCGCCCCCAGCCGCGCCATCAGCCCCAGCCGGTCGTACTGCCACCAGCCCTCGACGATCTTCCCGTTGTCGCCGAAGCGGAAGATGGTCGTGCCCGTCATGGCGGCCTTCCTCCCTGTCGCCGGGATGCCGAGGAAGTCGCCCTTGTGGGTGCCCTCCCAGCTCCACCGGGTGCACACCCGGTCCCCCTGCGCGAGCTGGTCCTCGATCCGGAACGCGAAGTCGAAGCCGCCGCGCCACACGTCCATCTCGCGCCGGAGGTGGTCGAGGCCGATGACGTCCTGCTCGTTGGCCGGATCGTGGTCGTGGTAGTGCTCCTCGACCAGGCCCGTCATCGGGGAGAGGTCGTCCTCGGTGGCCAGGATCTCGAAGAAGCGCCGCGCGGAGTCCGTGTTCAGCCGCGCGTCGCGCACCACGTCCAGGTCCGTGAAGGTCGGCATACCGTCACACAGGGCCACCATCTCCCGGAAGATCCGGTCGGTCTCCGGCAGCCCGGAGTTCCGCATCGCCTCCTCGTACGACGGGAACTCCACGATCTCGACGAGGTGCGACGTGTCCGCGCGGTCCTTGCCGACCACCGCGTGCGTCGCCGTCCGCTTCCCCCTGGTCTGCTCGACCCACTGGTCCAGGAGCCGGTCCATCTCCTCGAACCGGCTGGTCTTGCAGTCGATGAGCTGTAGGAAGGTCATGGCTCTCGCCTCCGGTCCCCCCTGCGTCCGGGTCGGTTCCGTCAGCACCCATTTTCTCCCGGGGAGCGGGGTCCGTCCCGCTGTGGCGGTACGGCCGTCGGGCCACCCCTACCGGGGCCCACCGGGACCTACCGGGGCCCGTACTTCCGTCCCGTCCGCGACGAGATCCCGCCCAGCAATCCGCGCGGGACCAGCTTCGCCGCCCCCATCAGCGCCTTGTAGCGCGGATCCGGGATCGACAGCGACTTGCCCCGGGCCAGGTCGGCGAGCGCCGCCGCGGCGACCTTGTCCGCGTCCAGCCACATCCAGTTCGGGATGTTGTCCGTGCCCATCCCGGCCCGCGCGTGGAACTCGGTGCGCACGAAACCGGGGCACAGAGCCATCAGCCGTACACCGTGGCCCGCAAGATCCTGCGCCGCGCCCTGGGTGAACTGGACGACCCACGCCTTGGACGCCCCGTAGGTCCCGCGCGGTACGAACGCGGCGGTCGAGGCGACGTTCACGACACCTCCGCGCCCGCGCTCGCGCATCGCCTCCACCGCCGCCGACGTCAGCCGGAGCACCGCCTCGCAGTGCACCTTGAGCATCCTCAGCTCGTCGGCCATGGGGACCTCGAGGTAACGGCCCCGGTGGCCGAAGCCGGCGTTGTTGACCAGCAGGTCGACGGGGTTCTTGCGGTCGCCGAGGCGGTCGGCCACCGCCTCGATGCCCTTGTCCTCGGCCAGGTCGGCGGTCAGCACCTCCGCCTCGATGCCGTGGCGGTCGTGCAGCTCGGTCGCCTGTTCGCGCAGCCGGACGGTGTCGCGGGCGACCAGCACCAGATCATGTCCGTCGGCCGCCAGCCGCCGCGCGAACGCGGCACCGATCCCAGCCGTCGATCCCGTAATCAGAGCCGTTGTCATGGCGCAAGAGTAGTTACCCGGAGGGGAGGCGTCCGCTTCGTGTCATCCCATGGACACGCCGTCAGGCCGTCGGTTCCGTCCCGTACTTCTCCACGTACGTCCGCGCCGTCGCCAGAGCCTCCGGATGCAGCGCCTCGCCCGCCGCCAGCAGCCGGGGCAGCAGCGTCCGCTCGGTCGTCACCGCGCGGAACTGCAGCGCGACCGTCACCTCGTGATCCGGCCGGTGCACGATCCATACGGCGTCACCCGCGCGTATCTCACCGGGCCGGATCACCCGGAAGTACGCCCCCGGCGCGCCCCGCTGCGTGAACCGCTTCACCCAGCCCTTCTCGTCCAGATGGCCCTGGAAGGTGCGGCAGGGGATACGCCCGGAGGTCACCTCCAGCACCACCTCGGGACCGACGGCCCAGCGCTCACCGATCAGGGCGCCGGACACGTCGATCCCCTCGGTGGTGAGGTTCTCGCCGAACATGCCGTTCGTCAGCGGGCGCCCCAGCGTGCGCTCCCACTCGTCGAGGTCCTCGCGGGCCACGGCGTACACCGCCTGCTCGTCCCCGCCGTGATGCCGCCTCTCGCACACCGCGTCCCCGGCCAGGCCGCTCCCGCCGATCCCCATCGGCCCCGGCGCCGCCACCCGGACCGGCCCGTCCACGGGCTGCTTGTCGATGCCGGTCACGCCGTCGCGCTGGTCCGTGTACGGCACGGCCTTGGGGCGACCCAGGTTCACAGACAGAAGCTTCATGGGTCGCACGGTAAGCGATGAACGTCAAAGCGTCGACGCATTATCCGGCGCCGGGTCAAAGTTCGGCTTATCCTTGAGGTGTGATCGAAGCCCGTCACCTCCGCGTGCTGCGCGCCGTGGCCACCTCCGGTTCCTTCTCCGCGGCGGCCCGCGAACTGGGCTGCACCCAGCCCGCCGTCAGTCAGCAGATGAAGGCCCTGGAGGCGTCCGTCGGGACGCCCCTGCTCATACGCAGCGGCCGTGAGATGCGCCTGACGCAGGCCGGAGAGGCGCTGGTGCGGCACGCGGCCGGGATCATCGCCGGACTGACCGCCGCCGAGGAGGAGGTCGCCGCCATCGCCGGGCTCCGCGCGGGCCGGGTTCGGCTCGTCTCCTTCCCCAGCGGCAGCTCCACACTCGTCCCCACGGCCCTCGCCGCCCTGCGCGCCGCCCATCCCGGCACCCGGGTCTCCCTGGAGGAGGCCGAACCGCCCCGCTCCGTGGAGATGCTCCGCGAGGGCGACTGCGACGTGGCCCTCGCCTTCCGGTACGAGGGGGCGGCGGGCGCCGAGGAGTGGGACGACCTCGTCGTACGGCCGCTGCTGTCGGACCGGCTGGTGGGGCTCGTGCCCGAACGGCACCGGCTCGCCCGCGCGGAGTCCGTCGCCATCGGCGAACTCGCCGACGAGCCCTGGATCGCCGGCTGCCCGCGCTGCCGGGGCCAGCTGGTCGAGGTGTGCGAGACGGCCGGCTTCACCCCGCGCATCGACTTCGCGACCGACGACTACCCGGCCGTCGCCGGACTGGTCGGCGCCGGACTCGGGGTGGCGGTGCTGCCCCAGCTCGCCATCGAGTCGGTACGGCCCAGGGGAGTGCGCACCGTGGCGCTGGAGCCCGCCGTGCGCCGGGAGATCGTCGCGCTCACCCTCCCGGACCTCGCCCAGGTGCCGGCGGTCACCGCGACGCTGGAGAAGCTGGCCGGGGCGGCTGCCCGGTAAGGGGGGTTCCGGGTACGTGGTCACCGCGCGTGAGGAGCGGTCGATCACCCCCAGTGACGGAGCAAGGGCACGCGTACGTGCCCCGTGTTCTTGGAGAAACGTTCCTTCAGTTGTTCGAAGCGGTGTGCCCGCCGCCGGCCGATGCCGACACCAGCCGGTTGCGCGCCCGCCCCATCAGCTCTTCGCGCTCGTCCTCGGTCAGTCCGCCCCACACGCCGTACGGCTCGCGTACCGCCAGCGCGTGTGCGGCGCACTCGGCGCGCACCGGGCACCTCATGCAGACCTCTTTGGCCGAGTTCTCGCGAGCGCTCCGAGCCGCCCCACGCTCGCCCTCCGGGTGGAAGAAGAGCGAGCTGTCCACCCCGCGGCAGGCAGCCAGGAGCTGCCAGTCCCACAGGTCCGCGTTCGGTCCGGGAAGGCGGGAGAAATCTGCCATTGCGTGACCCCTTGTAGCCGTTCTGGGCGGATCCGGTGTCCACGACCGTACAACTACGATCCAAGGAGATGAAAATATGACTCATTGCGAATCTAGCCCCGGACACCAACAAAGGGGAAGAAAAAGGGCTGAATGGGGCATGGGTTGTGGTGAAAGTTCGGAGGTCCGTCGCGCGTATCTCCATCGTGTCCGCCTCCTCACGTAGAGTGCCGAAGGTGGCAGACGGCCCCGTAACTCTTTCGAGTGACCGTCGTTGAGAGTGCGAGGCGGTTGAAGGAACAAGTGCTCGGGCGGGCGTCCGAGACGGTCGACCGCACAGGTGACGATTTCGTACCAGCCTGGAGGCTCAAGGTGACGCGCATCAGCTGCGGAGGGCGGCCATGACTTCCGTCCTCGTCTGCGACGACTCCCCGCTTGCCCGAGAGGCGCTCCGCCGCGCGGTTGCGACCGTGCCCGGCGTCGAGCGCGTGACGACGGCTGCCAACGGCGAGGAAGTCCTCCGCCGCTGGGGAGCCGACCGCTCGGACCTGATTCTGATGGACGTACGCATGCCCGGTCTGGGCGGCGTCGAGACGGTCCGGCGACTGCTGTCCGCCGACCCCGGAGCGCGCATCATCATGCTCACGGTCGCCGAGGACCTCGACGGTGTGGCGCTCGCGGTGGCGGCCGGCGCGCGTGGCTATCTGCACAAGGACGCCTCCCGCGCGGAGCTGCGGGCCACGGTCACACAGGCGCTCGCCGACCCGACCTGGCGGCTCGCCCCGCGCCGGCTGCGCTCCGCCGAGATGGGCGCGGCGCCCACGCTCACCGCGCGTGAGATCCAGGTCCTCGAAGGCATGAGCCACGGCCGCTCCAACGCCGAGATCGGCCGCGAGCTGTTCCTCTCCGAGGACACCGTCAAGACGCACGCGCGGCGGCTCTTCAAGAAGCTCGGCGCGTCGGACCGGGCCCACGCGGTGGCGCTCGGCTTCCGGTGGGGCCTGGTGCGCTAGGGCCGGCTCGCGTCGGGATCACGCGGGGTGGCGAGCAGGGCCCCGGGCCCTGCACCGCGGGACGGCGGCGGGATCCGGGGCGTGTACGGCCCGGCGGGGATCCGGGGCCACGTGCCCGGCGGCCTGGATCGGCGGGGCAGCCGGGCCCGGCCGGCGCGGAAGCGGGAGCCCCGGGTTCGGCACGACCCGGACGAGAGGCCCTGGACCCCTTCCGCCTCGGACCGGTCCACCCTGGCGAGCGGCGCCTGTGAACACTCCTGCCCGGGGCCCGGCCACTCCGGCGGGCGCGAGGTTTGTGGCTTCGCGAGGTCTGTCGTCGGTGGACGCGAGATTCGTGGCCTCGCGCGGTGTGCTGTCGGCGTACGGAAAGTCCGTGGCTGCGATGGCGTGCCGCCGGTGGGGTGAAGCCCGTGGTCCCGCGCGGCGCAACACGGCCCCACGGACCCGAACCGAGCCGCACGGCAGACCATGGAGCCGACCGAGCGGGTTCCGGGACGGGCCGCGCCGGCCCCGGAGCGCACCGAGTCGGCAGACTCGGCCGGATCCGCCGGTCCCGGGATGTGCAGGCCCTCGTCGTCGGCCGTGCTCGAAGCGCGGGCATGCCTGCCGTTCGCCGCGCGGGGTGTGGGACCTCTGTCGTCGGCCGGACCCGGGGTACGAGAGCCCTCCCGCCGTCCGCTGCGCCCGGGGTGCGAGAACCCCGTCCACCAGCGCCTCGGCGGCAGCCGCCAGGCGCCCACTGCTCGTTTCGCCGCGGATGCCGCATCCTTGAGGTGTGGAGTTCCTCGGGGACGAGTCGGTCGAGCGGAAGGGGAGGGCGCAAGGGATGAGTTCCGGCGCACCTGCTCATAACGCTTCGGTGCACAACCAGGGACACGGTGCCGCGGACCAGACGTCCGCAAGGCACCATGGACCGATGCGCGACGACGAGGCGGGCACTGCCCAAGGGGCGATCGGTGCGCTCGTCCATCGCGCGGTCGACGGAGACGAGCAGGCCACGCACGATCTGCTCGCCCACGTCCACCCCCTGGCGCTGCGCTACTGCCGCACCCGTCTGTCGAGGCTGCCCGGCGACGCCCGGCACTTCGTCGAGGACCTCGCCCAGGAAGTCTGCGTCGCGGTGCTCCTCGCGCTGCCCCGCTACAAGGACACCGGCCGGCCCTTCGAGGCGTTCATCTTCGCCATCGCCTCCCACAAGGTCGCCGACCTGCAGCGCGCGGCGATGCGGCACCCCGGCTCGACGGCCGTGCCCTCCGACGAGATGCCCGAACGCCCCGACGACTCCCTCGGCCCGGAGGAGCGCGCCCTGCTCAGCAGCGACGCGGAATGGGCCAAGAAACTGCTGGCCAACCTGCCCGAGAACCAACGCGAGCTGCTTCTGCTGCGGATCGCCGTGGGCCTCACGGCGGAGGAGACTGGACAGATGTTGGGAATGTCACCCGGCGCCGTCCGGGTGGCCCAGCACCGCGCGCTGAGCCGGCTGCGCGCCCTGGCGGAGCAGTAACCCCCGCCACCGCGCCGCCGCTTCGGCATACGAACGGAATATGAACGGAAGATCAGCCGTTCCCGTACGAACATACGAAGCCCGGAGCCGTGCGAAACCGTGGAATGAGACACCCGCGCTTCCCGTTAGCATGGACATCCGCACCGATCAAGGCCATTTGGGGAAGGTGTCATGACTGCCAACGTCGACGGAGTGCCCGGTAAATTCGCGACACTCGGGCTGACCTACGACGACGTGCTGCTGCTGCCGGGCGCGTCGGACATGGCGCCCGACCAGATCGACACCGCCTCGTACGTCTCCAAGAACGTGCGGGTCAACATCCCGCTGCTGTCCGCCGCCATGGACAAGGTCACCGAGTCGCGCATGGCGATCGCGATGGCCCGCCAGGGCGGCGTCGGCGTTCTGCACCGGAACCTGTCCATCGAGGGCCAGGCCAACCAGGTCGACCTGGTGAAGCGCTCCGAGTCCGGCATGGTGACCGACCCGATCACCATCCACCCGGAGGCCACGCTCGCCGAGGCCGACGCCCTGTGCGCCAAGTTCCGCATCAGCGGCGTTCCGGTCACCGACGGCAACAAGAAGCTGCTCGGCATCGTCACCAACCGCGACATGGCCTTCGAGACCGACCGCTCCCGTCAGGTGCGCGAGGTCATGACGCCGATGCCGCTGGTCACCGGCAAGGTCGGCATCTCCGGCCCGGACGCCATGGAGCTGCTGCGCCGTCACAAGATCGAGAAGCTTCCGCTGGTCGACGACGGCGGCGTCCTCAAGGGCCTGATCACGGTCAAGGACTTCGTGAAGGCCGAGAAGTACCCCAACGCCGCCAAGGACGCCGAGGGCCGGCTGCTGGTCGGTGCCGCGGTCGGTGTCGCCGGTGACGCGTTCGAGCGCGCCCAGGCCCTGATCGAGGCGGGCGTCGACTTCATCGTCGTCGACACCGCGCACGGCCACTCCCGCCTGGTCGGCGACATGGTCGCCAAGATCAAGTCGAACTCCTCCGGCGTCGACGTCATCGGCGGCAACATCGCCACGCGCGACGGCGCCAAGGCCCTCGTCGACGCGGGCTGCGACGGCATCAAGGTCGGTGTCGGCCCCGGCTCCATCTGCACCACGCGTGTCGTCGCCGGCGTCGGCGTCCCGCAGGTCACGGCGATCTACGAGGCCGCGCTGGCCGCCAAGGAGGCCGGTGTCCCGGTCATCGGCGACGGCGGCCTGCAGTACTCCGGCGACATCGCCAAGGCCCTCGTCGCGGGCGCCGACACGGTGATGCTGGGCTCGCTGCTCGCGGGCTGCGAGGAGTCCCCGGGCGAGCTGCTTTTCATCAACGGCAAGCAGTTCAAGTCGTACCGCGGCATGGGCTCGCTCGGCGCCATGCAGACGCGCGGCGACCGCAAGTCGTTCTCCAAGGACCGCTACTTCCAGGAGGGCGTCGCCTCCGACGAGCAGCTCGTGCCCGAGGGCATCGAGGGCCAGGTGCCCTACCGCGGTCCGCTCTCCTCGGTCGTCCACCAGCTGGTCGGCGGCCTGCGCCAGTCGATGTTCTACGTCGGCGGCCGGACCGTGCCCGAGCTCCAGGACAACGGCCGTTTCGTACGGATCACCTCCGCGGGCCTCAAGGAGAGCCACCCGCACGACATCCAGATGACGGTCGAGGCACCGAACTACAGCCGCAAGTAGTCAGAAGAGGCCTTCCTGGGCGGTCCCGGACACCTCCGGGACCGCCCTCGGCGTGTCCGTCGGGGATACTGGAAGGCGCTGCAACGCATCAGGGAAAGGCCACAGACGTGACTGAGATCGAGATCGGGCGCGGCAAGCGCGGCCGCCGGGCGTACGCCTTCGACGACATCGCCGTCGTCCCCAGCCGCCGTACGCGGGACCCGAAGGAGGTCTCGATCGCCTGGCAGATCGACGCCTACCGCTTCGAGCTGCCGTTCCTGGCCGCTCCCATGGACTCGGTCGTCTCGCCGGCCACGGCGATCCGCATCGGCGAGCTCGGCGGCCTCGGCGTGCTGAACCTCGAGGGCCTGTGGACGCGCTACGAGGACCCGCAGCCGCTGCTGGACGAGATCGTCGGCCTGTCCGCCGAGGCGGCCACCCGCCGCCTCCAGGAGATCTACGCCGCTCCCATCAAGGAGGAGCTGATCGGGCAGCGCATCAAGGAGGTGCGCGACTCGGGCGTGGTCACCGCCGCCGCGCTCTCCCCGCAGCGCACCGCCCAGTTCTCCAAGGCCGTCGTCGACGCGGGCGTGGACATCTTCGTCATCCGCGGTACGACGGTGTCGGCGGAGCACGTCTCCGGCGCGCACGAGCCGCTGAACCTGAAGCAGTTCATCTACGAGCTCGACGTCCCGGTGATCGTCGGTGGCTGCGCCACGTACACGGCCGCCCTGCACCTGATGCGCACCGGCGCGGCGGGCGTCCTCGTCGGCTTCGGCGGCGGCGCCGCGCACACCACGCGCAACGTGCTCGGCATCCAGGTGCCCATGGCCACCGCGGTCGCCGACGTGGCCGCCGCCCGCCGCGACTACATGGACGAGTCCGGCGGCCGGTACGTGCACGTCATCGCGGACGGCGGTGTCGGCTGGTCCGGCGACCTGCCCAAGGCGATCGCCTGCGGCGCGGACTCCGTGATGATGGGCTCCCCGCTGGCCCGTGCGACGGACGGTCCGGGCCGGGGCAACCACTGGGGCATGGAGGCCGTCAACGAGGAGCTGCCGCGCGGCCAGAAGGTCGACCTCGGCACGGTGGGCACGCTGGAGGAGATCCTCACCGGCCCGTCCCACACCCCCGACGGCTCGATGAACCTCTTCGGCGCCCTGCGCCGCGCGATGGCCACCACCGGCTACAGCGAGCTGAAGGAGTTCCAGCGCGTCGAGGTGACGGTGGCGGACTCGCAGCACCGGCGGTAGGGCCGTGCGGACACTTTGATACAGCACTGAGGGGCCGGTCACCTGGTGAGGTGACCGGCCCCTTCGCGTGCCCGGGTGGGGCGCGCGTGGCGCTCAGGGGGCGCACGGTTGTCTTCAGGGCGAATCTGTGGCAGAGGGGCGATTCCGGGTCGGTAATGTCTGTCTCCGGCGACCCAGCTCTCTGGGGCGCCCCCTTCCAAGGAGATCGTCTCCGGACCCCGGCCCTCGGGGCCCGGCCCGAATTCCGGACGGACCGCCTACCGGGCTGTTGGCGGCATCGTGGAAGGGGGCGCGCCATGGGCCGTCACCGCAAGCCCACCGCCTGGGATCGGATCCGTCTGCGGATGGTGAAGTTTCGGAGGAGGTGCATCTTGTGGATTCACGGATGGTGAGCAGCCACCCCTATGAAAGCTAGGGGTGGACACTCGTTCACCATTCAGGAGCCTGCCGCAGTGCCTGCTGCGGTGGGCTCCACCTTTTTTTCTACCGTACCCGCGCAACAGCCCGCCTACCACCAACCCCCGTGGCGCGGCAGCCCTCCACGCGCCCCCTCCTCACAACCGATGCGCCGCCCCCGTAGGAGTGGCCCCCCGTGTGTCCAGCATCAGCTGGGCCTTCACCGACAGGCCCTGGAGGTCGTACGTGCGGTGCTGCTGGAGGAGGATCGTCAGGTCGGCGTCGGCGGCGGCCTCGTAGAGGGAGTCCGCGCGGGGGACGGGGTGGTCGAGGACGTTCCAGGACGGTACGTGCGGGTCGTGGTAGCTGACGGAGGCGCCCAGCTCCATCAGCCGGACCGCGATCTCCTGGGCCGGGGAGCCCTGCCGGTCGGCGAGGTCGGGCTTGTAGGTGACGCCGAGGAGCAGTACCCGCGCGCCGCGCGCGGACTTGCCGTGCTCGTTGAGGAGGGCGGCGGCGCGCTGCACGACGTAGCGGGGCATGCGGTTGTTGACCTCCTGGGCGAGTTCCGCCATGCGCAGGGTGCGGCCCGCGTGGGCGGTCAGGTCCTGGGGGACGGCGTGGCCGCCGACGCCGGGGCCGGGGCGGAACGCCTGGAAGCCGAAGGGTTTGGTCTCCGCGCATCTGAGGACGTCCCACAGGTCGATGCCCAGGTCGTGGCAGAGGGCGGCCATCTCGTTGACGAGGGCGATGTTGACGTGCCGGAAGTTGGTCTCCAGGAGCTGCACGGTCTCGGCCTCGCGCAGGCCACGCGCGCGTACCACCTTGTCGGTGATCCGTCCGTAGAACGCGGCGGCCGACTCCGTGCAGGCGGAAGTGAGGCCGCCGATGACCTTCGGGGTGTTGGCGGGGGTGTGATCGCGGTTGCCGGGGTCGACGCGGCTCGGGGAGTAGGCGAGGTGGAAATCGCGCCCCGCGCGGAGGCCCGAATCCGATTCGAGCAGGCGCAGCAGGGGCCCCTCCGTCGTTCCGGGGGGCACGGGGGACTCGAGGATCACCGTGGTGTGCGGGCGCAGCCGGGCGGCGAGGGTGCGGGCGGCCGTCTCCACCTGGCCCAGATCCAGCCCGCCGTCCGCACCGCGCGGAGTGGGTGCGCAGATGACGGCGGTGCGCACCCGGCCGAGCTCGGCGGCGTTGGCGGTCGTACGGAAGCCCCGCGCGAGCATGCGGCGCTGTTCGGCGGCGCTGAGGGAGCCCTCCTCGGGGCCGGTCCGGTAGCCGATGGTGGAGATGCCGGCGGTGACGGCGGCCTGGGCCAGGGGCAGGCCGTACGGGCCGAGTCCGATGACGGCGAGATCTGCGGGCATGGCGTGGGCCGTCCTTCCCAATAACCGGAGTGCGACAGGTGCGCAAGCCCTGTGGACTGGGCAGGCGAGCGCAATGTCAGACTAGGAGTAAATATGACCGATATAGGGGATTGGTCGGCTGAGTTTCGGTGAGTCGTTCCGCTGGGGGTTGTCCACAGGCTGGGGTCCGTGGTGGCTGAAGTCGGGCAAGCCGGTCAGAATTTGGGCATGAGGGTGGGGGACCGGGCTTCGCCCGACGGGTGCGGCCGATGCGACCGATGAGCGGGAGGCAGCGGTGAGGACAGCGACACTGGGGCCGGCGCAGCGCGCCGAATCACTCGCGTCCATGGCCGAGCACGAGCTGGACGTGCTGGTGGTGGGCGGCGGCGTGGTCGGCGCGGGTACGGCGCTCGACGCCGCGACGCGCGGCCTGTCCACGGGCCTGGTCGAGGCGCGTGACTGGGCGTCGGGCACCTCCAGCCGGTCCAGCAAGCTGATCCACGGTGGCCTGCGCTATCTGGAGATGCTCGACTTCGTGCTCGTACGGGAGGCGTTGAAGGAGCGCGGCCTGCTGCTGGAGCGGCTCGCTCCGCATCTGGTGCGTCCGGTGCCGTTCCTGTACCCGCTGCGGCACAAGGGCTGGGAGAGGTGGTACGCCGGATCGGGCGTCGCGCTGTACGACACCATGGCGATGGCCCGGGGGCACGGGCGCGGCCTGCCCGTGCACCGTCACCTGACCCGCCGTCACGCACTGCGGGTGGCACCCTGTCTGAAGAAGGACGCGCTGGTCGGAGCCCTGCAGTACTACGACGCCCAGATGGACGACGCCCGGTTCGTGGCGACGCTGGTGCGCACGGCGGCGGCGTACGGCGCGAAAGCCGCCAACCGCGCGAGGGTCACGGGGTTCCTGCGCGAGGGCGAACGCGTCGTGGGCGCCCGGGTGCAGGACGTCGAGGGCGGCGGCGAGTACGAGATCCGCGCCAAGCAGATCGTCAACGCCACCGGGGTGTGGACCGACGACACCCAGGCGATGGTCGGCGAACGCGGACAGTTCCACGTACGCGCCTCGAAGGGCATCCACCTGGTCGTCCCCAAGGACCGCATCCACTCCACGACCGGGCTCATCCTGCGCACCGAGAAGTCCGTGCTGTTCGTCATACCCTGGGGTCGGCACTGGATCGTGGGGACCACGGACACCGACTGGGACCTCGACAAGGCGCACCCGGCCGCGTCCAGCGCGGACATCGACTACCTGCTGGAACACGTGAACTCGGTGCTCGCGGTGCCGCTGACGCGGGACGACGTGGAGGGCGTGTACGCCGGTCTGCGGCCGCTGCTCGCCGGTGAGTCGGACGCCACGAGCAAGCTGTCCCGCGAGCACACCGTGGCGCATCCCGTACCCGGACTCGTCGTGGTGGCGGGCGGCAAGTACACGACGTACCGGGTCATGGCCAAGGACGCGGTGGACGCGGCGGTGCACGGACTCGACGTGCGCGTCGCCGACTGCGTCACCGAGGACACGCCGCTGGTCGGCGCCGAGGGCTACCACGCGCTGTGGAACGCGCGGGCGCGCACAGCCGCACGCACCGGCCTGCACACGGTACGGGTGGAGCACCTGCTGCACCGGTACGGCGCGTTGGCGGAGGAGGTCCTGGACCTCATCGCCTCGGACCCCTCACTGGGCGAGCCGCTCCGGGCCGCCGACGACTATCTGCGTGCCGAGATCACCTATGCCGCCTCGCACGAGGGCGCGCGGCATCTGGACGACGTGCTGACCCGGCGCACCCGCATCTCGATCGAGACGTTCGACCGGGGGACGCGCAGCGCCCGTGAGGCGGCCGAGCTGATGGCGCCGGTGCTGGGCTGGGACAAGGACCAGATCGAGCGCGAGGTGCGGCACTACGAGAAGCGGGTGGAGGCCGAACGGGAATCGCAGCGGCAGCCCGACGACCTGACGGCGGACGCGGCACGGCTGGGGGCACCGGACATCGTGCCGTTGTAGCCGCAGGCCGCAGGCCGCAGGCCGCGAGTCGTGGGCTGCGAGCCGCCGGCCACCTGTCCGAATCACTCGAACGGATGGCTGGATCCGGGATCTTCGTTCGGAACCCGGTCGTTCTAGGAGGTGCGAGGGCAGAACTCGGCCGCGAGCACCGCGGGTTCGAGACCGGGGTCCGCCATCGCCTCCGTGTTCACGCGGAAGGTGAGGACACGACGGCCGTCGACCGTGGCCGCGGTGCGCACGTAGCTGCCGGAGATACGCCCGTTGTGTCCCCACACCGTGGTGCCGCACGGAAGCGTCACAGGGAACAGGCCCATGCCGTACGAGCCGTGTGCGGTGCGGGTGTCGAGCATCTCGCGCAGCCGGCGCGGGGGCAGCAGTTCACCGCCGAGCAGGGCCGCGTAGAAGCGGTCCAGGTCGGCGAGTGTGGTCACCAGCTCGCCCGCGGCGCCGGCCACCCGCGGGTCGAGCCGGGTGACGTCGGTTCCGTCGGCCGCGTAGGAGCGGCCGTGCGGCGAGGGCAGAGAGGTCAGGGAACCCGGGAAGGAGGTGCCCGTCAGGCGCAGCGGAGCGATGATGCGGCGCTCGGCCTCGGCGGCGTACGAGCGGCCGGTGACCTGTTCGACGACCAGGCCGAGCAGGACGTAGTTGGTGTTCGAGTAGGAGAAGCGGCCGGGGTCGGCCGGGGGGTGGGTGAGTGCGATGCGTACGGCCTGAAGAGGGGTGACCGGCACGGTGCCTCGCGTGTCCGCGGAGAAGTCGTACAGGCCGCTGGTGTGGGTGAGCAGGGACCGCAGGGTCAGCGCGCGGCCGTCGTTGCCCGCTCCCCGCACCAGGCCGGGCAGATGCTCCTCCACGGTGTCGGACAGAGACAGGCGGTCCTCGTCGGCCAGTTGCAGGACGACCGTGGCGACGAACGTCTTGGTGATGCTGCCGGCGCGGAAGTGGTCGGCACGCTCGATGCCCGGGCCGGCATCGGCGTAACGGGAGCCGGTCTCCTCCAGGGCCAGCAGGGCCGCGGCGGGGGCGCCACCCCGTGTGACCAGCAGCGGAAGGAGCGTGTCCGTAGGCGGGAGGGCCGGGGCCGAGGAGGCGGTCGGGGCCAGGGCGAGCAGCGCCAGGGACACAGGAACGGCCAGTAGCGTCCGAAGCGGCGGCATCCCGGCTCCTCCCGTGTCGGAGGCCCATCATGCAGGGCGGGGGGACGCGTCCGTCACCCGGGTGCCGTGCGCGCCGGGCCCGATGTGCGGCCAGAGGCACCCTGGGCGTCGACCACTTGTCGGGTGAGGGACAATGAAGGCTCTGTCAGGGCGGGTTGCATGAGGGGACGCATGTCGGAGGCGGAGCGGGCGGGGACATCCCGTCAGAACAAGAGCGCACGTCTCCTCGCCGGGCGGTACCGGCTGGGAGACGTGCTCGGCCGCGGCGGCATGGGCACGGTGTGGCGGGCCGAGGACGAGACCCTGGGGCGGACCGTCGCCGTCAAGGAGCTCCGTTTCCCGTCGAACATCGACGAGGACGAGAAGCGGCGGCTGATCACGCGGACCCTGCGCGAGGCCAAGGCGATCGCGCGGATCCGCAACAACAGCGCCGTGACGGTCTTCGACGTGGTCGAGGAGGACGACCGGCCCTGGATCGTGATGGAACTCGTCGAGGGCAAGTCGCTCGCCGAGGCCATCCGGGAGGACGGCCTGCTGGAGCCGCGGCGCGCGGCGGAGGTCGGCCTCGCCATCCTGGACGTCCTGCGCTCCGCGCACCGCGAGGGCATCCTGCACCGTGACGTGAAGCCGTCGAACGTGCTGATCGCCGAGGACGGCCGGGTCGTACTCACGGACTTCGGCATCGCCCAGGTCGAGGGCGACCCGTCCATCACCTCGACCGGCATGCTGGTCGGCGCCCCCTCCTACATCTCCCCGGAACGGGCCCGCGGGCACAAGCCGGGACCGGCGGCCGACCTGTGGTCGCTCGGCGGGCTGCTGTACGCGGCGGTGGAGGGCACTCCGCCGTACGACAAGGGGTCCGCGATCGCGACGCTCACGGCGGTGATGACCGAGCCGCTCGACGAGCCGAAGAACGCGGGACCGCTCAGGGACGTCATCTACGGGCTGCTCAACAAGGACCCCGCCCAGCGGCTCGACGACAGCGGCGCCCGAGCCATGCTGAACGCGGTCCTCGACGCGCCCTCGCCCAAGGAGGCCGGGGAACCGGCGGACGCGACGAAGGTCGTGCCGCTGCCCGAGCGGCCGGACGGGCGGGCGGGCACCGGGGGCAGGCGCGGCGAGGAGGCCGGGGAGAAGCTGCGGGGCGCGCTGCGTTCCGTGCGGAAGGCGGCGGTGGCGGCCGGCTCGGCCGGTGCCGCCGCGGCGACCCGCGTCAAGTCCGGCGGTGGCGGAGCCGCTTCGGCCGCCGCACCGGCCGCGGGAACCAGGAGCACGTCGGCGGGTGCCTCCGGGACGAGGCCCGGCGCGGCATCGCCCTCCGCCCCGGCCGTGAAGCCCGCCCAGGCGTCCGGCCCGGGTGCGCAGGGGGCCGCGCGGCAGAAGCCGGCCACCGGTGGCCGTAGTTCGGGCTGGCCGGTGATGACGCCGCCGGACCTGCCGGCCAGGGCCGTGCCGCGGGCGCCGCTCACCGATGTGGTGCCGCGCCGGACGCTGATCATCATCGCGGTGGTCGCGGTGCTCGCCGTGCTCGGCACCGTGCTGGCCCTCACCCTCGGCGGCGACGACGAGGGCGACAAGGGAGCCAGGGGCAGCGGCGGCGGGACCGTCGTCAGCGGGACCCCGAGCGCCGACACCAAGGGTGACGAAAGCGACGGCACCCACACCGACGGCACGGCGACCGAGTCGACGGGAACGGGAACGGGAGCGGGCTCGGCGACCGCCACCGCGGGCGCCGGCGCCGGTGGATCGGCCGGGGACGAGAACGAGGCCGGGGAAGAGGCAGGGGAAGAGGAAGAGGACGGCGGCGGTACGTCGGCGGCGGAGACGTACGACGGGAACCAGGGGTACTCGATCGGGCTGCCCGAGGGATGGAAGTTCCAGTCGACGGGGGCCGCCGGGGACCGGTTCACCGGGCCGGACGGGCAGAAACTGCTCATCGGCTGGACGACCACGCCGAAGGACGACCCGGTCGCGGACTGGAAGAACCAGGAACGCGCCATGGTGCGTTCCCAGTACCAGCGGATCCGTATAGAGGCGGTGGACTACCGGGGCTGGGACACGGCCGACTGGGAGTTCACCTATGTGGAGAGCGGGACCAAGTACCGGTCCATCGACCGGGGGACCGTCGTCGGCGACCGGCTCGGGTACGGGCTGATGTACACGGCCAAGGCCGCCGACTGGAGCAGCGATCAGCGCAAGGACACCTGGCGGACGCTGACGGAGACGTTCCGGCCGAAGTCCTGAGCATGACCGGTCCGCGGAATGGGGAGTCAGATGTGGCATCCCCTCTCTGCGGGTTGCCTCCGGCACGTATCGTGAATGCTTGCGGACCGTACGCAGCCGGAACGGCCCGCCGGGCGAACGGAACCGATCGACCGTAGTGCCGGGGGAGGCAACGTGGACGACTATGCGGGACGGGTCCTCGCCGACCGCTACCGCCTGCCGCTGCCGCCCTCCGACGAGTACGAACTGACCGAGACCCGCGCCTTCGACACCTACAGCGGGCAGGAAGTCCTGGTCAGACAGGTGCCGTTGCCGGAGGTCGTCGAGGCCGAGGTACTGGACGCGGAGGGGCTGCCCGACGGTTTCACCGCCCGTGACAGGGGTGCGCGGCGTGGCGGCCCCGGGCCCGCGCGCGGGGGCACGCGGCGGCCCGCCGACCCGGTCGTGCGACGCGCCGTCGAGGCCGCGCAGGCGGCGGCCGCCATCCCCGACCATCCGCGCCTGGACCAGGTCTTCGACGTGTTCGCGGAGGGCGGTTCGCTGTGGATCGTCAGTGAACTCGTGTCCGCGCGTCCGCTCGCCGCCCTGCTCGCCGAGAAGCCGCTGTCCCCGTACCGGGCGGCCGAGGTCGCCTCCGACGTCCTGACCGCACTGCGGGTACTGCACTCCCACGGCTGGGTGCACCGCAACATCACCGCGCGCACGGTGCTCGTCTGCGACGACGGCCGGGTGATGCTCACCGGTCTCGCGGTCGGTGCGGCGGAGGAGGCACTGTGCGGGTACGACCCGGTGCCCGCTCCGGACGAGGAGCCGGGGCGGACAGCGGGGGCGATCGAGGCCCTGGGGCCGGTGGCACCCGCGGGCACGCCGGACGCCGGGCGCGGCCCGTCCTGGCCGCCCGGGTTCACCCGAGAGCCCGAGCCCGACCCCGATGCCGCGCGCCGGGCCGCCATCGAGGCACGGGCCGGCCGGATGTCCGGCGGTGGGGCGGACACGGCGGGCGGTCTCTCGCCCGTGGCGGCCCCCAAGGCCCTCGACAGCGCGGGCGACGTGCGGGCGGCCCGTGCGGGGGCGATCGCCGCGTA
The DNA here is from genome assembly GCF_042732315.1 of Streptomyces sp. NPDC059787. Classification (NCBI taxonomy): domain Bacteria; kingdom Bacillati; phylum Actinomycetota; class Actinomycetes; order Kitasatosporales; family Streptomycetaceae; genus Streptomyces; species Streptomyces sp. NPDC059787. Next base: position 349,981 of record NZ_JBHWHX010000001.1, read on the forward strand.
CCGGGCGGGTGCCCGTGCCGCCGCCCGGGTGCAGGAGGCCCAGCAGAACGGCCGCGCCGCCCTGCCCGGCGCCCGGCCCGCCCCCGAGGACGACGGCGGCCCGGCCTCCGCCCCGCAGCACGGCAGCGGCTCCGCGCAGCCGCCGTACGTCTCCCGGCCGGGGGACGAGGGCGCGGGCACGACGGCCGCCGCGATCCCGCCGGGACAGATAGCCGACCCCTATGGCGTGGGCGCCACCGGCTGGCACGGGGCCGCACCCCGTACGGGCAGCGGGGGCGGCAGCGGACGTACCGCCCCCGGAGCACCCGAAACCCCCGCGGCCCTCGAACCGGTGGCTGCCGCCCCGCCCGCACGCTGGGACGACCTGGTGGCCCACGCCCCCGCGCGCCGCGGCCCGGCCACCGCGCTGGCCGCCGAGCGGGCGCGGCAGGCGCGCATGGCCGTCGTCGGGCCCGTGACCGAGCGGTGGGCGCCGGAGCAGGCCGGACCCGTGCACGAGAACTGGCAGCTGGCCGCCCCGATCGGCCCCGCCACCGACCTCTGGGCGCTGGGCTCCCTGCTGTTCCGGGCCGTACAGGGACACGCGCCCTACCCGGAGGAGTCGACGGCCGAGCTGGTGCAGATGGTGTGCGCCGAGCCGCCCGCGTTCGCCGAGGAGTGCGGGCCGCTGCGGCCGGTCGTGGAATCGCTGCTGCGTCAGGACCCGACCGAGCGGCTCGACTTCGAGGAGCTGCGCGGCTGGCTGCGTTCGCTGGTGCGTTCCGCGCCCGAGCCCGAGGCGGGTGTGCACGTCATAGCGGCACCGCCCGCCGACGCGAGCAAGCTGCCCGTCATACGGCGCCGGGGCGAGCTGGTGCGCAGGCGCCGTGCCGGACTCCCCGCGCACCACGGGCGGCACAAGCGGGCCAGACAGGGCGCCGGTTCCCCGCGCCGGCTCGGCCGCACCCTGCTCCTGCTGGTGCTGCTCGCCATGGCGGCGGCGGTCACGTACGCCATGCTGTTCATGCCGAAGTCCGGTGAGGGCGACTCGGGTTCGGCCGACCGCACCGGAGCCGCCGGTGAGGTGAGCCCCGCGCCGAGCCCTCCGGACGCCGAGCAGAACCCGCCGAAGCCCGAGGACAGTCCCGAGAACAGCCCCGAGGAGTCGGCCGCCTCCACCGAGACGCAGACCACCGGCCCCGAGGCCGCCGACGGCTTCACCCTGGCCAAGGACCCGGAGGGTTTCCGGGTCGCCGTCGCCGAGGGCTGGCAGCGCACCGCGAAGAACGGAAGCGGTCAGGTCGTCTACGCCAAGGGTGACTTCGAACTCATCGTCGTACCGGGCCGGGACAGCGCGCAGCGGTACGGCAGCGACCCCATGGCCTACCAGCGGGACGACGAGCGCGAGCTGCAGCCCTACCGCGACTCCAGCTGGGCCACCTCCACCGGTCTGAAGACCATCGAGGTCGGCGGACGCACCATGGCCGAGGGCCAGTTCACCTGGACCGGTGACGGCGGCGAGCTGTACGTCCGCAACCTCGCGGCGCTGATCGACGGCCGCTACCACGTGGTGCAGGTACGCGGACCGGAGGCCGAACGGGACGAGGTGACCCGGCTCTACGAGCAGGCCGCGGCGACCTACCGGTACACCGGCTGAACCACCGACTCCACGCAGGCACAGGGGTTTTGGTTGCCTGACACCCCATACAGCGACAACTGTCACAGTGCGGTCTCCATGGCACCCCCTCGGTTCCCAGGACGCACCGGGGTACTTACGCTGACCCTGTCAAGACCATTGCGGGGCAACGTGAATCAGATGCAGGGCTCGCTCGTCGCGGGCCGCTACCGGCTCGGTGAATCCATCGGGAGCGGTGGCATGGGCCGGGTGTGGCGCGCCCACGACGAGGTGCTGCACCGGGTCGTCGCCATCAAGGAACTGACCGCGGCGCTCTACGTCTCCGACAGCGAACAGGTCACGCTGCTGGCACGCACCCGCGCGGAGGCACGGGCCGCCGCGCGGATCAACCACTCCGCCGTCGTCACCGTGCACGACGTGCTGGAACACGACGGCCGGCCGTGGATCGTGATGGAGCTGGTCGAGGGCCGTTCGCTGGCCGACGCGGTGAAGGAACAGGAGCGCGTCGACCCCCGCGAGGCCGCGCGCGTCGGCCTGTGGGTGCTGCGCGCCCTGCGCGCCGCGCACGCCGCCGGTGTACTGCACCGTGACGTCAAGCCCGGCAACGTCCTCCTCGCCCGGGACGGCCGGGTGCTGCTCACCGACTTCGGCATCGCGCAGATCGACGGCGACACGGCCATCACCCGCACCGGTGAGGTCGTCGGCTCGGTCGACTACCTCGCGCCCGAGCGGGTCCGTGGCCACGACCCCGGCCCCTCCTCCGACCTGTGGGCGCTCGGCGCGACGCTGTACACGGCGGTGGAGGGCCTGTCCCCGTTCCGCCGCACGTCACCGCTGACCACCATGCAGGCGGTCGTCGAGGAGGAGGCCGAGGAACCGCAGCACGCCGGCCCCCTCGGGCCCGTCATCAGCGCACTCCTGCGCAAGGATCCGGCCACCCGGCCCGACGCGGCCCAGGCCGAGCAGTTGCTCGCCGAGGCGGCGGAGGGGCGGCGTCCGCATGCGGCGCAGGTGTACGTGCCGACCCAGGTCGTCGACGCCCCTGCCCCCCAGCCGTACGAGGCCGGGCCCGAGGCCGCCCCGCGGTATCCGCAGGGCGGTCCCACGGTCGTCCAGCAGCCGTACGGGCCGCCCGCCGCGCCTCGTCGGCGGGTGCGCGGGCGGGTGATCGCCCTGGTCGTCGTCCTGGCGGCGATCATCGGCGGGGGCACCGCGGTGATGCTCCAGCAGCAGGAGGACCGGGGCGGCACCACCGCCGGCCCCTCCCCGGCCCCGACGCCCAGCCCCACGAAGACGGGGGCGACCACCAAGTCACCGGGAAACCTCCCGGAGGGCTGGGTGCGCCGCGACGACCCCTGGGGTTTCGGCATCGCCCTGCCCGGTGAGGACTGGGAGCGCGAGGTCTTCGACGAGGAGACCCGTCAGGTCGACTACACGCCCGACGGCGGCAAGCACTTCATCCGCATCGCCGTCGACGACTCGTCCGACTTCGACGACCCGTACGAGCACCTGAGGGACCTGGACCGGCAGATAGGGCAGCGCCTGGTCGGCTACCAGCGGTTGGGGCTGGACCGCCGCGTCTACCGGGACCGCGAGAGCGCCCGGCTGGAGTACATCTGGACCGCGCTGGCCAAGGACACCGACTTCCCGGGCCCGCGCCGGGCGGTCGATCAGATGTACCTCTCGCGGGACGGCGTCGAGTACGCGATCTACATGTCCGGGCCGGCCGAGGACTGGGCCACGACCGGCGAGCAGTTCGAGACGGTTCTGAAGGGGTGGCGCGAGCCCTGACCCCCGTGGCGGGCACGGAGGCGCGCCGCTTGGCCGAATCGCCGTACCGGAGGGCACACATCCGGTGGGGCATGATGGGCCCATGGGGACCGACGGGGACGCCGAGAACGCGACCGCCAGGACCAACGGCCGTGTCATAGCGGGCCGTTACCGTTTGGAGGCGAGGCTCGGGCGCGGCGGCATGGGCGTGGTCTGGCGGGCCACCGACCAACTGCTCGGACGGGGTGTCGCCGTCAAGGAACTCCCCCTCGATGAGACGCTCTCCGCGGCGGACGCCCGGCGGCAGCGGGACCGCACCCTGCGCGAGGCGCGTGCCCTGGCCCAGTTGAGCCACCCGCACATCATCGTCGTCCACGACGTCGTCGAGGACGACGAACGCCCGTACATCGTCCTGGAGCTGATCGACGGTCCGTCCCTCGCCGACCGGGTCGCCGAGCGGGGCCCGGTCGACGCCGCGGAGGCCGCGCGGATCGGCGTCGACCTGCTCGGCGCGCTGCGCGCCGCCCACACGGCCGGTGTGCTGCACCGCGACCTCAAGCCCGCCAACGTCCTGCTGGAGAACGGTACCGACCGGGTCGTCCTCACCGACTTCGGCATCGCCCGGGTGTCGGGCGCCACCACGCTCACCGAGACCGGCTCCTTCGTCGGCTCACCCGAGTACACCGCCCCCGAGCGGATGTCCGGCGCCAGGACGGGACCGGAGTCCGACCTGTGGTCGCTGGGCGCGCTGCTGTGCACGGCGCTCAGCGGCGAGTCGCCGTTCCGGCGGGACTCCCTCGGCGGGGTCCTGCACGCGGTCGTGGTCGACGAGATACGGCCGCCCATCGAGGCGGAACCGATTCTTCCCGTGGTGCGCGGCCTGCTGGAGCGCGACCCCGACCGCCGGCTGGACGCGGACCGGGCCGAACGGATGCTGCGGGCGTTCCGGGAGACGGGCCGTACGCCGGAGTCGGCGCCGCCCGGACTGCTGCCCCCGCACCGGGACACGCCCCGCCGGCGGCCCCCGGTGCGGCGGGAGGAAGCGGGCGGGGGGCCCGAGGCGCGTCCGGTCCGGCGGCAGCCCGCCAGGGGCGCGCTCGTCGCGGCCCTGGCCGTCGCCGCCATGGCGGGAGCGGGGGTGTCCGCGGCGGCGCTGCTCCTGCAGGACCGGGGCGGCGACGGGGGCGGTACACCGGCGAGCACGGCACCGGAGACACCCGCGAGCGCACCACCCACCGGGACCCCGACGCCCTCGCCCACTCCCACGGCGACCGACTCCTCGATCCGGCCGCATAACCCCGTAAACGGGAGATAAGTCCCCGCGAGAGTCACGGGTCTGTGACCGGTCGGCATCCGCTGTGGATACGCGAGGGCTTGGCGCGATATGGATGAACCATGAGCAGCAACGGGGGAGCCCGCCACGGGGCCGACGAGCCAACCAGTTTTGGTCTGCAACCGCCGAACCCGAACCCGCCCACGTCCGTTCCGCACCCCGGCAACCCGTACGCGGCACCGACCGAGGTGGTTCCGGCACAGACGCGGACGCAGCCGCGGAACGACCCGGGCACCGGGCGGCTGATCGCCGGCCGTTACCGGCTGCTCGCCAAGCTCGGGCACGGCGGCATGGGCACGGTGTGGCGGGCCAAGGACGAGACCGTGGACCGCGAGGTCGCCGTCAAGGAGCCCCGCGTCCCGGACCACCTTCCCGAACGCGAACGCTCCAACGCCTCCGAGCGGATGCGCCGCGAGGCCCGCGCCGCCGCCCGGCTCGACCACCCCGCGGTGGTCAACGTCCATGACGTCGCGGTGGTCGACGGCCGGCCGTGGATCGTGATGGAACTGGTCCAGGGCCGTTCACTGGGCGCCGTGCTGCAGGAGGAGGGCACCCTCTCCGCGCGCGAGGCGGCCAGGGTCGGCCTGGAGGTGCTCGGCGCGCTGGAGGCCGCCCACGCGGCGGGCATCCTGCACCGGGACGTCAAACCGGACAACGTGCTGCTCGGCCGGCACGGCCGGGTCGTCCTCACCGACTTCGGCATCGCGCAGATCGAGGGCGAGACCAGTCTGACCGACACCGGCGGCTTCGTCGGTTCGCCCGAGTACATCGCCCCGGAACGGGTGCTGGGCCAGCGCCCCGGCCCCGCATCCGACCTGTGGTCGCTCGGCGTGGTGCTGTACGCGGCGACGGAGGGCGTCTCGCCGTTCCGCCGCAGCAACACCCCCGCCACCCTCCAGTCGGTCCTCAACGCCACCCCGGCACCGCCCGCCTCCGCGCGGGGGCCGCTGGCCGAGGTCATCACCGGCCTGCTGCAGAAGGACCCGGCACGCCGCCCGGACGCCGCCCGGGTCCGCGCCGTGCTGGAGACGGCCGCGAACCCGCCCGCCCCTCAGCCCACGCGGGTCGCCCGGTTCCCGGCCGGGGAATCCGGCGGGGGCAAGGGCGTCCGGATCGGCCGCAGGACGCTGGCGGGGCTGGGCGCGGCGGTCGTCGCGGGAGCGCTGGCCGCGTATCTGCTGATCGCCGAACCGTTCGCGGGACCGCTGCCGGACGGCTGGAAGAAGCACGATCTCGGGAGCAAGGTGGGCGCCGGCGTCGCGGTGCCCGAGGACTTCGCGCAGGACGAGCAGGCCGAGGACTCGGACGGCACCGTCGCCTCCTTCACCGACCCGAGCGGACTGGTGCGGGTCGAGGTCGACCGCGACATCAAGGCCGAGGACAAGAACGGCGACATCGAGGCCTCGGCCTCGGAACGGGCGTTCGCGCACTGGGAGGAGCTGAAGGACGGCGAGTACGGCTGGGGGATCGCCGACACGCCGGCCCCGAGGGGCAAGCCGCGCGAGACGACCTACAAGGACCGTGAGGCGGCCACGAACACCATCGTCTACACGACGACCACCACTCCGGCGTTGGTGCGCGAGGCGCAGGTCATGTACTACCGGAACAAGGACGGCGACATGTACCGGCTCTGGATCGTGTACCCGGGCAAGGGCTACTTCGCCGAGGCCGGCCGGGAGATCGCCCGTACGGTCGTCGACTCGTGGGACGTCCACCAGCTCTGAACGGGCCGATGTCCGTCAACACCCTGATCAGGGGCTTTGTTGCCAGCGCTCACTGGCGTGGTGTGTGAGCGGTGGGTGAATCCGTTACCGACGGGTACACAAAGTGTTCCCCCGGGCATACCCTGCGGCTCATGACGGACGCGCAGACCCGGGAAACGACCGGCACCAACCCCCTCGCCCCCGCGCCGGCGGGTGCCCGCACCGCCGCCGACGTGGTCACGCCGGAGCTGGTCGCCCAGCTCACCAAGGGCGTGGCCGGCTCCGGCCGGACCGCCAACCACACGCCGTTCACCGGCGAGAAGCTGGCCGACCTGCCCGAGTCGACGCCCGAGGACGTGGAGAAGGCCTTCGAGGCGGCCCGCGCCGCCCAGGCCGTCTGGGCGAGGATCCCGGTGCGGGAGCGTGCCGCCGTCCTGCTGCGCTTCCACGACCTGGTGCTGAGCCGCCAGGCCGAGGTGCTCGACCTGATCCAGCTGGAGACCGGCAAGGCCCGGCTGCACGCCCACGAGGAGGTGCAGGCCGTCGCCGTCGCCGCCCGCCACTACGGCCGCCGGGCCGCCGCCTACCTGCGGCCCAAGCGGCACGCGGGCGCCATGCCGACCCTCACGAAGGTCACCGAACTGCGCCACCCGCGCGGTGTCGTCGGCCAGATCGCCCCCTGGAACTACCCCCTCGAACTCTCCGTCGGCGACGCGCTCCCGGCGTTCGTCGCGGGCAACGCGGTCGTCATGAAGCCCGACACGGAGACCTGCCTCACCGCGCTGTGGGCCCGTGACCTGCTGATCGAGGCCGGACTGCCCGCCGACGTCTTCCAGGTCGTCCTCGGCGAGGGCCCGGTCGTCGGCCCCGAGGTCGTCCGGCACGCCGACTACGTCTCCTTCACCGGCTCCACCCGCACCGGCCGCGAGGTCGCCCAGGGCGCCGCCGCCCGCCTGGTCGGCGTCTCCCTCGAACTCGGCGGCAAGAACGCCATGCTGGTCCTGGAGGACGCCGACCTCGACAAGGCCGCCGCGGGCGCCGTCCGCGCCTGCTTCTCCTCCGCCGGCCAGCTGTGCATCTCCATCGAGCGGCTGTACGTCCACGAGTCGGTCGCGGACGCCTTCCTGGAGCGCTTCGCCGCCCGGACCAGGGCGATCCGCCTCGGCACCTCCCTCGCCTACGGCGCCGACATGGGCTCCCTGGTCGGGCAGCGCCAGCTCGACGCCGTCACCCGGCACGTCGACGACGCCGTCGCCAAGGGGGCCAAGGTGCTCGCGGGCGGCACGGCCCGCCCGGACATCGGCCCCTACTTCTACGAGCCGACCATCCTCGACGGCGTCGAGGCCCCGATGAGCGTCTGCTCCGAGGAGACCTTCGGCCCGGTCGTCTCGATCTACCGCTTCTCCTCCGACGACGAGGCGGTCGAACGCGCCAACGCCACCCCGTACGGCCTGAACTCCTCCGTCTGGACGAAGGACACCCGGCGCGGCCGCGAGGTCGCCGCGCGCCTGCGCACCGGCACCGTCAACATCAACGAGGGCTACGCCCCCGCGTACGGCAGCGTCCAGTCGCCGATGGGCGGCATGAAGGACTCCGGCCTCGGCCGCCGCCACGGCTCCGAGGGCATCCTCAAGTACACCGAGGCCCAGACGGTCGCCCACCAGCGCCTCCTCCCGATGGCCCCGTCACTGGGCATGGACGACGAGAAGTACGCGGCCTTCATGAGCCGCAGCCTGCGCCTCATGAAGACACTCCGGTTCAGGTGAGATGCCTTCAGGGGCGCGGGGCTGCATCGATATGCGGCTCCGCCGCGCGAGCGCGATCCACCACAGACGGTCAGCACATTTGACTCAACGAGGAGCACACGTGCCCCAGGACACTTACGACTACGACGTCATCGTGGTCGGATCCGGCTTCGGCGGATCGGTCAGCGCCCTCCGCCTGACAGAAAAGGGCTACACCGTCGGCGTCCTGGAAGCCGGCCGCCGCTTCACCCGCGAAACCCTGCCGAAGAACTCCTGGGACCTGAAGAACTACCTCTGGGCGCCGAAACTCGGCATGTACGGCATCCAGCGCATCCACCTGCTGGGCAACGTCATGGTGCTGGCCGGCGCGGGCGTCGGCGGCGGCTCGCTCAACTACGCCAACACCCTCTACGTACCGCCGAAGCCGTTCTTCGACGACCCGCAGTGGGGGCACATCACCGACTGGCAGGAGGAGCTGGGCCCGTACTACGACCAGGCGAAGCGCATGCTCGGCGTACGGCTCAACCCGACGATGACGCCGTCGGACGTGCACCTGAAGGCGGCGGCCGAGCGGATGGGGGTGGGCGACACCTTCCACATGGCCCCGGTCGGCGTCTTCTTCGGCGACGGCGAGGACGCCGACGGGAAGGCGAAGGCGAAGCCGGGACAGGAGGTACCCGACCCGTACTTCGGCGGGGCGGGGCCGTCGCGCCGGGCCTGTGCCGAGTGCGGCGAGTGCATGACCGGCTGCCGGCACGGCGCGAAGAACACCCTCAACGAGAACTACCTCCACCTCGCCGAGAAGGCGGGCGCGGTCGTCCACCCCATGACGACGGCCGTGTCGGTGACGGAGGACTCCCGAGGCGGATACGCGGTCGCCACGCTCCCCACCGACGACCGCCGCAAGGGCAAGGGCCGTACCTTCCGCGCCCGCCGGGTCGTCCTGGCCGCCGGCACCTACGGCACCCAGACGCTGCTGCACCGCATGAAGGCGGGCGGGCAGCTTCCGCACCTGTCGAACAAGCTGGGTGAGCTGACCCGTACCAACTCCGAGGCCCTCGTCGGTGCGCAGACCGACGACCGCCGCTACCGCAGGGCCACCGGCGCGCCGAAGGCCGACTTCACCCGCGGTGTGGCCATCACGTCGTCGATCCACCCCGACGAGAACACCCACATCGAGCCGGTCCGCTACGGCCGCGGCTCCAACTCGATGGGCGGGCTGTCCATCCTCCAGGTGCCGTACGCGGGCGGCGGTTCGGGTGCGGCCAGGGTGCTCGGCTGGCTGGGCGGCGCGGCGCGGCACCCCTGGCTGCTGCTGCGTTCCCTGTCCAACCGGCGCTGGTCGGAGCGGACCATCATCGGGCTGGTGATGCAGTCGCTGGACAACTCCCTGACGACGTACCTCAAGCCGTCCGGGGCCGGCCGCGGGCTGCTCACCGCCCGGCAGGGCCACGGTGCCCCCAACCCCAAGCAGATCAAGGCGGCCACGGACGGCGCGTCGGCGCTGGCGGCCGAGATCAACGGCTTCGCCGGCTCCAACGTCGGCGAGCTGACGGGGATGCCGCTGACCGCCCACTTCCTGGGCGGCTGCCCGATCGGCGCGTCCCGTGAGACCGGTGTGATCGACCCGTACCACCGTCTCTACGGCCACCCCGGTATCTCGGTCGTGGACGGGGCGGCGGTCTCGGCGAACCTCGGGGTCAACCCCTCCCTGACCATCACGGCACAGGCCGAGCGGGCGATGTCGTACTGGCCCAACAAGGGCGAGGCCGATCCGCGCCCCGCGCAGGGGGAGGCCTACCGGCGCCTGGAGCCGGTCGAGCCGAAGTCCCCGGCGGTCCCGGCGGAGGCGTTCGGCGCGCTGCGGCTGCCGTTCCTGGGGATACCGGCGGTGCCGCCGAAGCAGGACTGAGACGGCCGGGGAAAGACGGCGCCGAGGAAGAACGGACAAGGAAAAAGGACCTGTGCCCCCCTCCGAGCTCAGGTCCTTCTCCCTTGTCCATGTGGTCCATGTGGTCCGCGAGGATGTCAGTGAGTGTGATCAGCCAGGCGCGCAGATGGTTGTCCTGGCGGTCAGTGATTTTTCATGTGATCTGGATCACGTGTGAAGCATGATCGTCACTGGCGTACGCTCGTCCGCCTACGACCGCCAACGAGAGAAAGCCCGCGACCCCGTGGCCGAGCAGCCGTCCGAAGAGAGCAGACCGGAGTCCTCGTCCCTCCCCGACGACGTCTGGGAGAAGTTCGTCCAGGACAGTGAGCGCGACATCCGTGCCTCCGCCCCCAAGGAGCCTTCGGCGCGGGCGCGCATGGTGACCGAGCGGCTGCGGGCGATGGACGAGGCGCAGGCGAGGGCGGTCGGCGGCGGCAGGCGCCGCACGGGCAGGAAGCGGAAGGCGGCGCAGCCCGCCCCGCCCGAGGGGTGGCGCACGAGTCGGCCCTTGCAGGCCTTGGAGCGTCGCCCGTCGCGGCGGCGCCGGGTCTGGAGCGCGGTCGGGGTGGTGGTCGCCGTGGCACTGGCCGTGGTCGCCGTCAATCCGTCGGCCGCGCTGTCCTGGCTGCCCGGCGGCCTCGGCGAGGACGAGGCGGGGGCGGCCGACGCCACTCCGCTCTCCCCCGAGACGGGCCGCCCCAGTACCGCGCCCCCCGACGTCGCCGCCGACGTCCCCACGCGCGAGAAGCCGTTCGCCGGGTCCCCGGCCGCCCGGTGGGAGGCGGGGGTGGACGCCATCCGGCTGCCCGAGGCGAAGGCCGTCAACGGGGTCCCCGCCGCCCGGATCCAGGCCGTGCTGAAGGGGACGAAGGAGTTCCTGGTCGCCGCCAACCTCGATCCCGCGGTACTGAAGGGCGAACAGCCGAAGAAGGCGCTGGACCTCGTGGACCCGGCGGAGAAGGAGTACCTCGCCGATCTGCGCGACGCCCTGCGCGAACCCACGGAGAAGAACGACCCGGTGTGGACGTTCACCCGGTTCGACCCCGCGGAGGTCGAACTGGCGGGCGACGTGCGGGTGCGTGGCCGTATGACGGTCGAGGCCGTGGAGGGAACCGCCGGGAGGGCCGTGATCAAGGCCGACTACACCTTCGTGTACCCGATGGCCCGTGTCGGCGGCGGCGACGAGGTGAGCAGGGCCATCGTCCGCCGGACGGTCGAGGTGGACGCCGTGGACCCCGCCAGGTTCCAGGCCGACGAGGGACACATCTGGATCACCGACGTCAACGGCGAGATATCCAACGACGACTGCCGGGAGGGCGACGGCTTCATCCGTCCGCAGTTCCTCGCCGACCGGCAGGGGCGCCCCGAGCCGACCGGACCGGCCCGCGACCCGTACGACCGCAGCAAGGACCTGGAACCGGCCGACGGCGACGCGGGCTGCGGAGTCGTGACCCGCACCTGAGGCGTGCGGCGGGTTTCCGCCGGCCGGTCCCGGGCGTCCCCGGGACCGGCCGTTCTCTGGGGTGACCGGGCCGCTGTCCCCTGCCGTCCGGTCACTTCCCCGGAGCGAGGTCCCACGACGTACGACACGATCCGCACGTCTCATCGCTCCGGCGAGCCACACGTGGTGCTGCTCGTGCCCGCCCCTGGCCGACGCGGACACCGGTACCAACGAGGCGGTTCCGGTACCGGTCACGCGCCGTACGGGTGAGGACTGTGCGTACGTCTGTACCGCGAGCGCGGATTCAGATCCTGCCGCGGCACAGCTCCAGCAGGGTCATCGCGAGCGTGGTGCCCGGCTTGCCCAGGGCGTCCCGGTAGTGGGCGAGGACCTCCATCTCGCGGGACAGGTTCACCCGCCGCCCGCCGGAGGCGATCCGTTCCTTCTGGATGACGGCCGACACGGCCATCCGTTCCTGCATCAGGCCGATGATCCGGTCGTCGAGCGCGTCGATCCGCTCGCGGGCACCGGTGATCAGCTCGGCGGCCTCGGTGGTGCGGGCGCCGGTCTTCTCGGTCGACTCCGTCGTGGTGGTGGTCATGCCGGGGCTCCTCGTGGATGGGTGCGGTGCCCCGGAGCGACAGGGTCCGGAGGAAAACGCCAGGCGCCCCGGACCTTGTCGGCCCGGGGCGCCTGGGAAGTCGCTTGTCAGTTGCTCAAGCAGCACGACCATGGCAGCCGGCGGGCCGGTCGCCATAGGTAAAGAGGAAGGTCGGGTGCGTGAGCATGGGGCAAGTATGCCCGGCCGGCCGCGGCTGTCCAACGCGGGCCGCATGGTGAGACGGGATCCGGTCCCGGCGGCGGGACACGGCCCGCCGCCGCCTCGGTAGAATTGGGAGGCACAAGACCCCCGCCCCACCGCCGGAAGGCACCTCGTGTCATCAGCGTCTCCCGCTGCCAACGCGCCCGACACCGTCCTGGTCGTCGACTTCGGCGCGCAGTACGCCCAGCTCATCGCCCGTCGCGTCCGCGAGGCGCGGGTCTACAGCGAGATCGTGCCGAGCACCATGCCGGTCGAGGAGATCCTCGCCAAGAACCCCGCGGCGATCATCCTGTCCGGCGGCCCCTCGTCCGTGTACGAGGAGGGCGCCCCTAGTCTCGACCGCGAGATCTTCGAGGCCGGCGTCCCCGTCTTCGGCATGTGCTACGGCTTCCAGCTCATGGCCCAGAGCCTGGGCGGCCAGGTGGACAACACCGGCGCCCGCGAGTACGGCCGTACGGACCTGCACGTCGCCAGGAACTCCTCCACCCTCTTCGAGGGCACCCCGGACGAGCAGGACGTCTGGATGTCGCACGGCGACGCCTGCTCCGCCGCCCCCGAGGGCTTCACCGTCACCGCCTCGACGGACATCGTCCCGGTCGCCGCGTTCGAGAACGACGACAAGAAGCTCTACGGCGTCCAGTACCACCCCGAGGTGATGCACTCCACGCACGGGCAGCAGGTGCTGGAGCACTTCCTGTACCGGGGCGCGGGCCTCACCCCGGACTGGACCACCGGCAACGTCATCGACGAGCAGGTCGACGCCATCCGCGAGCTGGTCGGCGACAAGCGCGCCATCTGCGGTCTGTCCGGCGGCGTGGACTCCGCCGTCGCCGCCGCGCTCGTCCAGAAGGCCATCGGCTCCCAGCTGACCTGCGTGTACGTCGACCACGGCCTGATGCGCAAGGACGAGACCGAGCAGGTCGAGAAGGACTTCGTCGCCGCGACCGGCGTGCAGCTCAAGGTCGTGGACGCGCAGGAGCGGTTCCTCACCGCGCTCAAGGGCGTCTCCGACCCCGAGGAGAAGCGGAAGATCATCGGCCGGGAGTTCATCCGGGTCTTCGAGCAGGCACAGGCCGAGATCATCGCGGACGAAGGTCCGGCGGTGGAGTTCCTCGTCCAGGGGACCCTGTACCCCGATGTCGTCGAGTCCGGCGGCGGCACCGGCACCGCCAACATCAAGTCCCACCACAACGTGGGCGGCCTCCCCGAGGACCTCGAGTTCAAGCTGATCGAGCCGCTGCGCAAGCTGTTCAAGGACGAGGTCCGGATGGTCGGCCAGGAGCTCGGCCTGCCCGAGGAGATCGTCCAGCGCCAGCCGTTCCCCGGCCCCGGCCTGGGCATCCGTATCGTCGGCGAGGTCACCAAGGAGCGGCTCGACCTGCTCCGCGAGGCCGACGCCATCGCCCGCGAGGAGCTGACCGCGGCCGGTCTCGACCGGGACATCTGGCAGTGCCCGGTCGTCCTGCTCGCGGACGTGCGGTCGGTGGGCGTCCAGGGCGACGGCCGCACCTACGGTCACCCGATCGTGCTGCGCCCCGTCTCCAGCGAGGACGCCATGACCGCCGACTGGTCCCGGCTGCCGTACGACGTCCTCGCGAAGATCTCGACCCGGATCACCAACGAGGTGCGGGACGTCAACCGCGTCGTCCTCGACGTGACCTCCAAGCCGCCGGGCACCATCGAGTGGGAGTGACCCTTCCGGGTCCTCAGGTCCGTTTGAGGGTGCGCACCGGCTCTCCGGGCTTCCAGACCTGGACGACGAGGTACTTCTCGTCCTCCACGTAGGTCCTCACGACCTCCGTCAGCTCGGTGCGGAAGAGGTGGAACGGCTCCGGCGGTTCCACCTCTTCGGCGTACCTGGCCCGGGTCCGGGTGTCGCCGTCGGCGATCTCGACCGCCCGGCCGCCGATCCGGACGTCGCCGCCGCCCATGCCCGTGCCGTCGCCCGGATTCGCCTGGAGCGCGAAGCGCGGGTCGCGGCGCAGATCGAGCGCCTTGAGCGAGTCCGGCATCATGCCGAACCACAGCTCCCCGTCCAGGAAGCGGACCTCCAGACCGGTGGTACGCGGTGAGCCGTCCTTGCGCAGGGTCGCGAGGACGTGGTGGGTGTACGCGGCGAAGCGCTCCTCCACGGTCTTCGCGAACTCGTGTTCGGCGGCGGTGAAGGCCGCCCAATTCGTGTGCATGGACCGAGTGTGAAAGGGATACCGGACATCCTGTGTCGGGTATCCGGCGTTACGGAACAGAGCTGTCGTCCGGCGCGGCCCGCCGGTAACTTCCGCCCCGTACGCACACCCCCCGCGGGAGGACTCATGCACGGGCCCACGCCGCCCCTGCCGCTGCCCACCGACAAACTGCGCTTCGCCATGCCGCCCATGCACGAGTCGGTCGACGACGAGCGCCGGCACCGCAAGGAGCGGCTCGCGGGCGCGCTGCGGCTCTTCGGCAGGCTCGGCTACGAGGACGGTGTGTCGGGGCACATCACCGCACGCGACCCGGAGTTCAGCGACTGCTTCTGGGTCAACCCGTTCGGGATGCCCTTCCGGCAGGTCACCGTGAGCGACCTGGTGCTCGCCAACCGGGACGGCCAGGTCGTCGAGGGCGGCCACCACGTCAACCAGGCCGCGTTCACCGTGCACGCCCAGGTGCACGCGGCCAGGCCCGACGTCGTCGCCGTCGCCCACTGCCACTCGGTGCACGGCCGCGCCCTCGCCGCCCTCGGCGACCTGCTCGACCCGATCACCCAGGAGAGCTGTGCCTTCTACGAGGACCACGCCCTCTACGACGCCTACAGCGGCGTCACCGTCGACGCCGAGGAGGGCAGGCGGATCGCGGATGTGCTCGGCTCCCACAAGGCGCTGGTGCTGCGCAACCACGGGCTGCTCACCGTGGGCGACTCGGTGGACGCGGCGGCCTGGTGGTTCGTGACGATGGAGCGGTCCTGCCAGGTGCAGCTCACCGCGAAGGCGGCGGGCCGGCCCGTCCTCATCGACCACCGGCAGGCGGTGGCGACGCGGGAGCAGCTGGGCGGGGACCTGGTGGCATGGATCAACTACCAGCCGATGTGGCAGGACATCAGCCGGAGCGAGCCGGATCTGCTGGAGTAGACGGCAAGGTCAACACGGCGCCGTGAAATTCACCCGTCCGGACCGGGCCTGCCGGACGGGAAGGCGGCGGGGTAGGGCACAATTCGCTTTCGTCGTGGGGGACTTGTGTCGTGTTTTCTGACGGCCTCGATGACTTCGGTGGCTTTGACGGTGGGGAAGGCGGGCTTCGGGCGTGGCGGTGCAGGAGGCGAGGCGGGGCGGCCCCGACACGGGCGCCCACGAGGGGGGCTGCACCTGCGGGGACTGTCCGCACGGGGCGCGTGAGGGGCATCGGCGGGCGGTCGCCGCGTTCCTGCTGAAGCGGGACGAGTTCGCGGCCGGACAGGGAGTGCCGGCCGCGGTGGCCCACTCCGCCTCCGCCTCCCGGCAGTGGGTGTCGGAGGAGCTGACGCAGGCCGCGGAGATCGTCGCCGAACGGGGGCGGGCCGAGGGCGCGGCGTGGCTGGTACGGCTGTGGCGGCGGACCGCGGGTGTGGTGTGGGCGGGCGTCGTGCTGCTGCTCCTGGGGCAGGCGCTCACGGCGATCGGCGCGGGGTGGAGTGCCGCCCGCACCGCCGGGCTGCTGGCCGCGCTGGTGGTGGCCGGGGCGCTGACCGCGGCGTCGTGGTTCCACCGGGCGCGCGGAGGTGCGCTGGCGCCGGTGATCGGGGAGGACAACCGGCTCTCCACGTCCCGCGCGGTGGCCGCGTGCTGGGTGCTGTTCCTGGCGTTCGCGGTGCTCGTTCTGGTGGGGCAGCTCGCGGCCGCCTCCGGGAACCGGGAGCGGGACGCGCTGATCGACGGGATGGAACTCGCCCGCGGCGCCGGTGTGGTGACCGTGCTGGCCGTGGTGTGCGGGATCGCCGTGCTGGTGCGGCGGGTGGTCGGACTGCGGGTGCTGGGACAGCGGCTGCAGAAGGTACGCGCGTACCGGCCCAGGGCGGCGGACCTGCTGACCGACGACTCGGGGCGGGGGAGCTTCGCCGACATCCAGTACGTCGTGATCAGCGGTGTCGCCCTGGTGTTCGCGGCGGTGCGGCTGGCCCGGAGGCCGGACCAGCTGCCGGATCTGCCGTGGGGACTCGCGGTGGTGGTGCTGGTGTCGGCGGCGACGTATCTCGCGGGGAAGTACGCGGAGGGCGGCCGTCCGGTGATCCTTTCGGTGGTGCGGGCGCGCGAGGCCGGCGACCTGGACGCGCCGATCCGGACCGGTGACGACATCGAGATCCGGGGCGCCGGGTTCGTTCCGGTGGGCGCCCAGGGGGCGGACCGGCTGTCCCGGATGGTGGTCCGGGTCGGACCGGTCAATGTGCACGTACCGCTGGTCCCGGTCACAGGCGGCTTCGACAACCCGACAGACACACTCCTGACCGTCCCGGTCCCGGCAGAGGTGGAACCGGGCCGAGTGGAGGTCCAGGTCATCACGGCAGCGGGCACAGAAACAAACCGCTACACAATCGACGTGACGGACTAGCCGGACGCCCGCTCCCGCGATCCGCGGGCAGTCGTGCCGCTGGGGCGCTGGGGCGCTGGGGCGCTGGGGCGCTGGGGCGCTGGGGGAGGGCGGGGGCGACGGCACCCCGCCCCCGTTCCCGCGGGCATTCGTGCCGCTGGGGCGGCACGGGTGGGCGCGACGGCACCCCGCTGACGCCGGGCTGCGCGAACATCCCCCGGTCCACACCGGCGCGGGGCACCTCACAAGGCGCCGGGCTGCGCGAACATCCCCCGGTCCACACCGGCGCGGGGCACCTCACAAGGCGCCGGGCTGCGCGAACATCCCCCGGTCCACACCGGCGCGGGGCACCTCACAAGGCGCCGGGCTGCGCAGACACCCCCGGCCCACTCCAACGCGAGGCACCCACAAGCACCGCACTCCGAAGAAAACCCCGTCCTCAGGGTTGAGCCGCCCTCATTCGTCGTACGTATGGTCTGTCGAGGAGTGCCGGCACGGCAGTGAGAGGCGGCGGACAGCGATGACTCACGGTATGCGCACGGACACGCACTCCCCACACCTCGGCGGCGACAGGGACTGGCGGGACACCGCCACCCGCTACGCCCTCGTCCCCCTACGCCTCTTCCTCGGAATCACCTTCATCTACGCCGGCCTCGACAAACTCACGGACAGCGCGTTCATGAAGGACTCCGGCGCCGGCTCGATCGGCGACATGATGCGCGGCGTCCGCGACTCCTCCGCCCTCCCCGCCCTGGTCGACATGGCGCTGGAGAACCCCGTCGCCTTCGGTTACGCCATCGCCCTCGGAGAACTGGCCGTCGGCATCGGCACCCTGCTCGGTCTGCTCACCCGCCTGGCCGCCCTGGGCGGCGCGCTGATCTCCCTCAGCCTGTGGCTGACCGTGAGCTGGGCCGCCGATCCGTACTACTACGGCAATGACCTCCCGTATCTGCTGGCCTGGACTCCGCTGCTGCTGGCGGGCGCCCCGCTGCTGTCCGTGGACGCCGCTCTTCGCGCGCGGCGGCGGCAGCGGACGGGGGAGTACCGGTAACGCCCGCTCAGGGCGCCGTCTCCGCGTCGGTCCTCCGGGGGACCGACCTGCCTCGGCGCCGCCGTACGAGGCCGGTCAGGGAACCCACCGCGCCGGCCAGGCAGAGCCCGCCGGTGACCACGGGGATCACCACGAACCACGGAGTGTCCCAGGCGCCGCCCGCGTCACCGGCGTAGATCACCGCGGCGAGGACGAGGAAGGCACCGGCCACCAGCCTGCCCGGCTGGAACTCATGACGCAGCACGGCTCACCTCCGCCTGTCCCGCGCCGACCTGGAGATCGAGGTCGAGCGTGCCCGCCTCCTCGACGCCGGCCGGCGGCTCCAGGGTCACCTCCTTGTGCTTGCCCGGTGCCACGTCCACGTCCTTCTGCCTGTCGCCCGGCAACTGGATGTCCCCCACTCCCACATCGACGCTCAGCCTCACGGTCACGTCCCTGGGCACGATCACGTGGATCCGGCCGAGGCCGACGTCGGCCCGCGTCGAGACGGTGCGGTCCTCGGGGATACGTACCGCGGACAGGTCCAGTTCGCCCTCGCCGGCGCCCAGGTCGTAGGCCGGGCGTATCTGCGCGACCGAGGCGGGCGCCCAGGTCGTCTGCTTCCAGTCGGTGCCGATGTCCTTGGGCAGGGCGGCCGAGCCGGCGAGCAGGCCCGCCGTGACGACCGCCAGGATGATCGATCCCGCCCCAGTGCGGCCGAGGAACGCGCTGACGGCCACGCCGAGACCGAAGACGGCGAGCGCGCAGGCGAGGCCGGTCTGCAGGCTGGTGCCGAGGGGGTGGCTCTCCCACGTCAGCCCGGCACCGAGGCCGCCCGCGAGCAGGGCGAGCAGGAAGACCCGGCCGCCGATCCCGCCACGGGGGTCGCGCGGGAACGGGGGACGGAGGGGCGGTGCGTACGCCTTCCCACGGGTGCCGGTGCGAGGGCCGGGCCCGCTGTCGACGGCGGCGGCGACGTCCATGTCGCGGGCGTCCCGGGGGCCCCACAGATAACCCGTGCCCCCGACGTGGGTGCCGTCCTTGACGATGGGGTCACGCCACCACGACGGGAAGGCGGAGGGGGCCGGCGGTGCCTGGGGCTCCGGCGGGGCGTCGGCCACGGCCTGGGCGGCTATGTGGTCGGGGCTGGGCGCACCGCGCCGCCGTGACCAGTACCCGGCGCCGGCGAGCAGCAGGGACAGTATGACGGCGAAGCTCAGCACTCCGTCGTTGCTCAGCATGGTGAGGAAGACGCCGCAGCCGACCAGCGCGAACAGCACGGCCGTCAGGGTGTGGCCGTTGACCCGGCCGGTCAGCAGCCGGCGGATCTCGTTCTCCTCCTCGTCCTCGTACGGGACGAAGAGCCAGGCGAAGCCGTAGAAGATGAGGCCGATGCCGCCGGTGGCGGACAGGACCGCGAGCGTGATCCGGAAGATCACCGGGTCCATGTCGCACTGCCGGCCGAGCCCCGCGCACACCCCGCCGAGCATCTGGTGCCGGCGGTCGCGCCGGAAGTGCCCGCTCTCGTCGGCCGGCTCCGGTGGCGGGGCGGTCGCTCCCCCCGGGCCCGCGACGGGTCCCGGACCCGTCGCGGCGTGCTGGTGATCGGTCATGGGTCCATGGTGACGGGCGAGCCGCCGCGGCGGCAGTCGGTACGACCCTGGCCGGACCCTGATATCGGTCCCCGAGCGGGACCGGGGGAGCGTCCGACGGACCGGGGCCGTGGAGATCAGGGGAGTCTCCGGGGCCGACCCTGATGCTCCGGTACTCCGGGCGTGTGACCATCATTGGCATGTCGGAAGCCGCAGCAGCGCCCGTAGTCGAGCCGCGGCCGCCGCGCAAGCTCTACCGCAGCAGTGACGGACGCTGGCTCGGTGGTGTGGCGCGGGGGCTCGCCGGACACCTCGGGCTGCCCGTGATCTGGGTACGTCTCGTCTTCGTCGGCCTGTTCATGGCCGACGGGCTCGGCGCGCTGCTGTACGCCGCGTTCTGGTTCTTCGTACCGCTGGGCGTCGGCGGTGTGGACGCGCAGAAGCCGCCCTCGCTGGTGACGACGGAGACCTCGCCAGACGGCCGGCGCAGACTCGTCACCCGGAAACCGGACAAGGGGCAGATCGTCGCCCTGCTCCTCATGGTCGTCGTGGCCATGATCTTCGTGGGCAACGTGAACCTGACCAACGGGGCCAGGGCCTACCTCTGGCCGACCGTGCTGGTCGGCGCGGGCGTCGCCCTGGTCTGGCGGCAGGCGGACAACGCCCGCCGGGCCCGCTGGATGGAGGTCGGCCGCCGCCGGCGCACGGTCACGCTGCTGCGGGCCGGGGCCGGTGTGCTCCTGGTGACGGCGGGCGCCTCGGGCATCTTCGTCCTGCGGGGCTCCGGCAGCCACCTCGGCTCGGTGCTCCAGGCGGCCCTCGCGGTCCTCGTCGGCATCACCCTCCTCGCGGGCCCCTACCTCGTGCGCATGACCCAGGACCTCTCCGAGGAGCGCCTGATGCGCATCCGGGCGCAGGAACGCGCGGAGGTCGCCGCCCACGTCCACGACTCGGTGCTGCACACCCTCACCCTGATCCAGCGCAACGCGGACAACGCGGGCGAGGTGCGCCGCCTGGCCCGGGCCCAGGAGCGCGACCTGCGCGCCTGGCTCTACAAGCCGGAGGGCAACGGCAAGGACGAGGACGACGAACCCGCCACCCTCGCCGAGGCGGTGAAGCGCAACGCCGCCGAGGTGGAGGACAAGCACGGTGTCCCCATCGAGGTGGTGGTCGTCGGCGACTGCCCGCTCGACGAGAGAATCGGCGCACAGATGCAGGCCGCGCGCGAAGCGATGGTCAACGCCGCCAAGTACGGTGGCGAGGGAGGCGCGGTGCAGGTCTACGCCGAAGTCGAGGGAAGGACGGTCTTCGTGTCCGTCCGGGACCGCGGCCCCGGCTTCGACCTGGACTCGATACCCGCCGACCGCATGGGCGTCAGGGAATCGATCATCGGCCGCATGGAGCGCAACGGAGGCACGGCGCGGCTGCGCGCGGTGCCGGACGGCGGCACGGAGGTCGAGCTGGAGATGGAGAGGGCGGAGAAGACGTCATGAGCGAGCCGACCGAGGCGAACGGAACGACGGGACCGGCGGAGAGTGCCGGGCGTCATGTGCGGGTGGTCCTCGTCGACGATCACCGCATGTTCCGCACGGGTGTCCAGGCGGAGATAGGGCAGACCGCGCAGACGGGTGTCGAGGTGGTCGGCGAGGCCGCCGACGTCGACCAGGCGGTCACGGTCATCACCGCGACCCGGCCCGAGGTGGTCCTGCTCGACGTGCACCTGCCCGGTGGCGGCGGCGTCGAAGTGCTGCGCCGCTGCGCCCCTTTGATGGGCGACGCCGAGCAGCCGGTCCGTTTCCTCGCCCTGTCCGTGTCGGACGCGGCGGAGGACGTGATCGGCGTGATCCGGGGCGGTGCCCGCGGCTATGTGACCAAGACGATCACCGGCACCGACCTGGTCGACTCGATCTTCCGGGTCCAGGAGGGGGACGCCGTCTTCTCCCCCCGCCTGGCCGGCTTCGTCCTGGACGCCTTCGCCTCGACCGACGCCCCGCCGGTCGACGAGGACCTCGACCGCCTCACCCAGCGTGAGCGGGAGGTCCTGCGGCTGATCGCCCGCGGCTACGCCTACAAGGAGATCGCCAAGCAGCTGTTCATCTCGGTGAAGACGGTCGAGTCCCACGTCTCGGCGGTCCTGCGCAAGCTCCAGCTCTCCAACCGCCACGAACTGACCCGCTGGGCGACGGCGCGGCGACTGGTCTGAGCGGGCCGTTCAGACCACCCGCGCGGCGCCCGCGAAGGGCATCTCGTCGATCGGGGCCACGCGGACCGGGGCCGAGGGGTTCGGGGCGTGGATCATGCGGCCGTCGCCGACGTAGATGCCGACGTGACTGATGCCGGAGTAGAAGAAGACCAGGTCTCCGGGGCGGAGTTCGGAGCGGGGGACGCGACGGCCGGCGTCGATCTGGGCGTAGGTGGTGCGGGGCAGGGAGACACCGGCGGAGCGGTACGCGGCCTGGACGAGGCCCGAGCAGTCGAAGGCGTCCGGGCCGGTCGCGCCCCAGACATAGGGGCTGCCGAGCTTGGCGTAGGCGTAGGAGACGGCCTCCGCCGCGCGGGGGCCGGGAGCCGCGAGGGCTGCGTCCCGGGCGTCCGTCGAGGAGTGCGGGGCACGGTCGGTTCCGTCGGTGAGTCCCGCGCGTTGCCCGGGGGTCAGCCGGGACAGCAGCCGGCGGGCGGCGGTCAGCTTGGTGGTGATCGTCTTCTTGTGCCGCTCGAGTTCGGCGCGGCGGGACGTCAGCGATTTCACCTCGACGCGTGCGGCGCCGCGCAACTGCTCGATCTCCCGGAGCTGTGTGCGTACGCGTCCCACCGCCGCCTGGCGGCGGCTGCCCGCCCGTTCGGCGAGCGCGGCGCCGTCCAGATAGCCGTCGGGGTCCTCGGAGAGGAAGAGCTGCAGGGCGGGGTCGAGGCCGCTGCCGCGGTACTGCGCCGCGGCGACCGTGCCCAGGGCGTCCCGCGCGGAGTTGAGCCGGTCCTTCCTGCGGGCCGCCTCGTCCTGCAGGTCGCGCAGCCGCCGCTGGGCCGACTCGGCCTTCTCCTTGGCGCCGTTGTACTTCTCGGTGGTGGTCTCCGCCTCCCGGTAGAGCCTGTCGACCTCGGCCTTGACCTGGCCCGGTGTCAGCTGCGGTTCGGCGTGTCCCGTCCCGTCGAAGCCGGTCGCGGTGGCCGCGCCGGCGAGGGCGACGGCGGTGACCGCGCGGGCCGTGGTGCCGCCCGCGACGCGCTGTCGGGGCCTGCGGTGCGCTGCCACCTGGATTCCCGTCCTTTCCGACGACCGCGCGGAGCGGACTGCCGTCCGGTGGTCCGGCGGCGGGGGTGCACAGGGGAGCCGTCCGCCGCCGGACCTTCTCGGCGGTGGTGTCCGGTTGCCGCCCCTGGACCGGGCGGCGGTGGAGAGCCGGGCACCTGGAGGAGGACGCTAGGCCCGGCCGCGTATCCCTGGTAACGGGTTGTGCGGAAGTGACGCGAGCGGACCGTCGGGTGACCGTAAGTGACCAGGATCCCGTTCCGGCTTCGTAGCCTTTACTCGGAGTGATGACCGATATGGCGGAGGAAGGACGGTTGAGGGCGCCGGAGTGCTACGAGGCGGCTATGGCTAGGCTCCGGCCTCATGGACGTACTCATCCACCTCTTCGTCGGTCTGCACATCATCGGCATCGCGTCGCTCCTCGGCGGCTTCCTCACCCAGATGAAGGCGATGGGCGCGGGCACCGCCCGGTTCGTCCCCGCGATGCTGCACGGCGCGCTGACGATGCTGGTCACCGGTGTGGTCCTGGTCGGCCTCAACCAGGCCCAGGACTACTCCGTCGACAACATCAAGATCGGCGTGAAGCTGGCCCTGCTGATCGTGATCCTCGGTCTGGTGTACGTGAAGCGGGACGACGAGAAGGTGGACAAGGGCCTGTTCGGTCTGGTCGGGCTGCTGACCGTGACGAACGTCTTCATCGCGGTGCTGTGGACCTGATCCCCGCTCCACGGGCCCGGACGTGACCGCGGCCCACGGCAGAACATGCCCCGGACCCCGAGCCGGGGGGTGCCGACGGCGGTGGACGCGGACAGCGTCACCGCCGTCGGCGTTTGCAGGGGGAGTGCGGGCGCCGCGTGCCGTGGCACGGACCAGCACGGAAAGGGGGAGCGGGACGGGGACGACGCCGGAGGGCCGTCCCCGCCCCTCCCGAGCGGGTCAGGCGGGGCGCACCACGCTGTGGATCGAGGACTCGCCGTCGTAGTAGATCGACTCCTCGCGGACGTACGTGCCGGGCTTCGGCGCGTGGATCATCATCCCGTTGCCGATGTAGATGCCCACGTGGGTGACGTCGTCGTAGAAGAAGACCAGGTCACCGGGTCGGGCCTGGGAGACGGGGACCGTCGTGCCCGCGTTCACCTGGTCGTAGGTGGTGCGCGGAACGGTGACGCCGGCGGCCTTCCAGGCGGCCTGGGTGAGGCCGGAGCAGTCGTAGGAGCCGGGGCCGGTGGCGCCCCAGACGTACGGCTTGCCGATCTGCGCGCGGGCGAAGGCGAGGGCCTTCTCGGCCTTGGCGGCGTACGAGGAGTCCGTCGACGTGGACGGCGTGGTGGCCGAGCCCGCTGACCCGGAGGCGCTGCCCGAGGTGCCGCTGTCCTGCTGGGCGGCGGCGGCCTCCTGGGCCTTCTGCTGCTCGGCGAGTTCGGCGGCCTTGCGGGCGGCCTCCTTCTGCTTCTCCTTCTCGATCGCCGCGAGCCGCGCCTTCTCCTCGGCGGTCAGCTTCGACATCAGCTCGCGCGCGTCGGTGAGCTTCTTCTGGACGGTGGCCTTGGCCGTCTTCAGGTCGCCCTGGGTGTCGGTGAGCGTCTCGAGGCTCTCGGTGGCCTCCTGGCGCTTCTTCATCGTCTCGGACTGCCGGGTGACGTAGTCGTCGACCGCTTCCTTCTGGCGGCCGGTCATCCGGTCCATCACCTGGCGCTGGTCGAAGATGTCCTGCGGGGTGTCCGCGAGCAGGAAGGTCGCGGTGTCGGGGACACCGGCGCCGGTCCGGTACTGGGCGGCGGCGAAGGAACCCAGCTCCGCCCGCGCCTCGTTGAGTTTCTGGGTGCGCTTGGCCACGTCGTCGAGGAGCGTGTCCACCTGCTTGCGCTGCTTCGCGGTCTTCTCCTTGGCCGCGTTGTACTTCTCGGTCGCCGACTCCGCCTGGCGGTAGAGATCGTCGACCTTCTTCTCGACCTCCTCCAGGCTCGGCCTGCCGTCGTCGGAGGGGGCGGCGGTGGCCGTCTGGGACAGCAGGGCCACGGAGGTCAGGGCGGCCGTGGCGAGGGCCGGGGTCCGTATGCCTGCCACGCGCGTGCCGGGGGTGCGCGACTTGCGGTGCGACGCCAAGGGAGGCGACTCCTTCCAAAGCTCCGCCTACCGGGTTAGCTGTCGGGTTCGGGCGGGTGGTTCGGAAGGGTTGCCCTACGGCCGCTCCGTGAGGGAGTGGGCCGATTCACCCCATGGTCTCGGTGGGTCCCCGGCTCCGGCTGCCGTGAGGGCAGTGACGGACTCGGCGGAGGCCGCGCGGCCCGGCGAGGTTCGCCGGTGGGGGTCGTGCGGCCCGCCCGCACCGTAGCCAACTGGTGTGGCCCCTGTGAAGGTTGATGGGTGATATGCCCGATACATTTTCGTGACCTTGTGTGCGGTGTCACTCAGGGTGAGGCGCTGGTTCTGGAGGGTGCGCGTCCCGTCCCGGCCGCAGGATTCCGGGGATGTTCCCGGGGTGGCCCCGGGTTGTCGGTGGGGCGGCCTAGACTCGGAGAGCGATGAGCAGCCTCTTTGACGACAGCTTCCTGGCGGACCTCCAGGCCCAGCGGGGCCCCGAGGGCGAGCCCCCGCCACCGCCCGAGGACGAGCACGGACCGGAGCAGATCCCGGACGACCTGTTCGGCGGGAAGTTCGACGTGCCGCCGGACCGGGACACCTACTACCGCGACGGCGCCCCGCGCCCGGTGATCGACGCCGCCGCGCTGCTGGAAGGGCTGAACGACAACCAGCGCGCCGCCGTCGTGCACTCCGGCTCCCCGCTGCTCATCGTGGCCGGCGCCGGCTCCGGCAAGACCCGCGTGCTCACCCACCGCATCGCCCACCTGCTGGCCGAGCGGCACGTCCATCCGGGCCAGATCCTCGCGATCACCTTCACCAACAAGGCCGCGGGCGAGATGAAGGAGCGCGTCGAGCAGCTCGTCGGCCCGCGCGCGGGCGCCATGTGGGTCATGACGTTCCACAGCGCGTGCGTGCGCATCCTGCGCCGCGAGAGCAAGAAGCTCGGCTTCACGTCGTCGTTCTCGATCTACGACGCCGCCGACTCCAAGCGTCTGATGGCCCTGGTCTGCCGCGACCTGGACCTCGACCCCAAGCGTTTCCCGCCGAAGTCCTTCAGCGCCAAGATCAGCAACCTGAAGAACGAGCTGATCGACGAGGAGGACTTCGCCGCCCGGGCCGCCGACGGTTTCGAGAAGACCCTCGCCCAGGCCTACGCGCTCTACCAGTCGCGGCTGCGGGAGGCCAACGCCCTCGACTTCGACGACCTGATCATGACGACGGTCAATCTGCTCCGCGCCTTCCCGGACGTCGCCGAGCACTACCGCCGCCGCTTCCGGCACGTCATGGTCGACGAGTACCAGGACACCAACCACGCCCAGTACGCGCTGGTCCGCGAGCTCGTCGGCACCTCCGAGCGCCCCGCCGGCGCACCGTCCGAGCCCGAGGTGCCGCCCGCCGAGCTGTGCGTGGTGGGCGACGCCGACCAGTCGATCTACGCCTTCCGCGGCGCGACGATCCGCAACATCCTCCAGTTCGAGGAGGACTACCCGGACGCGACCACGATCCTGCTGGAGCAGAACTACCGCTCCACGCAGACCATCCTGAGCGCCGCCAACGCCGTCATCGAGCGCAACGAGTCGCGCCGTCCCAAGAACCTGTGGACCAACGCCGGCGCGGGCGCGCGGATCACCGGGTACGTCGCGGACACCGAGCACGACGAGGCCCAGTTCGTCGCCGAGGAGATAGACCGCCTCACCGACGCGGGCGAGGCCAAGGCGGGCGACGTCGCCGTCTTCTACCGCACCAACGCCCAGTCCCGTGTCTTCGAGGAGATCTTCATCCGCGTCGGCCTGCCCTACAAGGTCGTCGGCGGTGTCCGCTTCTACGAGCGCAAGGAGGTCCGGGACGTCCTGGCCTACCTGCGGGTGCTCGCCAACCCCGAGGACTCGGTGCCGCTGCGCCGTATCCTCAACGTCCCCAAGCGGGGCATCGGCGACCGCGCGGAGGCCATGATCGACGCCCTCGCGCAGCGCGAGAGGATCAGCTTCCCGCAGGCGCTGAGGCGCGTCGACGAGGCGTACGGCATGGCCGCGCGCTCGTCGAACGCGGTGAAGCGGTTCAACACGCTGATGGAGGACCTCCGTACGGTCGTGGAGTCCGGGGCGGGCCCGGCGACGGTCCTGGAGGCGATCCTCGAACGTACGGGCTACCTCGCGGAGTTGCAGGCGTCCACCGACCCGCAGGACGAGACCCGGATCGAGAACCTCCAGGAACTCGCGGCCGTCGCCCTGGAGTTCGAGCAGGAGCGCGGCGAGGGCGAGTCGGTCGCGCTGTCCGACTTCCTGGAGCAGGTCGCCCTGGTCGCCGACTCCGACCAGATCCCCGACGAGGACGAGGACGGCTCCGGCGTCATCACGCTGATGACCCTGCACACCGCCAAGGGCCTGGAGTTCCCGGTCGTCTTCCTCACCGGCATGGAGGACGGCGTCTTCCCGCACATGCGCGCCCTCGGCGAGACCAAGGAGCTGGAGGAGGAGCGGCGCCTGGCGTACGTCGGCATCACGCGCGCGCGTGAGCGGCTGTACCTGACCCGGTCGACGCTGCGCAGCGCGTGGGGCCAACCGTCCTACAACCCGCCCTCGCGGTTCCTGGAGGAGATCCCGGCCGCCCACCTGGAGTGGAAGCGGACGGGGGCGAGCAAGCCCGTGTCCTCCGGTCCGGTGTCGGGGGTGGCGGCCTCGCTGTCGTCGTCCCGCTCGCGCTCGTCGGCGTCGGGCGGTTCCGGTTTCGCCACCAGGCGGACCGCGGACAAGCCCGTGGTGTCGCTGGCGATCGGGGACCGGGTCACGCACGACCAGTTCGGCCTCGGCACCGTGGTCGCGGTGAAGGGCACGGGTGCCAACACGGAGGCGACGATCGACTTCGGGGACACCAAGCCCAAGCGGCTGCTGCTGCGGTACGCGCCGGTGGAGAAGCTGTAGCCGCGGGCCGCGACCCGTCGGGGGTGAGGTCCTACGACGGGTCGAGGCCGTGGCTGCGGAACCAGGCGAGCGGGTCGATCGCCGAGCCCCCGCCGGGGCGGACCTCGAAGTGCAGGTGCGGACCGGTCGAGTTGCCGGAGTCCCCGGAGAAGGCGATCGGGTCGCCGGCCTTCACGGTCGTACCGGAGGCGACCTGGTAGCTGGAGAGGTGGCAGTACCACGTCTCCGTGCCGTCCTTCGCCGTCACGATCATCATGTTGCCGTAGGCGGAGTTGAGCTGCGTGCGCACCGTGCCGTCGGTGGCGGCCATCACCGTCGCGCCGTACAGGACGGGGAAGTCGATGCCGGTGTGGACGGACATCCAGTTGATGCCGGACTGGCCGTAGTAGGCGCTGAGTCCGTGCTGCGCGACCGGGAGCGCGAACTTCGGCCGCAGCCGCTCCTTGCGGGCCGCCTCCTCGGCGGCCGCCCTGCGCTCGGCCGCCTGCTGCGCCTTGAGGTCGATGCGCTCCTGGGTGCGGCTGGCCCGGTCGGCGAAGTCGTCGGCGCCGGCGGCGAGGCTCTCCAGCTGGGTGTCCAGCTTGATGTTGGCGGCGGACGGTTTCACCGGCTGGGCGTCCGCCGCGGTCGTCGCCGTCTCCTGGCCGCCGTCGTCGGTCAGGTTGCCGACCGAGGCCGCGGCGATACCGGCGACGCCCATCACGCACGCCGAGGGCACGGCCACCGTCAGCAGCGCGGAGCGCTTGGCGGGCGTACGGCGGCGGGAACGCGACCCGGCGCGCGAGGCCGCGCGCGGCGACGGGGCGGGGACGGTCTCCTCCTGCCCTTCGAGCAGGTGCACCGCGGGCAGCTCACCGGTGTCGGCCGGCTCCTGGGCGGTGGGCTCCTCGTAGGGCTCCTGGTCGAAGGACTCCGCCTGCGGCTCGTAGGCGTCGGACGCGGGCGCCGGGGCGGCGGTGTCGCCGCCGTCGGAGTTCCACTGCGTGGCGTCGTAGACACCGCTGTCGAAAGTCTGTGTGCCCCAGTCCCACTGCTGGGTCCGGTCGGCGGGGTTCCCGGCCTGATCGGGCTGGAGCCACTCACCGGAGTCCCACTGACCGCTGGTCTCCGGCGAGGCGGCCTGCGGCGGGATCGCCGTCAGCGGGTGATGGCCAGTGGTCCAGGAGGTCGTGTCGTAGCCGCCGGTGTCGTACGAGGACACGTGCTGGGCCGCGTACATGTCGTAGTGGCCGGTGTCCTGGCCGTCCGTGGGCCAGTGTCCGGTGGTGTCGTACGCGCCCGTGTCCTGACCGCCGCCCGGGAGGTCACCGAAGAGGGGATCCGTGGCGAAGCCCCCGGTGGTGTGGCCGCCCGTGCCGAAGTGGGTGGCGGCATAACCGGTGGCGTCGTAGCCGCCGTACGTGGTGAAGTCGCCGTACTGGGCTTCCTGGGTGCCGTACGACGCATAGGGCGCCGAAGCGGCATCGGAAGCCGGAGCCGGGTCCATGGTCCCCGACGGGTGACGGTCGTTCACCAACTTCTCTTTCGCCTCGACAACAGGGGCTGCCAGAGCAGTGCGGCGACTGTACCCGGCGGTATGCGGGCACGACAATCTTCCGCAGGTTTCGCGCGCGCAGGAAACGGGCAATCGGTTGTCTTTTGGCGGACGACGGGCGCGGTCTTGGCTTTTTGTTCGAGGTTTGTTCGAGGCGATGGGTGGTCGACGGCGATAAGTGGGCCGTCTTGGACCGTTGTTGTTCGGATCGCTGTCGAGGGGGGCGCGCGGTTCCGGTTGTCCCGTGGCGCCGGTGCCGGGCGTGTCGCGCTCGGGCGGCGGTCGGGTCGCGGTCACGTCTTCCGGGCGGCCGGTCGTCAAGCCACGGTCAGGCCTTCCGGGCGGCCGGTGGACGGCTCTCCGGGGTGCGCCGTGTCCAGGGCCTGTCGTATGCGGGTCGCCACGGCCGGGTGCACGGGCAGGGCGAGATGGCCCACGCCGCTCACCCGTACGTTCACCGACGTCAGGTCGGGGTGCTCGACGCACGCCGACTCCAGCGGGTCCATGATGTGGTCGAGGTCGCTCCAGAAGGCGACGAAGCGCGTACGGCAGCCCGGCGCGGGCTGGGTGAGCTCCTCGAGCACCGGTGAGCCGGGGCGCATCTGGCGCACGATGGGGTGCGCGTTGGCCAGCGGTGCGACGCGTGTGCCGGAGTGCGGGGTGCCGAGCGTGACGAGCGTCCGCACGCGGGTGTCACCGCCCAGCCGCTGCACGTAGTACCGCGCGATGAGCCCACCGAGGCTGTGCCCGACCACATCGACCCGGCGGCTGCCCGTGCGTTCGCACACCTGCTCTATGTGTCGGCCGAGCAGTTCGGCCGCGATACGGATGTCGCAGGTCAACGGAGAGTAGTTGAGCGACTCGATCTGCTGCCTGCCGTGCTGGGCGAGGCTGCGGCGCAGCAGGACGAAGACCGACCGGTTGTCGATGAAGCCGTGCAGCAGCACCACCGGGGGCTTGGCCTCCGCCGGCAGCTGCGCGGCGCCGTCCGGGGAGGGCAGAGCGGGGCGCGCGCCCCGGCGCTCCTGGACGATGCCGGCGGGATAGAGCAGGAGGTGGCCCGCCAGGATCGCCAGCTCCAGGGCGGTCGCCTTCAGCAGGGTCAGGGAGAGATCCGCCAGCCGGGTCGGCAGAAGACGCCGGCAGAGCGGCAGGAAGGGAAGAGCTGCCTCGGTGACCTTCATGGCCGACCTCCTGTCGGCACGCGGGAGGACAGCCCTGTCCCCCGTGTGCCCTCATGGGAAATCGCTGCGAGAGCGGTCGACGGTGCGCGCGTGCGATGCGTGGAGGGGGCGCGGTGGTGCGGCGGCCTCGGTGCGAATCCCTTGTGCGCATGTTCCCACCGCTGCCCGAGTGGTGCACGGGCGTGCGGTGCGCGGGGCCCGGAGCCCGGGAACGCTGCGCGGTGAACGTGTCCCTCCGTGTGATTTGCCCCTCGCTGTGCACCGTGAAACTGCCGGTTGCGGGATGCTGGAGATAACGTTCGTTCACTTCCCCGGCCGGTTCGGGACGGGGCGCCCGGACGATGTGTACGGCATGACGGATGTGTGCGGTACTTGTCGGCAGGGATGGATGTAGTCGCTTCATGGAGGCAGTGATGGGTGTGGCAGCCGGTCCGATCCGCGTGGTGGTGGCCAAGCCGGGGCTCGACGGCCACGATCGCGGGGCCAAGGTGATCGCGAGGGCGCTGCGCGATGCCGGTATGGAGGTGATCTACACCGGGCTTCACCAGACTCCCGAGCAGATCGTCGACACCGCGATCCAGGAGGACGCCGACGCGATCGGTCTGTCCATCCTCTCCGGGGCGCACAACACGCTTTTCGCAGCGGTGATCGAACTGCTGGCACAGCGGGACGCGGCGGACATTCTGGTCTTCGGGGGCGGGATCATTCCCGAGGCGGACATCGCTCCGCTGAAGGAGAAGGGTGTCGCGGAGATCTTCACTCCGGGGGCGACCACGGCGTCGATCGTGGACTGGGTGCGGGCGAACGTGCGGCAGCCTGCGGAGGCGTAGGGCGGCTTTGTGGCGCCTCGCGTGCCGCGCTCGGGCCGGGGCCCCGGCCCCGGTGCCCCGGAGTCGGTGCGGGGCGGGGGTGGGTCGCGCTGCCCGGCGCTTGCGGGGTGCCTCCCCCAGTGCCTGAACGGCCTGGGAGGTGCCCCCATCGCCCACCCTCCCCCACTTTCGGCTCCGCTCGAGCGGGGGGACCCCCATCGCCCTGGGGGTACCTCCCAGGCCCTTTCGGGCTCTGGGGGAGGCACGACTGCCCGCGGGAACGGCGGCACGACTGCCCGCGGTGGACGCGGCGCAGCTGCCCGCGGAGGTGCGACCGGGGGTGGTCACGAGGTGGGCGGGGTCAGTTCTGTGAGGATGGTCGCGCGTAGGTGCAGGGTGGTGACCAGGCGTTGGAAGGCTTCCGACCAGTAGCCGCCGGCTCCGGGTGACGCGTTCTCCGGCTCGTCCGGTATCGCCAGGAGCGCGTCGAGGCGGCCGGCCTCGGACGGGTCGAGGCAGCGTTCGGCCAGGCCCATGACTCCGCTGAAACTCCATGGATAACTCCCTGCGTCACGCGCGATGTCGAGCGCGTCGACCACCGCCCGTCCGACCGGCGCCGCCCAGGGCACGGCACACACCCCGAGCAGCTGGAACGCCTCGGACAGACCATGCGTCTCGATGAATCCGGCCACCCACTCGGCCCGTTCGGCGGCGTCCAGCGTGCCGAGCAGCTTGGCGCGTTCGGCCAGGGACACCGCCCCCGGACCGCCCGCCTCCGGCGCGGAGGGCTCCCCGAGCAGCGCCCGGGACCACGCCGCGTCGCGCTGCCGTACCGCCGCCCGGCACCAGGCCGCGTGCAGTTCGCTCTGCCAGTCGTCCGCCACCGGCAGCGCCACGATCTCCCGCGGCGTACGCCCGCCGAGTCGCCGCGACCAGCTTCCCAGGGGTGCCGCCTCCACCAACTGGCCGAGCCACCAGGACCGTTCGCCCCGGCCCGCCGGGGCCCTGGCCATCACACCGTCGCGTTCCATGCCCGCGTCGCATTCGTGCGGCGCCTCGACGGCGATCGTCGGTGTGTCCCGCGTGTGGTCGACGGCCACACACGCCCCGGCCCGGACCGCCATGCGTTCCGCCAGCGCGGAGCCGGGCAGCGCCGACAGCAGCTCCGCCGCCGTCGCCCGTACGTTGCGGCTGCGGTCGGCCAGGGCCTGCTCCAGGAAGGGCTCGTCGTCCGGGCCGAGCCCGGTGCGCAGCGAGTCCAGGAACATCAGGCGGTCCTCCGCCCGCTCCGTCGCCCAGCTCGCCGAGAGGAGTTCCCGCGCGGTGGCCGGCTTGCGGGAGCGGAGGGCGGTGAGGAGGGCGACCCGTTCGGCGAAGAGGCCCTCCTGCCAGAGCCGCCGTATGCCCTCCGTGTCGTGGAGACGGGGCACGGACGTGCCCCCGCCCGGTGCGGAGCGCAGGGCGAACCGCCAGTCCGGGTTGAACCGGGCCAGCCACCGGGCGCGCGGCCCCGCGAACCGCAGCGCCGCCGGACGCAGGTCGGTCCGTCCTCGCGCGGCGTCGAGCAGGGCGGGCAGCGCGGCCGGGGGCGCCGCGAAACCGCGGGCGTTCGCCGCCGCCAGCCACTGGGGCAGCAGCTCCATGAGGTCCGGAGCCGCGCCCCGGCGGCCACCGCCCGCGGTGCCGGGACGGTCGGCGAGCAGCATGGCGAGCCGGCGCGCGGCGGCGGACGGCAGCGGAGGGCGCGGGTCCTCGGGGGCCGGCCGCGGACGCTCCGCGGCCCGCCCGGGCCGCAGCCCGGCACGTCGCCGTACGGTCGCCACGGCCGCCGCGTCCAGCAGGGCCGACGGCGCGTCCGGCCCGGGCGCGGAGCCCGCCGGTGTACGCCGGTCCGTGCCCAGCAGGGCCGTGGTCACCAGCTCCTCCCAGGAATCCGGGAGAGGCGCGTCCACGGCGGTGGTCGTCCTGCTCATGAGCTTCCTTTCCGACGGGCGTCCCGGCACGGTCGAAGACTCACACGCGCCGAGTGTCCAGTGATGTCCGAAAGATTCCTGGGGCGGACGGGAACGGGGGTGAGCGCGCCGCTCAGCACAGCGGCACCGCCGCACCGGGCCCCTCCGGCCATACCGCCAACGGAGTGAATCCCTGGTGGCCGCACTCGCCGAAGACCCTGACCGGGGCGCCGCCCGACAGGGCGACCAGACGCCACAGACCGGGGCGGGACCGCGCGGCCGGCGTGAGCGGCAGGGCCGCGTCCTCGTCGGCGTCGGCCAGCTGCCAGCCGTCACCGTCCGGAGCCGGTATCACCCGGTCCAGCGTCACCGGGACCGAGTCCAGCCAGGGGTCGTCGCGCAGCGCCTCGCCGTAGCGGGCCGCCGCCCGGGCCGTCGTCGTCCCCGGTGGCCGTACGTCCGTCGGCGCGGGCGGCGCGAACCGCTCACCCAGGGCCGCCCGTGGCTGCCCCGCGCCCGGGTACGCGGACAGCTCCGCGTCGAGGGCCAGCCCGACCGGCAGCGCGAGCTCCGGGGCGCGGCCCGCCGCACCGTAGGAGAGGAGCAGTGCCGTGCGCCCCGAGCCCGTGCCGTACAGCCAGACGCGGCGGGTCGTCAGACGGCTGTCCGCCGTGTCGTACTGGGCGAGGACCAGCCAGTGGTCCCGTACCGCCGGACCGTCCGCCGGCGCGGGCAGGCCGATACGGGAGCGGACCGTCGCGGCCAGGCCCTCCGGCAGCCGCTCCCGGCGCAGCCAGCCCCGGCCGAGGAGGTGGAGCAGCGCGCACTCCTCCAGCAGCCGCACCGGCCGGCCCGGCCCGGTGCCGGCGAGCGCCCCCAGCTCCCGCACCCGGGCGGCCAGCCCCGGCGCCTGGGCGTCGACCATGCGGGCCGCGGTCTCCTCCCACAGCCCGTCCCCCGACTGCTCGGCCGCCGCCAGGCCGCCGCGGAGCAGATCCGCCAGGCGCTGCTCCAGCTCCACCGCGCCCGCCGTCACCCGCTCGGCCCGGCGCTCCGCCCTGCGCCGCGCCGCCTCCGGACCGGCGGAACCCGAGGAGCCCGAGGTCCGCTTCTCTTCCGTGCGCGTGCGCCGGCCCGCCATCCACTGCTCGGCCCACTCCGGAGCCTCCCCCCGCGGGACCGCCCCGTCCCCGCCCGACCAGAGCAGCAGCAGACCGAGCGCGTGCTTGCACGGGAACTCACGGCTCGGGCAACTGCAGTGGTACGCGGGCCCGGAGGCGTCCGCGATGTCGACGACCGTCCGGTACGGAGTGCTCCCACTGCCCTCGCACAGCCCCCACACCGTCCCCTCTCCCGAACTGCCGGTCCCGGACCACGGACCGGCCGCGCCGAGTCTGCTCCCCGCCCTGCGCGACGCGGGGTCAGGCGCCAGTGCCAGCACCTGGTCCGCGGTCCAGCGCACCCCCTGCTGAGTCATGCCACCGAAACTAGATCCCGGCACTGACAATCGCCCCGGCGAGCGCATTCGCGCAGGTCAGAGCGATTGTCAGTGGCGTGGTGCACGGTTGGTGACAGATCCGAACCGGCCGAGCTGGAGGGGGACTCCGCCATGACTGTGTCCGTTGGACCGACGCCCGTCGACCCGACGCGGAACGGCTCCGCGCCCGCGAACGCCGCGACCGCGGCCGCGTCGCCCGCGCAGACGCTGCGACCGCACGCCGAGGACGCCTTCGCCGCCGAACTCGCCGCGCTGACGGCACAGGACGACCGTCCCCGCCCCGCCCGCTGGCGGCTGTCGCCCTGGGCCGTCGCCACCTACCTGCTCGGCGGCACACTGCCGGACGGCACGGTCGTCACGCCGAAGTACATCGGCCCGCGCCGCATCGTCGAGGTCGCGGTGAGCACCCTCGCCACCGACCGCGCCCTGCTCCTGCTCGGCGTGCCCGGCACCGCGAAGACCTGGGTCTCCGAACACCTGGCCGCCGCGGTCAGCGGCGACTCCACCCTGCTCGTGCAGGGCACGGCCGGCACCCCGGAGGAGGCCATCCGCTACGGCTGGAACTACGCCCGGCTGCTCGCCCACGGCCCCAGCCGCGACGCCCTCGTGCCCAGCCCGGTGATGCGGGCCATGGCGGAGGGCATGACGGCCCGCGTCGAGGAGCTGACCCGCATCCCGGCCGACGTCCAGGACACGCTGATCACCCTCCTGTCGGAGAAGACGCTGCCGATACCGGAGCTGGGCCAGGAGGTGCAGGCCGTCCGCGGCTTCAACCTGATCGCCACGGCCAACGACCGCGACCGCGGGGTCAACGACCTGTCCAGCGCCCTGCGCCGCCGCTTCAACACCGTGGTGCTGCCGCTGCCGGAGACCCCGGAGGCGGAGGTCGACATCGTCTCGCGCCGGGTCGACCAGATCGGCCGCTCCCTCGACCTGCCGGCCGTGCCCGACGGCATCGACGAGATCCGCCGGGTCGTCACCGTCTTCCGCGAGCTGCGCGACGGGGTCACCACCGACGGCCGTACGAAGCTCAAGTCGCCCAGCGGCACGCTGTCGACCGCCGAGGCGATCTCCGTCGTCACGGGCGGGCTGGCGCTCGCCGCCCACTTCGGCGACGGCGTGCTGCGGGCCGGGGACGTCGCCGCGGGCATCCTCGGCGCGGTCGTCCGCGACCCGGCGGCGGACCGCGTCGTCTGGCAGGAGTACCTGGAGACCGTGGTCCGCGAGCGCGACGGCTGGAAGGACTTCTACCGGGCCTGCCGGGAGGTCAGTGGATGAAGGACGACAGGAGGGCGGACACCGTGGGGCCGCTCCTGCTCGGCGTGCGGCACCACGGGCCGGGGTCCGCACGGGCGGTCCGGGCGGTCCTGGAGGAGGCCCGGCCGGACGCCGTGCTGATCGAGGGCCCGCCGGAGGCGGACGCGCTGGTCCCGCTCGCCGCCGAGGAGGACATGCGACCGCCCGTCGCGCTGCTCGCCCACGCGGTGGACGAACCCGGCCGCTCGGCCTTCTGGCCGCTGGCCGAG
This sequence comes from Streptomyces sp. NPDC059787, assembly GCF_042732315.1. Lineage (NCBI taxonomy): Bacteria > Bacillati > Actinomycetota > Actinomycetes > Kitasatosporales > Streptomycetaceae > Streptomyces > Streptomyces sp. NPDC059787. The sequence goes on from NZ_JBHWHX010000001.1 coordinate 386,264, forward strand.
TTCTCCCCGGAGTGGGTCGCGCTCCGCTGGGCGGTGGAGCACAAGGTCCCGGCCCGTTTCATCGACCTGCCGGCCACGCACACCCTGGCCTGGGAGGACGACGAGGACCCCGAGCCCGGCGCGGGCGACGACGTGCGGGTCGACCCCCTGGGGACGCTCGCCGAAGCCGCCGGGTACGACGACGCGGAGCGGTGGTGGGAGGACGTCGTCGAGCACCGGGGCGTGGGCGAGGGGGACGCGATGGCGTCGTTCACCGCGCTCGAGGAGGCCATGACCGCGCTGCGGGAGGAGTACGGAAACGGGGGACACCGGCGGGACCTCGTGCGCGAGGCGCACATGCGGCTGCGGATCCGGGCGGCGCGGCGGGAGTTCGAGGACGGCGTGGCCGTGGTCTGCGGGGCCTGGCACGTGCCGGCGCTGCGGCGGAAGGCCACCGTCGCCGCCGACCGCGCCCTGCTGAAAGGGCTGCCCAGGGTGAAGACGGACATGACCTGGGTGCCCTGGACCCACCGCAGACTCTCCCGGACGAGCGGCTACGGCGCGGGCATCGACTCCCCGGGCTGGTACGGGCACCTGTTCGGCGCTCCGGACCGGCCGGTCGAGCGGTGGCTGACCAAGGTGGCCGGGCTGCTGCGGGCCGAGGACCGGACCGTCTCCTCCGCGCACGTCATCGAGGCCGTACGGCTGGCGGAGACCCTCGCCGTGCTGCGCGGTCGTCCGCTGCCCGGCCTGAGCGAGACGACCGACGCCGTACGGGCGGTGATGTGCGAGGGCTCCGACGTGCCGCTGGCACTGGTGCACGACCGGCTGGTCGTCGGCGACGCGCTCGGGGAGGTGCCGACGACGGCACCCGCCGTGCCGTTGCAGCGGGACCTCGCGCGGATCCAGCGCCGGCTGCGGCTGAGCCCCGAGGCCGGGGAGCGGGAGCTGGAGCTCGACCTGCGCAAGGAGACCGACGCGGAGCGCGGCAGACTGCTGCACCGGCTGCGGTTGCTCGGCATCGGCTGGGGAGAGCCGGCCGCCGCACGTGGCGGCACGGGGACCTTCCGGGAGACCTGGCGGCTGCGCTGGGAGCCCGAGCTGTCCGTGCGGGTCGCCGAGGCCGGGGTCTGGGGGACGACCGTGCTCGCCGCCGCGACCGCCAAGGCGGAGGCGGACGCCGTCGGCGCGCGGGGCCTCGCCGAGGTCACCGGGCTCGCCGAGCACTGCCTGCTGGCCGCACTGCCCGAGGCGCTGCCCACGGTGATGCGGATCCTCACCGACCGCGCGGCCCTCGACACGGACGTCGGCCATCTCGCCCAGGCGCTGCCCGCCCTGGTCCGCTCGCTGCGCTACGGCGACGTACGCGGCACCGACACCGCGGTGCTGGCCGAGGTCGCCGCCGGTCTCGCCGAGCGGGTCTTCGTCGGACTGCCCCCGGCCTGCGCGGCGCTGGACGCGGACGCCGCCGACGGGATGCGGCGCCATGTCGACGCGGTGCACGGCGCGATGGGTCTCCTCGGCGACGCCCCCGCACCGGGCCACGGGAAGCTGCGCGCCCGCTGGCAGTCGGTGCTGCGGACCCTGTCCGCACGGGACACCGTGCCCGGCGTCATACGGGGGCGGTCCGTGCGGCTGCTGCTGGACGACGGGGAGCTGGCGCAGGACGAGGCGGCGCGGCTCATGGGGCTCGTGCTGTCGCCGGGCACCCCGCCGGCGGACGCGGCCGCGTGGATCGAGGGCTTCGTCGGCGGCGGCTCGGGCGGCGGACTGCTCCTGGTCCACGACGAGCGGCTGCTCGGGCTGGTCGACACCTGGCTGACGGACGTACCGGCGGAGGCGTTCACGGACGTACTGCCGCTGCTGCGGCGGACGTTCTCGGCGTACGAGCCGGGGGTGCGGCGCACCCTCGGTGAACTGGTCCGGCGCGGACCGGGGACACGCGGGAGCGCGGCGACCGCGCTGTCCGGCACCCCCGGCTTCGCCCCCGACCCCGACACCGCCCGCGCGGACGCCGTGCTGCCGGTCCTGCGGCTGCTGCTCGGGCCGGACGGGGACGACGGGGGAGCGCGCGACGAACCGGCGGAGGTGACGGCATGACGGACACACAGGGCGAGGCGGCCACGACGACGGACCCGGCGCGGGAGCGGCTGCGGCGCTGGCGGCTCGTGCTCGGCGGGGACCCGGCCGACGGCACCGGACACGCCCTGTCCGGGCAGGACGCCGCGATGGACGGAGCGCTCGCCGCGCTCTACGGCAAGGGGGACAGACCGCAGGCGGGCCGGGACCGTTCGGCGGGGCTCGGAGCGTCGGCACCGTCGGTGGCCCGCTGGCTCGGGGACATCCGGACCTACTTCCCCTCCTCCGTCGTCCAGGTCATGCAGCGCGACGCCATCGACCGGCTCGGCCTCGCCACGCTCCTGCTGGAACCGGAGATGCTGGAGGCCGTCGAGGCCGACGTCCACCTCGTCGGCACGCTGCTGTCACTCGACAAGGCGATGCCGGAGACGACGAAGGAGACGGCACGAGCGGTCGTGCGCAAGGTCGTCGAGGACCTGGAGAAGCGGCTCGCCACCCGCACCCGGGCCACCCTCACGGGCGCCCTCGACCGCAGCGCCCGCGTCAGCCGGCCACGCCACCACGACATCGACTGGAACCGCACGATCGCCGCCAACCTCAAGCACTACCTCCCGGAGCACCGGACGGTCGTGCCCGAGCGGCTCGTCGGCTACGGGCGTGCCGCGCGGTCGGTGAAGAAGGAGATCGTCCTCTGCGTCGACCAGTCCGGGTCGATGGCGGCGTCCGTCGTGTACGCGTCGGTGTTCGGGGCGGTGCTCGCCTCCATGCGGTCGGTCGACACCCGGCTCGTCGTGTTCGACACGGCGGTCGTCGACCTCACCGACCAGCTCGACGACCCCGTCGACGTGCTCTTCGGCACGCGGCTCGGCGGCGGTACGGACATCAACCGGGCGCTGGCGTACTGCCAGTCGCGGATCACCCGGCCGGCGGAGACGGTGGTCGTGCTGATCAGCGACCTCTACGAAGGGGGCATACGCGACGAGATGCTCAAGCGGGTGGCGGCGATGAAGGCGTCGGGGGTGCGGTTCGTGACGCTGCTCGCGCTGTCCGACGAGGGGGCGCCCGCGTACGACAGGGAGCACGCGGCGGCGCTCGCCGAGCTGGGCGCACCGGCGTTCGCCTGTACACCCGATCTGTTCCCGGAGGTGATGGCGGCGGCGATCGAGAAGCGGCCGTTGCCGATACCGGACGCGGGATGAGGAGCGGACTCGGGCCGGTGAAAACGGACATGAGTACCCATCGGTAACGGAGGGCTTGCGCAACCTCGGGAGTCGCGTGCGAGGATCGGCGCTGTTCGATTACAGGGACCCGTGAAGTGCCTTCATCCGTCCCGCCGTCCGGGAGGACCCGCCCCCCTTGACCTGGTCAGCAGCCGTGCCCGGTGCCGCTCTGCGCGCGATGCGCGCGGCGGCCGGGTGGCGTGCGGTCCGGTTGGCACTGCTGGTGGGCGCGGTGTTCGCGCTCGGCGTGCTGTGCGGGGAACGGGCACGGGCGGCGGACGGCGGGCCGGTCGAGGTGACCTCCTCCGCCGTCGGGTCCGTCACCATCGGATCCGTGGTGCCGACCGGCTCGGGCACCGCGCCCGACCCGGACTCGAACGGTCGTCCCGCGTCGGTCGTCGAGGCCCTCACCGTGCCGCGCGCGGACGTGACCGACCCGATCCGTCCGCTGACCGAGACCGTGGTCCGGTCCGTGGACGAGCGGGTCGTACGGCCGGCCGGGGAACTGGTCGGCACGGTGACCGACCGGCTGGACGAGGTGACACCGGGGCAGCTCCCCGCCCTGCCCACGCTCCCCGCCCTGCCGACCTTGCCCGCCCTGCCCACGCTCCCCGCCCTGCCGACCTTGCCCGCGCTCCCGGGCCTGGAGCAGCCCGCGCCGCTGCCGGAGCTCCCGCACCTGCCCGACGCACCGGAACAGCCGCTCCCCGGGCCCAGCACACCCGACCCGCAGCCGGACGCCTCGACACCGCCGCCCGACGCGCCGGGGCGGGACGCCCCGGACGAGCCGAAGGGGTCGGGCGGACCGTCCGGGGCCCCGGGGCGGCCGGCCGCGGGCCCCGTCACCCACGGCCCGGAGCCGGCCCGTGCCGTCGGCGCGACGCACGACGACCACGGACACCGGCCCACGCGGAACGCCGTACAGGACGCCGTGCGGGCCGAGGGCACCGCCCCGGCCCCCGCACCGCACGCTCCCGGTGCTCCCGCCGGTCAGCCGGACGGCACGACGGGCAGCCGCTCGGCCGTGGACCACGGCGCACCGCGGCACGGTGACGCCTGCGCCGTCACCGCACATCACCGGCCGCCGCTCCGGCTCGTACCCGGCGCCGCCGAGCGCGCCGAGGCGACCGGTACGCGGGACCCGTACCGGGACGTTCCGGTCTCACCCGCTTAGGGCCGCCCCCTCCTCGCCACGGACACGTGCGCGCGAGGGCAGCGCGTCGGCCTGCCCGTCCGGCACCCTCCGTGTTCCACCCGTACCCGACTCACGGGTGCCAAAGGCTCCGCGGGGCATCAGGACCCGGACAGCCGAAAGCCGTCGGACTGTCCGGTCGGAACCTCGTGGAGGGGCGGCCGGCCCCCATTGGGGTGGGGGCCGGCCACCCCGCATCCCGGAGAACAGGGCGTTCACCGCCCCTCCGGGCTGTTCGAAAGGGCCTCACCGGGCCAACCCCAGCCCGGTGAGGCCCCTCACGCCCGGCACGCCGTGCCAGAGATGGAGGCATCATGTGACAGGTATCACCGCTCACGTGTGACCCGCGATTTAGAGAGGTCCCCCAAGCGGCGATAACCTGCGAGACGGACATGCCGCGCGCTCGGACACCGTGTGCGCCTCCCTTGTGACACAGCGGACGTCACGTTGCCCTTCGCGGCACGCCCACGCATCCAACGAACCGCGAGATCACTGATAGGGACGGAAGCGCGTGGACCTGTTCGAGTACCAGGCGAGGGACCTCTTCGCCAAGCACGATGTACCGGTGCTGGCCGGTGAAGTCATCGACACGCCTGAGGCGGCCCGCGCAGCCACCGAGCGTCTCGGTGGCAAGTCCGTCGTCAAGGCCCAGGTGAAGGTCGGCGGCCGAGGCAAGGCCGGCGGCGTCAAGCTCGCCGCCACCTCCGACGAGGCGGTCGAGCACGCGACCAACATCCTCGGCATGGACATCAAGGGCCACACGGTCCACAAGGTGATGATCGCCGAGACGGCCCCGGAGATCCTGGAGGAGTACTACGTCTCCTTCCTCCTCGACCGTGCCAACCGCACCTTCCTCTCCATCGCCTCCGTCGAGGGCGGCATGGAGATCGAGGAGGTGGCGGCCACCCGCCCCGAGGCCGTCGCCAAGACGCCGATCGACGCCAACGAGGGTGTGACCCCCGCCAAGGCCCGCGAGATCGTCGAGGCCGCGAACTTCCCGGCCGAGGTCGCCGACAAGGTCGCCGACGTCCTGGTCACCCTGTGGAAGACCTTCGTCGCCGAGGACGCGCTCCTCGTCGAGGTCAACCCGCTGGCCAAGGTCGCCTCCGGTGACGTCATCGCCCTGGACGGCAAGGTCTCCCTGGACGAGAACGCCGAGTTCCGCCAGCCGGAGCACGAGGCCCTCCAGGACAAGGCCTCGGCCAACCCGCTCGAGGCGGCCGCCAAGGAGAAGAACCTCAACTACGTCAAGCTCGACGGTGAGGTCGGCATCATCGGCAACGGCGCGGGTCTCGTCATGAGCACCCTGGACGTCGTCGCCTACGCCGGTGAGGCGCACGGCGGCGTCAAGCCCGCCAACTTCCTCGACATCGGTGGTGGCGCCTCCGCCGCCGTCATGGCGAACGGCCTGGAGATCATCCTCGGCGACCCGGACGTCAAGTCCGTCTTCGTCAACGTCTTCGGCGGCATCACCGCGTGCGACGAGGTCGCCAACGGCATCGTGCAGGCGCTGCAGCTGCTCGCGGACAAGGGCGAGGAAGTCACCAAGCCCCTCGTCGTCCGCCTCGACGGCAACAACGCCGAGCTGGGTCGCAAGATCCTCTCCGACGCCAACCACCCGCTGGTGCAGCGCGTGGACACCATGGACGGCGCGGCCGACAAGGCCGCCGAGCTCGCGGCTGCGAAGTAAGGGAAGAGGGACTAAGACAGCCATGGCTATCTTCCTCAACAAGGACAGCAAGGTCATCGTCCAGGGCATGACCGGTGCCACGGGCATGAAGCACACCAAGCTCATGCTGGCCGACGGCACGAACATCGTCGGTGGCGTGAACCCCCGCAAGGCGGGCACGTCCGTCGACATCGACGGCAACGAGATCCCGGTCTTCGGCACGGTCGCCGAGGCGATGGAGAAGACGGGCGCCAACGTGTCCGTCCTCTTCGTCCCGCCGGCCTTCGCCAAGGCCGCCGTGGTCGAGGCCATCGACGCCGAGATCCCGCTCGCGGTCGTCATCACCGAGGGCATCGCGGTGCACGACTCCGCCGCCTTCTACGCGTACGCCGTGGAGAAGGGCAACAAGACCCGGATCATCGGCCCGAACTGCCCGGGTCTGATCACCCCCGGTCAGTCGAACGCCGGCATCATCCCGGGCGACATCACCAAGCCGGGCCGTATCGGCCTGGTCTCGAAGTCCGGCACGCTGACGTACCAGATGATGTACGAGCTGCGTGACATCGGCTTCTCCTCCGCCGTGGGCATCGGCGGCGACCCGGTCATCGGCACCACGCACATCGACGCGCTCGCCGCGTTCGAGGCCGACCCCGACACCGACCTGATCGTGATGATCGGTGAGATCGGCGGCGACGCCGAGGAGCGGGCCGCGGCCTACATCGCGGAGAACGTGAAGAAGCCGGTCGTCGGCTACGTCGCGGGCTTCACCGCGCCCGAGGGCAAGACCATGGGCCACGCCGGCGCCATCGTCTCCGGCTCCTCCGGCACGGCCGCCGCGAAGAAGGAGGCCCTCGAGGCCGCCGGCGTCAAGGTCGGCAAGACCCCGACCGAGACGGCGAAGCTGGCGCGCGCGATCCTCGCCGGCTGAGCGGGCGGCGCAGAGCCACGCCGAGCGACACCGTACGGGTGGGCCCGTTCCCCGCAGTGGGGGACGGGCCCACCGTCGTCTCCGGCCCAGGTCAACGCGTCTGCGGCGCCAGCCGTTCCGGTCCCCCCGGCAGCTCCTCCCGCAGCCGGTCGCGCAGCTCCCGCTCGTCCTCCGAGAGGGGTCCGGGCGCCACCCGCGGCGGAACGCCCCGCACCGTCTCGCCCGGCGGCACCGGTGGCTCGTAGCCGGTCGGGGCCGTACACAGGGTGAGCGCCGTGGTGCCGATCAGTGCGACCGTGAACGTGACGGCGGCCCGGGTCCAGAACCGGGCCCGGCGCTCGCTGCCGCCGCGCACCACCGGCGGCTCGGCCGCCCGCAGCCGCCCGGTGGAGGCCAGCTCGGCCAGCCGCCGGTGCAGCTCGCCCGGGTCCGACAGTTCCGGGAGCCGGGCGGCGACGGTCTCGCGCGCGTGCGTCAGCCGGCCGGCCGTCGCCCGGGTGCTGGCCTCCGTCTCCGCCGCCGTCTCGGGCAGACCGAGGCCGAGGCCGTCGTACAGCAGGAGCGTGCGGCGGTACGGCGGCGGCAGGCGCAGCAGCACCTCCAGGAGCGCCCGGTCGTCCTCGTCGGGGGGCGGCGGTTCGGGCTGCCGGTGGCGGCGGCGGTACCGGTGCCACGGGGAGAGCGCCCACTCGTACGCCGCCGCGCGCACCCAGCCGGCCGGGTCCGGGTCCCGGGCCACCTCGGGCCAGCGGTCCCAGGCGAGCTGGAAGGCCCGCTCCACGGACTCGCGGGCGAGTGCGCGGTGGCCGGTGAGCAGATAGGCCTGCCGGACGAGGGCGGGGGCACAGAAGGAGTACAGGGCGTCGAAGGCCTGAGCGGGCGTCAGCCGCCCCTCGCGGGAGGCCGACGACGGCGGGGGCGCCTGCGCGAACGCGGAGGGTTCCGGCGCGACCGCGCCGCGAAGGCCGTCACCGGCCGGTTCCTCCAAGCACACCGTCACCGCCGCCGCGGCCTCCTCCCGCCGAACGGGGACGGACTCCCGGGCCCCGCCGTCGGCGGTCCCTTCCGCCAGGCCGGCCAGCAGCTTCGCGTACGCCTCCCGGTTCCGGCCGCGCGGTGTGCTGCGGCCGGACTCCCACGCACGCACCGTCCCGGGCCGGACGCCCACACGTTCCGCGAGCTGACGTCGCGTCAGTGAGGCCGCCGCGCGCAGGTGCCGGCGTTCGTCGGGTGAGGGGAGCGGGGTGGCGGGGCTCCGTGTCACTGGGCGCCCCTCCGTCCGGAAAAGTACATAAACGTATATTGAGCGACACAGCCGTGCTTCGCCCGTTACACCGGGAAAGCGCGTGTCGTTGGGAGCATGGCGGACGTGAACCAGATGACCGCTCGCCGTACGACGCCGGCCGCCCTGCTCACCCGCGTGCGCGACCGCTCGCCGGGGCTCGCCTCCGGCCTCCTCGGCGGCGCCCTCGCGGCCGTACTGGGGCTCGCGGCGTTCGCCGTCCTCGTGATCCTGCTGTGGATCAGCTCGCCCTACCCCGACAGCGGGCCCGGCGGCGCCCTGCACGTCGCGGCGGCGCTGTGGCTGCTCGCCCATGGCGCCGAACTGGTCCGCGCCGACACCCTCTCCGGCGTTCCCGCACCCGTGGGCGTCCCACCGCTGCTGCTGCTCGCGCTGCCGGTGTGGCTGCTGCACCGGGCGGCCCGCGACGCGGCGGAGGGCGGCGCGGGCGGCGCCGGGGAGACCCCGCTGGTCCCCGGCCGTACGGCGTGGGCGGGCGTCCTCCTCGGCTACCTCGCCGTCGGCGCGCCCGCCGCGCTCTACTGCGCGGGCGGCGGGCTGCGGCCGGCGTGGGAGGGGACCGCCGTGTGCGTGCCGCTGGTCGCCGGACTGGCCGCGGGCGCGGGGGTGTGGACGGCGTACGGCCGTCCGAGCGGACCGCTGGAGCGGGTGCTGGGCGCGGTGCTGCCGAGGGGCGCACGCCATCTGGTCCTCGGACCGGACGGCCGTCCCGGAGTCGTGGCGCGGGCGGCGGCGGCCGGGGCGGCGGTGCTGGCCGGCGGCGGGACGCTGCTGCTCGCGGTGTCGCTGGGATGGCACGGCGGGGAGACCCGGCAGGCGTTCCTGCGGCTGACGGAGGGCTGGTCGGGATGGCTGGCGGTGCTGTTGCTCTGCGTCACGCTGGCGCCGAACGCCGTGGTGTGGGCGGCGGCGTACGCCCTCGGCCCCGGCTTCCTCCTCGGGACCGGTGCCCGAGTGACCCCGCTGTTCTCCCCGCCCGCCCCGTCGCTGCCGCCGTTCCCGCTGCTCGCGGCGGTGCCGGACGCGGGAGCGGGGACCGCGCCGAACTGGGCGGCGGCGGCGCTGCCGGTGACGGCCGGACTGGTGGCGGGGTGGTTCGTGGGCCGGGGCGCCGCGCGGAGCGGACCGGCGCCCGCCCCGGCCTGGACCCGTGGCCGGACCGCCGGGGCGGCGGGACTGACGGCCGTGCTGTGCGCGGCCCTGCTGTCCGTGCTCGCCGCGCTCGCGGGCGGGCCGCTGGGAGTGGCCGCGCTCTCCCGGTTCGGCCCGGTGTGGTGGCAGGTGGGAGCCGCGACACTGGCATGGCTCACGCTGGTGGCGGTCCCCACGGCCCTGACGGTACGAGCCTGGCGCCGCCGCCCACCCGGAGGCGAGGCGGGGAACCGGCTGCCGGTGCCGGGATCGCCACGGAACCGCCGGGGCGTGGGGATCCGGCTTCCGGGAGTGAGGTCGTCACGGAACCGCCGGGCTCCGGAAGACCGGCTCCCGAGTCCCGGATCGTCACGGAACCGCCGGGGCCTGGGGAGCCGGCTTCCGGGAGTGGGGTCGTCACGGAACCGCCGGGCTCCGGAAGACCGGCTCCCGAGTCCCGGATCGTCACGGAACCGCCGGGGCCCGGGGAGCCGGCTTCTTGGGATCGGATCACCACGGAATCCCCGGATCCCGGGGAACCGGCTGCCGATGCCCGGTGCGCCACGGAACCACCGCACCCCGGAGGCGGCGAAGCCGGCGCCGCCCGTACGAGGCAGGCCGGTCCCGCCCCTCCCGCACGACGACCCCGACGAGCCGTACCTGCTCCACCGCACCCGGGAGCCCGCGCCCGACCTGTGGGACTGGGACATGCCGTTCGGCGTGCGGGACGCGATCACCGCCCCGGGCGAGGAGGGCCCCACGCCCGGCGCACGGGAGTGAGAACGGGTGTCAGCCGCCGTCCCCCAGGAGGTCGCGCAGCTGCTCCGGGAGGAGATCGCCGCAGGACTGGCGGGCCTCCTGGGTGAGGGCGTCGTCGGTGCAGGTGTAGTAGTCGCTGTAGACCAGCTGGGCCGTGAAGGACGCGGCGACCAGGGCGAGCGCCAGCGACCCCGTGACCAGTCCGCTCACCGCGGCCGTGGTCTGCGGGCGGCCCTTCGGCTCGGGCGCCGGGGCGTCCGGGTCCTGCGCACGGGGCTTGCCGCGCAGGGCGCTGATGCCCCAGTACAGGGCGAGCGCGCCCAGCAGCAGCGCGACGTACGGCCAGCTGAACAGGCCGAAGAAGAAGGCCCACATGCCGGACAGCAGGGCGAGGCGCGCCCGGCGCTGGGCCGGGTCCGTGGGATCCCAGCGCATGCCGGGCCCCTGGGGACCGCCGCCCTGCCCCTCGGGGCCGCGCGGGCGCTCACCGAAACCGCCGGGGGAGCGGCCGGGCTGCCGGTCGCTCCAGTTCCGGCCCCAGGAGGGGCGGTCGCCGCCCTCCCCGCCGGACGGGTGCCTCGGCTGCCAGGGCCGGTCGGGAGTCCCCTCCGGCGGCGGCGCGAACGGGTTGCTGTCCTGGGGCTCCCGGGCGCCTTCGTCACCACGGCGCCCGTCGTCGCCGCCCTCGCCGCGGGGCGCGTCGGGCGGCGAGGCGGGGCGCTCCCGCAGCAGCACGGCACCCCGCTCCCCTCCCTGGGCGGACTGCTGGGGAAACGTGAGAAGTCGCAGGCTGCGGTCCGGCATCAAGTGAGCGTCTTCCCCTTAATGAAGCACGGCGTGGTCCGGCGAGGCCGCCTCGCACGACGTATTCGACTACGACTGGGCTGGTGAACCGGCGCGTTCCCGTCGGCTCTCCGCTGCCCGGGTCCGTCATCCTGTGAACGCCCGGTGCACGGTTCGCGTTCCCACGCGCCCCGACGTTCCAGGACCGGCTCTTCCCAGACGCTACCTTCCGGCCACGCCCCCGTCCCGTGGGGGCCGCCCGGTGTGCCGGTATCGTTGCTGACGGTCGGCCGCTTCGTAGGCTTCCCCGTATCCGGGGACGCGAAGCATTCGTAGGAATGTACAAAGCGCTGTGCCGCCGACCGTACAGACGCTCCCCGAGAAAGGGCCCCACCGTGGCCGCCAAGCCCGTGGCCGAGCGCGCCAGGCGTCTCGTCGTGCTGGTCTCCGGATCCGGCACCAACCTCCAGGCGCTCCTCGACGAGATCGCCGCCACCGGCGCCGAGGCGTACGGGGCGGAGATCGTGGCCGTCGGCGCCGACCGCGAGGGCATCGAGGGGCTGGCCCGCGCCGAGCGCGCCGGGCTGCCGACCTTCGTGTGCAAGGTCAAGGACCACCCGACCCGCGAGGAGTGGGACGCGGCGCTCGCCGAGGCCGTCGCCGCCCACGAACCCGACCTCGTGGTGTCCGCCGGGTTCATGAAGATCGTGGGGAAGGAGTTCCTCGCGCGTTTCGGCGGGCGGTTCGTCAACACCCACCCCGCCCTGCTGCCCAGTTTCCCCGGAGCCCACGGCGTACGGGACGCACTCGCGTACGGCGCCAAGGTCACCGGCTGCACCGTCCACTTCGTCGACGACGGCGTCGACACCGGGCCGATCATCGCGCAGGGCGTGGTGGAGGTCCGGGACGAGGACGACGAGAGCGCTCTGCACGAGCGCATCAAGGACGTCGAGCGAAGGCTGCTCGTCGAGGTCGTGGGGCTCCTCGCCCGCAACGGCTACCGCATTGAGGGACGAAAGGTAGTTATCCAGTGACCGCCGAGAGCAACAAGCGGGCCATCCGACGGGCGCTCGTCTCCGTCTACGACAAGACCGGCCTCGAGGACCTCGCGCGCGGCCTGCACGAGGCCGGCGTGGAGCTCGTCTCCACCGGGTCCACCGCCGCGAGGATCGCCGCCGCGGGCGTCCCCGTCACCAAGGTCGAGGAGCTCACCGGCTTCCCCGAGTGCCTGGACGGCCGCGTCAAGACCCTGCACCCGAAGGTCCACGCCGGCATCCTCGCCGACCTGCGCCTGGAGGACCACCAGCGGCAGCTCGCCGAGCTGGGCGTGGAGCCGTTCGACCTCGTCGTCGTGAACCTCTACCCGTTCCGCGAGACCGTCGCCTCGGGCGCGACGCCCGACGAGTGCGTGGAGCAGATCGACATCGGCGGCCCGTCTATGGTGCGCGCCGCCGCCAAGAACCACCCCTCGGTCGCCGTCGTGACCAGCCCCGCCCGCTACGGCGACGTCCTCGCCGCGGTCCAGGACGGCGGCTTCGACCTCACCACCCGCAAGCGGCTCGCCGCGGAGGCCTTCCAGCACACGGCCGCGTACGACGTCGCCGTCGCGAGCTGGTTCGCCTCCGAGTACGCCCCGGTCGACGACTCGCAGTTCCCCGACTTCCTCGGCGCCACCTGGGAGCGCAAGAACACCCTGCGCTACGGCGAGAACCCGCACCAGCCCGCGGCCCTCTACGTCTCGACTGTGTCCAATAGCGGCTCCGCCGCGGGGGGCGGCCTCGCCGAGGCCGAGCAGCTGCACGGCAAGGAGATGTCGTACAACAACTACACGGACACGGACGCCGCCCTCCGTGCCGCGTACGACCACGACGGGCCGGCCGTCGCGATCATCAAGCACGCCAACCCGTGCGGCATCGCGACCGGCGCGGACGTCGCCGAGGCGCACCGCAAGGCGCACGCCTGCGACCCGCTGTCCGCGTTCGGCGGTGTGATCGCGGTCAACCGCCCGGTGTCCAGGGAGATGGCCGAGCAGGTCGCGGAGATCTTCACCGAGGTCATCGTCGCGCCGGACTACGAGGAGGGCGCCCTCGACGCCCTCACCAAGAAGAAGAACATCCGGGTGCTGCGCGCCCCCGAGGCCCCGTCCGCCCCGGTCGAGGTCAAGCCGATCGACGGCGGCGCCCTGCTCCAGGTCACCGACCGCCTCCAGGCCGAGGGCGACGACCCGGCCACCTGGACGCTGGCCACCGGCGAGGCACTCTCCGAGGCGGAGCTGGCCGATCTCGCCTTCGCCTGGAAGGCCTGCCGCGCGGTGAAGTCCAACGCGATCCTGCTCGCCAAGGACGGCGCCTCCGTCGGCGTCGGCATGGGCCAGGTCAACCGCGTCGACTCCGCGAAGCTGGCGGTGGAGCGGGCGGGCGCCGAGCGCGCGGCCGGTTCCTACGCCGCCTCGGACGCGTTCTTCCCGTTCCCCGACGGCCTGGAGATCCTCACCGAGGCCGGCGTGAAGGCCGTGGTCCAGCCCGGCGGCTCGGTCCGCGACGAACTGGTCGTCGAGGCCGCGAAGAAGGCGGGCGTGACGATGTACTTCACGGGCACGCGCCACTTCTTCCACTGACGGCTGTCGTCCGCCCGGCCGCTCACACGGGCGGCCGGGCGGAGGTGTCCTGCTTGTCCACCTCGTACTGGCCGGTCTCCAGGAAGTACCGCAGTTCCTCCGGCGTACCGTCGATGACCTCTTCCGCGGCCGCGCGGAGGGCGGCGCTGATGTCCGGATCGGCCAGCATCCGCGCGACGGCCACGCGGTCGTCCTCGGCCTGCGCGAGCCGGTAGCCGGTCTCCAGCCAGGTGCGGAGCTTTTCGGGGGTGGGCGCGTCGAGGAGTTCGTAGATCTCCTGCTTGACGCGCTTTCCGGCGTAGGGCTTGCCGAGGATGGTGAAGACGGCGACCTTGTCGTCCTCGTACTGCGCGAGCCGGTAGCCGGTCTCCAGCCAGGTGCGGAGCTTTTCGGGGGTGGGCGCGTCGAGGAGTTCGTAGATCTCCTGCTTGACGCGCTTTCA
>NZ_JBHWHX010000001.1:400464-401076 GCF_042732315.1 Streptomyces sp. NPDC059787
CGGCGTAGGGCTTGCCGAGGATGGTGAAGACGGCGACCTGGTCGTCCTCGTACTGCGCGAGCCGGTAGCCGGTCTTCAGGAACGCCCGCATGTCCTCCAGGGTGCCGTCCAGGGCCGCGTTGGCGTCCCGTGTGACGCGCTTGCCCGCATAAGGCTTGCCGAGGAGCGTGAGGATGGCGGCGCGCAGCTCATGCTCTGACATCTCGTCCACCGGTGTACCGGGGCCGTCGGTGCCGGCCGCCGCCGTGGCGGCGACAGGAGCCGGCGCCGAGTCCGCGGCGAACGCCGGACCGGTGAGAAGGAGGGCCGGCGTGAGCGCAGTGGCGGCCACCGCCAGAACACCGCGGGTCAGTCTCATACGTCAACCTGCCTGTTCGGTAAGGGCTTTCACGGAAGACGGCGACTGCCGTCCCGAACACCCTTTCACCGCCCCGGACCGGAGATCACTGCCGGATACAGGCAGTTCTGACGCGCCGTCATTGCCGGAACGCCCTCGGACCGTGACGTCTGCCGTCGGGGGACACGGCGGGGGCCCGGCCCCCCAGGAGACCATGTGACAAGGCCCCCCCCCAAGTTGTTGAAGGAGGGGGCGCGACCGAGGAGGAAACAGAC
>NZ_JBHWHX010000002.1:0-146676 GCF_042732315.1 Streptomyces sp. NPDC059787
GTCTCCCCCGCCGAGCCCGGTTTCCTGCCCGGGTCCCCCCCGCTGAGGACACCCTGGCCACCTGGTGTTGGGCCCCCCCCCCACCCGGTGGGGCCCTTCGACGTCGGGTGTCAGCGGGCGGCGAGGAGCCCGAGCGTGTCGATCACGCGGTTCGAGAAGCCCCACTCGTTGTCGTACCAGGCGACCACCTTGACGTGACGGCCGTCGACGCGGGTGAGGGCCGAGTCGAAGATCGACGAGGCCGGGTTGCCCGTAATGTCGGACGACACGAGCGGGTCCTCCGAGTACTCGAGGACGCCGGCGAGCGGGCCTTCCGCCGCCGCGCGGTACGCCGCCAGCACCTCGTCGCGCGTCACGTCGCGGGCGACGGTCGTGTTGAGTTCGACGATCGAGCCCACCGGAACCGGCACCCGGATCGAGTCGCCCGACAGCTTGCCGTCGAGGTTCGGCAGCACCAGGCCGATCGCCTTGGCGGCGCCCGTCGTGGTCGGCACGATGTTGACGGCGGCGGCGCGGGCGCGGCGGGCGTCGCGGTGCGGGCCGTCCTGCAGGTTCTGCTCCTGCGTGTAGGCGTGCACCGTCGTCATGAAGCCGTGCTCGATGCCGGCGAGCTCGTCGAGCACCGCGGCCAGCGGCGCGAGCGCGTTGGTCGTGCACGAGGCGTTCGAGACGATCGTGTGCACGTCCGGGTCGTACGCGTCGGTGTTGACGCCGAACGCGAGCGTGACGTCGGCGCCGTCCGACGGCGCGCCGACGAGCACCTTCTTCGCACCGGCGTCGAGGTGGGCACGGGCGGCCTTGGCCGACGTGAAGCGGCCGGTCGCCTCCAGCACGATGTCCACGCCGAGCTCGGCCCAGGGCAGGCGCGCCGGTTCGCGCTCGGCGAGCACCTTGATGCGACGGCCGTCGACGACGAGGGTGTCCCCGTCGGCGGTCACCGGGCGGCCGAGCCGGCCGGCCGTCGTGTCGTAGGCGAGCAGCCGGGCGAGGGTGGCGGGCTCCGTGAGGTCGTTCACGGCGACGACGTCGAGGTCGCTGTCACGTTCGAGCAGTGCGCGCAGCACATTGCGTCCGATGCGGCCGAATCCGTTGATCGCGATGCGCGTCATGAGTGGTGTCCCTTCGGTCCCTGCGGGTTCGCCACCAGCGTCGCGTGCGGTGTCCGCCCGTGACAGCGGCGCGATCGCCATGGTTCAAAAGGATCGCGCCACGTGCCGGCGGGCTACTCGCCCCGGGCGAAGGTGCGCCTGTACTCGCTCGGCGTGGTGCCGAGGATGTGCTGGAAGTGCAGCCGCAGATTCGCGCCGGTGCCGAGCCCGACGTCGGCGGCGATCTGCTCCACGCTCCGCTGCGAACGCTCGAGCAGTTCACGGGCCACGTCGACGCGGGCGCGCATGACCCACTGCATCGGCGTGTATCCCGTGTCCTCGACGAAGCGCCGCGACAACGTACGCGGCGAGACCCCCGCGTGCCGCGCGAGCACCTCCAGGGTGAGGGGCTCGCCGAGCCGGTGCAGCGCCCACTCGCGGGTGGCGGCGAACCGCTCGCCGAGCGGCTCGGGCACGCTGCGCGGCACGTACTGCGCCTGACCGCCGCTGCGGTAGGGGGCCGCGACCAGGCGCCGGGCCGCGTGGTTCGACGCGGCCACTCCGAGGTCGCCGCGCAGGATGTGCAGGCACAGGTCGATGCCCGAGGCGGCGCCCGCCGACGTCAGCACGCTGCCCTCGTCGACGAACAGGACGTTCTCGTCGACCCGGACGAGCGGATGCTTCGCCGCGAGCGCCCGCGTGTAGTGCCAGTGCGTCGTGGCGCGTCTGCCGTCGAGCAGGCCCGTGGCGGCGAGCGCGAAGGCGCCCGTCGAGATGGCGGCGAGCCGCGTGCCCCGGTCGTGGGCCGCGACCAGCGCGTCGACGACGGCCCCCGGCGGGTCGTCGCGGTCCGGGAACCGGTAGCCGGGGATGAAGACGATGTCGGCCCACGCGAGTGCGTCGAGACCGTGGGCGACGGAGTACGAAAGGCCGTCGCCGCCGGTCACGAGCCCGGGCACCGCCCCGCACACACGCACCTCGTACGGCATGCTCGCGCGGGTCGTGAACACCTGCGCGGGAATGCCGACGTCGAGCGGCTTCGCCCCCACGAGCACGAGAACGGCGACACGATGCAGGCGGGAGGACGGCACGGGGACAGGGTACGGGGGGCGCGGGCCCGGACCTTTCTTCCTGACCGCCGGCGCGGACGGCACGGTCCGCGCCTCCGCGTCTTCGGTGATGAACGCGGAGAACTCACGCTTGCCGACCCGTCGGCGGATCGTCTCCGCCGTCCCCTCGGGGAGGGAGAGGCTGACCCTGGTGGCCGGCCCATCGGCCTGGCCGCGCCCTACGGCCAGGAATGAACCGGCACGTTCCGGTGCCGGAACGGCGGGCCCCGCACTCCTCGGTCGCTTCAGCGGGCGATCTCCACCTGCCGCACCTCGCTCACCTGGTCCACCTCGGAGACCCGGATCGTCAGTTTCATCGTCCAGGTGCCTTCGAGGGGGAGGGTGAGGTCGTTGGTGGCCCAGTAGCCGCCGCGGTCGGTCAGTTTCGCGTCGATGGGGCCGATGTCCTTCGCCGCGAGGGTGAAGGAGGCGCGGAGTTCCGGTACGAAGGTCAGAGCGCCCTGGGGGCCGAAGACCACCGCCTGGAGGCCGTTCTCGCCCACTCGGCCCGGGTCCATCGTGAGCTGCACCGTGCCCCGGCCGCCGGGGGTGCCCGCGTCGTAGGGGACCGTGAACGCCTCCGCGCCGGGGAGGCCGGCCACCTGCGGCTCGGGCGCCTTGGCCGCCTCCGCCTCCGCGCGGGCGGGGAGGGTGCCGGTCAGCACCGTGGTGACCAGCAGGACGACCACCGCCACGACGACCTCGGCCAGTACGGAGCGGCGCAGGGCGCGGCGGTGGCGGTCCTCCGCTTCGTCCGCCGGTGAGATCACCGGCCTCGGCTCCGGA
The DNA here is from genome assembly GCF_042732315.1 of Streptomyces sp. NPDC059787. Taxonomy (NCBI): domain Bacteria; kingdom Bacillati; phylum Actinomycetota; class Actinomycetes; order Kitasatosporales; family Streptomycetaceae; genus Streptomyces; species Streptomyces sp. NPDC059787. The sequence goes on from NZ_JBHWHX010000002.1 coordinate 2,984, forward strand.
GGGACTCCGGACGCGCCCACCAGTTCCGGTACGCGTTCCTCCACCGTCGCCGGTGTCGCCAGGAGGGCCGTCCAGCGGCGGGACAGGGCCGCCGCCGACAGCAGGAAGAGCGTCGCGGCGAGTTTGACGGTCAGGGTCCGGCCGTACGCCGTCTCCGTGAGGGCGGACCAGGAGCCGAGGCCGCGCCAGGACTGGTAGACGCCGGTGACGACGAGGACGGTCACCGAGGCGAAGGCCAGGCGGGAGAAGCGCGTGACCGTGGCGGTCGGCGGCGGGGTCTTCGCGCGGTGGAGGGTGAGGAGGAGGGCCGTCAGGCCGCCGAGCCAGCACGCCGTCGCCAGCAGGTGGAGCACGGACGACGTCATGGCGAGGGGGACCTGGATGCCGGCGGAGGCGTGTTCGGCCGCCGCCCAGGTCAGGGCCAGGGCGAGGGAGAGTGCCGTGCCGGCCGCGAGGCGGGTCCGGGGGGCGCGGTGCCTCAGGAGCGGTACGAGAAGCGCTGCCGCCGGCAGCAGGGCCAAGCGGGCCAGGAGGGCGGTTCCCGGGCGGCCGGTGAGGGTGTCGGTGAACGCCGGGAGGTCGAGGGCGGTCGCCGGTGAGGTGCCGTTCTCGTACGGGGCGCGCAGGACGAGCAGGGCGGTCGTGGCCGTCAGCAGGGTCCACCAGCCGGTGAGCAGCGGCAGCCGCAGCGGGGCGGGGTCCGGTGGCCGGCACAGTGCCGCGAACGCCGCCGTGCCGATGAGCAGCGCGGCGGCGATGTACGCGAGGTAGCGGCCGGTGTCGTAGAGGCTCTTGGTGACCGGGTGCTCGGCGTGGTCCTCCGGTGCCACCGGTGCGGTGGGCGAGGGTTTGCCGATGGAGAAGGTGAAGGCGCCGGAGACCGGGTGGCTGTCGGCGGAGACCACCCGCCAGGCCACCGTGTACGTGCCGTCGGCGAGGCCCCCGGGCAGGTCCGCGCGGGCGGTGTCGGAGGCGCCGTCCGCGTGCTGCGGCTCGCCCAGGTGGACCCGGCGGTTGTCGGGGCCGTAGACGCGGAAGGAGTCGTCGAGCAGGCCGACGGACTCCGTGAAGGTCAGGGTGAGCCGGCGGGGCGCGGACTCGACGACGCTTCCGTCCTCGGGGTCGCTGCCGCGGAGGGCGGCGTGGGCGCTCGCCGGGGCCGCGCCGCCGAGGACGAGCAGGACCAGCAGGGCGCCCAGCAGCACCAGCCCTCGAAGCCGCCGGGTTCCGCGGCCGTTCGGGGTTCCGTCTCGTCCGCCATCGCCCGCCGCCCCGCTCCGCCGTCGCTCCACGTCGTATCCGCCTCCCGGCCGTCCCGCTCCGGGTTACGTACGGATGGCGGGCCCGGTGCGCTCACCAGGTCGGCCGGGCCGTGGCTCCTCCGTCCACCACCAGGTCGTGGCCGGTCACCCAGGACGCGAGCCGGGAGGCGAGGAACACGCAGGCGTCGCCGATGTCCTCCGGGCGCCCGAGCCGGCCCACGGCGGACGCCCGCCGCCAGCGTCGTACGCCCTCCGGCCAGGCGTCGGCCAGGCCCTCCCGGTCGATCAGGCCGGGCGAGACCGTGTTGACGCGCACGCCCCACGGGCCGTACTCCTGGGCCGCCGCGCGGGCGTGCGCCACCACCGCCGCCTTGGAGGCGGTGTAGTGGGCGTGGCCGGGCGCCGGGACGCGGGCCTCGACGGAGGCGATGTGGGTGATGGTGCCGCCGGCATCACCGCGCATCAGCTCCGCCGCCGCCTGGGTGCAGGCGAAGACGGTGGTCAGGTTGGTGTCCACGACCCCGCGCCATTCGGCCGCCGTCATTCCGGCGAGTTCCCGGACCGGCTGGACGCCGGCGTTGTTGACGAGCGCGGTCAGCCGGCCGCCGAACCGGTCGGCCGCCTCGGCCACCACGCGGTGGCAGGCGTCCTCGTCGGTGAGGTCCGCCCGGAGGACGACGGCCTCGCCGCCCGACTCCCGGATGCGGTCGGCGGTCTCCCGCGCGGAGTCCACCGCCGTACGGCAGTGCAGCGCGACGGCCGCGCCCTCCTCGGCGAACCGCCGGGCGATGCCCCGGCCGATGCCGCCGCCCGCGCCGGTGATCAGGGCGGTCTGGCCGTGCAGCAGACCCCGTTCGCTCATGGACGGCAGAGTTCCATGATGAGCGCCGCCTGATCCGGGTAGCGCCCCGTCAGTTCCGCCGCGTCGCCGTGCTCGTAGCCCTCGTAGGTGAAGCCGGGCGCCATCGTGCAGCCGAACAGCGTCCAGGCACCCGCCACGCGTGCGCCCATCCAGGTGCCGGCCGGGACGGTGAGCTGGACGTGCTGGCCGTCGAGGACGTCCGGACCGAGCACCGGTGTGCGGGCGGTGCCGTCGGGGGCGAGGAGGAGCAGGTGGAGCGGGTCGCCGAGGTAGTGGTGCCAGATCTCGTCGGCGGGCAGGCGGTGCAGGGCGGAGAAGTCGCCCGGGGCGTCGGTGAGCAGGGCGATGACGGCGGTGCCCTCGGGGCGGCCGTCGGGGCGTGCGGGACCGGCCCAGGTCTGCCGGAACCGGCCGCCCTCGCGGGGGATCGGTTCCAGTCCGTAGTGGGCGACGAGGTCGTCGGGGGTCACCCGCCGAAGGCTACCTCCCGGGTGAGGAAGGCGAGTTGTGCCTTCTTCTCGGGCAGGTACACGTCCGGGAGGTCGATCTCCGGGAGTACGACCACGGGACCGGCGGTGAAACCCTGCCGGAGGAAGCGGGCGACGGCCTTCTCGTTGGCCACGTCCGGGTCGACCACTATGCGCTTCCGTCCGAGTCCGAGCAGGACGTACGCGGCCAGGGCGCCCACCAGGGCGGCGGTCCAGCCGCGGCGCGGACTCCCGGTTCCGGCGGCGGGGGCGAGCAGCAGGTGGATGCCGACGTCGCCGGGTTCGACGGGGTAGCAGTCGCCCACGCGGTCGGCCTCCGGTTCGTACGTCTGGAGCAGCGCGGCGGGTTCGCCGTCCTTGAGGACGAGGTACGCGTGGTGGGTGTCGAGGGTGTCCATGTGGGCGTAGACCTCGGCGACCTGCTGTGCGGTCAGGCCGTTCATGCCCCAGAAGACGGCGCGTTCCTCGCTCACCCAGCGGTGCAGGAGGGGCGCGTCGGCGGCCGGGTCGAGCGGCAGGACGCGTACGGTGCCGAAGCCGTCGACCGCCTGCTCGTGGACGGCGGCGCGGGAGGCGTACGGGTCAGACATCGGTCTCCTTCTTCAGCTGTGCCCAGTCGGTGAGGACCGGGGCCAGGTCTCCGGCGAGCCACAGGGGCTGCTGGTCGCGGTGGTGGGGTGAGCCGGGTACGCCGGACGCGCCCAGCGGCACCACCCAGCGGCTGTTCTCCCGGTCGGCCAGGTCCCAGACGTAGCGGGCGGCCGGTCCGCGCGCGGCGAGGTCGGTGAGGCCGGGCACGGGGGAGGTGCACAGCACGCAGTCGTGGTCGCCGGAGAGGCCGGGTTCGTCGTACGGCGTGGCCGGCGGCAGCGCCCGCCAGGGGGCCAGCCGGTGGGTGTCGCCCCAGGTGCCGGCGGGCGGCCGGGCGGCCACCTCCTCCAGCGCCGCGCGGACCACCGCCGGGCGGTCGACGCCGAACAGTTCCTCGGCGGAGAGGAGGTGTTCGAGGGCGTGGCCGACGCGGGGGACGAGGGCGAGCCAGGGGCGGAAGACCTCGGGGTACGGGGGTGGCGTGGCCGCCGTGGCGAAGGCGGGGTGCGCGGCGAGCCGTCGTACGACGGCGCCCCGCACGGCCGCGAAGAGCGCCGCGTCGGCACTGTCCGCGTCCATGCGCCGGTCCCATCGGAGGAGACGGTCGCGCAGGGTGGCGGCGGGGGTGGAGAGGGGGCCACTGGTGGCCGGGGCGCCGAGCGCGCCGGCGGGGGTGCCCGGGCCGGCGGACGAACCACTCGACACCGGGTCGCCGAGCGCGGCGACAGGGGTGCCCACGCCCGAGTCGTCACTCCCGGCCACAGGGCCGCCCGAGCCGTCGGCCGCGGCGGCGGGGTCGCTCGGCGCGGGGCCGTCGAGGGTGGCGAGGAGGTTCAGGAGGGGGGTGGCGGAGGCGAGGTGGGTGTCCATGTGGATGGCGGACATGTCGGCGGCGGACCAGCGGGTCTGCCGCGCGAGCAGTGCGGTGATGCGGTCGGCGCGGTGCGGCGGGGCGAACTCGACGCCCAGCGGGGTCGCCGGGCCGCGCTGGTTCGCCATGACCGCGACACCGTCGGTCAGTCCGGCGCGCGGCGGCTCGTGCCAGCCCCGCCACTCGTGGCCGGGTTCCCACGCGGGCACCAGGCGGGTCCCGTTCGCCTCGGAGCGGACCGGGACCCGGCCGGCCACCCGGTGCAGGGTGCCGCCCTCGGTGTCGGCGGCCATGACCACGTTGACCGGCTCGGCCCACAGGTCGACGGCCCGGTCCACGTCGGCGGCCCGGCGGGCCCGCAGCAGCGGCAGCAGGGCGCCGAAGCCGAGGTCGCCGGTGACGCGGGGCGGGTAGCGCAGGGCGACGGCGAGCGGGGGCTCGCCGGGCTCGGGCACGCCGTCGTCGAGGCCCTCGGGGCCGCCGATGACGACGGGGCCGCGGTCGGTCTCGATGACCTCGACCTCGACCGGCTCCTCGCCCGCCACCTCGACGGTCTCGGTGTGCCGGGCGGCACGGCGCCACGTCCCGTCCGGTCCGAGCGCCTCCACGCCGGCGCCGGTGCGCCGCAGCCGCTCGCGGTAGAGGTCCTGGTAGTCGGCCATGGCGTTGGTGATGGCCCAGGCGACCGTGCCGGTGTGGCCGAAGTGGGCGATGCCGGGGACGCCGGGCACGGCGAGGCCGACGACGTCGAACTCCGGGCAGGACAGGCGGATCTGCTGGTAGACGCCGGGGTCCTCGATGAAGCGGTGCGGGTCCCCGGCGATGACCGCGTGCCCGGTGGTCGTACGGCCCCCGGTGACCATCCAGCCGTTGCTTCCGGCGGTGCCGGGACCGTCGGAGGCGAACAGGCCGACGGCGTCCGCACCGAGGTGGGCGGTGATGTGCGCCCGCCAGAGCTTGGCGGGGAAACCGGCGAACAGGATGTGGGTGGAGAGCCAGACCGCGAGCGGTGTCCAGGGCTCCCAGCGACCGGGACGGAGGCCCGCGCGGGCGAACTCGGGGGCGACCCCGGACACCGGGCCCCAGCTGCCGGCCTGCCCGGCCGGGGCCCCGGCCGGGTGGTCCGCCGAGCCGGTCCCGCTCACGGCGGAGCCGCCGGCCGGCGCCTCGGCCCGGCTCCCGGAAGCGGCCGCCGGCAGACCGGGACCCTCACCTCCGGCCGGTGCGGACGCCGGGCCGGGGTCCGTCCCACCGGGGGACGCCAGGCCCTCGTTCACGCCGGACACGTACGCCCGTACCCACTCCGCCGTTTCCGGGTCCGTCCGCTGCAGTTCGGTCCAGCAGTGGCGGGCCGTGTCGGCCAGGCGTGCGCGGCGGGCGAAACGGTCCCAGGGGAGCGCCTCGGGGCCGAGGAACGAGGCCGAGGTGCCCTGCGCGCGGTGCCGTTCGACCTCGAGTTGCCAGGCCCGGTCGAGGGCGGTGACCCGGCCCTGGGCGTACGCGAGTTCGTTCGCGCTCCCCGCGCGCAGATGGGGGACGCCCCAGGGGTCCCGGAAGATCTCGCCACCCACTGTGCCCTCATTTCCCATTAGGTTAGGCTCCCCTAAGTAAACCGTGACGAAATCGTACGCGAAGGGTGAGGACGGGATGGGGCAGGGGCGGGGTTGGGAGGGCGCGGTCCTCAGACTGTTCCGCGCGAAGGACTTCACGTTCACCGTGACCGGCGCGGAGGACGTCACCGCCGACTACCGGCGGGTGCGCTTCACCGACGGCGGGATGCTGGCGGCGACCGGCGTCCACCCGACGATGTGGGTGCGGCTGTGGTTCGACAACGCGGGCAAGCCGCACCAGCGGGCGTACACCCTGGTCGACCCCGACCCGGTGGCCGGCACCTTCGGCCTGGAGTTCGCCCTGCACGAGGGGTGCGCCAGCGACTGGGCCAGGACGGCGAAGCCCGGCGACACCATCGAGGCGACCGTGCAGGGCACGGGGTTCGAGGAACCGGACCCCGGCCCCTCCCACATCGTCGCGATCGGCGACCCGGCCTCGCTGCCGGCCATCAACTCGCTGCTCGGCGCGCTGGGCGCGGCCCCGGCGACCGTCTGGTTCGAGGGCACCCTCGACGGGCTGCCCTTCCGGGCCGGACCCGACCGGATCGAGGTGCGTGAGGTGCCCCGTTCGGGGGCCGGGGCGGCGCTGCTCGAACGGGTCCGGGCCGACCTGCCCGAGCTGCTGCGGTCCACCCCCGACCCGTACGTGTGGATCGCCTGCGACACCGCGACCACCCGCGCGCTGTCGGCGTTCGTGCGCAAGGAACTGGGCGTGCCGAAGCAGCGGGTGCACGCACTGGGGTACTGGCGCGCGAGCTGAGCCGGGACGCGGCCGGCTCACCGCGGACGATCCGGCCGCGCACGGGACCGCGGCGTACACCGCTGAGGCGTTCGCCGCGCGCCGGCACCTCGTCGAGCACTGCGACGGTGACCCCGGGGCCGTCCGGCGGGACGCCGCCGACGGCGGGGAGCCGTGGGGACGACCGGAGGAACCCCCGGCTTCGGCAAGCGGCCCACAGCCCGGCGAGAGGCCGCGGCAACGGCCGCGAAGGATTCCGGGGAACGGGCCGAAGCCTCCCTCGGGGAGGGCGGAAGAACGGCCGGGGGTCCCGGAGATGGTGGCCGATGGCCCGGTCCCGTGATCGGTCGTATCAGATCACCATCCCGTTTCGCCCCGTATTCGGGTGCCTTTTCCGGCGTCGCACTGCGTCGCCATGGCTGCGCCCGGAACGCGTTGACCGGTAGGCTTTCCGTGTGATCTTCAAGCGCATCGGAAACGGCCGGCCGTACCCCGACCACGGCCGGGAGAGCACCCGGCAGTGGGCGGACGTCGCGCCGCGCCCGGTCCGCCTCGATCAGCTCGTGACGACCAAGCAGCAGCTCGACCTCGAGACCCTCCTCGCCGAGGACTCGACCTTCTACGGCGACCTCTTCGCGCACGTCGTGAAGTGGCAGGGCGATCTGTACCTGGAGGACGGGCTGCACCGCGCGGTGCGGGCCGCGCTCCAGCAGCGCCAGGTGCTGCACGCCCGCGTGCTCGAACTGGACTGACGCCCGACCGCCGTCCCCCGCGCGGCACGGTTTGACCCTTTCGGGTTGGACTGCGCACAGTCGGGTGATCATCTGGTATGCATTACCGCCCGAGCGCACTACGCTGCGCCCATGAGCATGCTCACTCCACCCGGCATGGGCGGCCAGTACCGGATCACGGGTGACAAGTACCCGCGGATGCGCCGGCCCCGGCGGCGCGGCAGGCTCGTCGTCCTGACCGTCGCCTCCGCAGCCGTGCTCGGCGTGGGCGGCTGGGGCACGCTCCAGCTCATCGACGTGTTCACCGGCGGCGGCGACTCCGCTTCCGCGAACGGCACCAAGGCGGCCTGCGCCGACACGGTGAGCCGTACGACCGCCCCGAAGGCGCTGCCCCGGCCCGGGACCATCACGGTCAACGTCCTCAACGCCACGACCCGCGGCGGACTCGCCCAGAAGACCGCCGACGAGCTGAAGAAGCGCGGCTTCAGGATCGGCGAGGTCGGCAACGCGGCCAAGGAGTACGACAAGAAGGTCAAGGGCACCGGCGTGCTCCTCGGGCCCGCCACCGCCCTCGACACCTCGCTGCCGGTGCTCGGCACCCAGCTCGCCGACGCCGAACGCCGTACCGACCCCGCCCGCAAGGGCACCGAGGTCGACCTGATCATCGGCGACGGCTTCAAGACCCTGACGGCGAAGGCGGACGCCGACCGGGCCCTGACCGTACTGGCCGAACCCGAGGCGACGCCCGCCTCGAAGAAGAACTGCTGAGCCGCGAGGCCCACCGAGCCGCGGGGTCTACTCCGCCGCCCCGTACATCCGGTCCCCCGCGTCGCCGAGACCCGGCACGATGTAGCCGTGCTCGTTGAGCCGCTCGTCGACCGACGCGGTCACCACCGTCACCGGGGTGCCGGCCAGCTCGCGCTCCATGATCTCGACGCCCTCGGGCGCGGCCAGCAGCACCACGGCGGTCACATCGTCCGCGCCGCGCCGGATCAGCTCCTGGATCGCCGCGACCAGCGTGCCGCCGGTGGCGAGCATCGGGTCCAGGACGTAGACCTGGCGCCCGGAGAGGTCCTCCGGCATCCGGGTGGCGTACGTCGACGCCTGCAGCGTCTCCTCGTTGCGGATCATGCCGAGGAAGCCCACCTCGGCGGTCGGCAGCAGCCGGACCATGCCGTCCAGCATGCCGAGACCGGCCCGCAGGATCGGCACCACCAGCGGGCGCGGGTGGGAGAGCTTGACACCCGTGGTCCGCTCGACCGGCGTCTGGATGTCGACCTGTTCGGTGCGCACGTCGCGCGTGGCCTCGTAGGCGAGCAGGGTGACCAGCTCGTCGGCGAGACGGCGGAAGGTCGCGGAGTCGGTGCGCTGGTCGCGCAGCGTGGTGAGCTTGTGGGCGACCAGGGGGTGGTCGACGACGTGGAGACGCATGGCGTCAACATTAACCGGGCCCGGTGGGCCCGGCGTCCCCGCACACGGCAAGCCCCCCGTGCGCCCGCCACTCGTTCGCTGGCGTCAAACCGCCCGGCCGGGGGAAGGTGGGAGGGACGGACTGGGGTGGTGAACCGATGCCTGAGCAGGACGACCGAGACGTTCCGTCACCACGCGGGACACACGATCCGGAGGAGACGGAGGCCGAGCGGCGGCGCCGCCGCGCCCGGTTCCTGCGCGAACTCGCCGAGGCCCAGGCACTGCGCGACCGGGTCCAGCCGCGCCGTGCCAAGGCCGCCCGGCTGCGCCACGCGATGCGCATGCGCACCTTCCGCTGGTAGGCGGCACCGGGTTCCACCGGTGGGCGGCACCGGAGAAGTCCCATCCGGCCGCGGGAGACCCCACCCGGCCGCGGAAAAATCCCACCCGGCCGCGGGAAGATCGCGCCACGCGCACACGTTTGCCGAAGTGCCCGTGCGGGGAAGGCGCGTGAGTCCGCGTACGATCCGCACGTGGCGGCAAGGAGTGCGCTGGTGGGTCCTTCGTGGGCGCACTCGGCGTACTGCGATCAAAATGCCGGACACAGGGAGCCGAAGACGTCCCCTGATGGCCTTGTTTCTGCCACGATTCCGAGTGGGTGGGGCTCGGAGAACCGTCCCCCCGCCCGCAACACCTCCGCCGGGGGGACCCCCAACCGGCACGCCTATGACCAGTGGGAGAGTCACGGTGTACTTCGCCGCACTGCTCGCGCGCACCGAAGACGGGTGGGAAGCGAGCGACACGGAGCTCGACGATGTGGAGACCCTGTCGGATCTGGCCGACCTGGCCCGGGAGGCCTCTCCCGACGAGGACACGGTGCTCGTGCTGATCGAGCAGGAGGACGGCTGGTTCGGTGTCGTCCGCGTGGACGGCGAGGAGGATCCCCGGGTCTACGTCTCCGACGCCGCCGCCGCCGCCCGCAGCAGCTACGGGGAGATCCTGCTCACCGACGAACTGCTCGGCCGGGAACCCGGCGACGACGGCACCGACCTGGACGCCCTCGACCTCGACGGCACGGAGGACGGTGAACCGGACGACGAGGACGACGGAGCGGACGCCGGCGCCGCGTCCGCCGGCGGCGCCGACGCCGTGCCGCACGGACCGGTCGGTGACGCGCAGGTCCTGGAGGACCTGGGCGTGAGCGAGAAGGAGTTGCGTTCGCTGACCGAGGACGCCGTCACCGAGATCGCCGACGCCCTGGGCGCCTCGGAGGTCCTGGAGACCGTCCGCTGACCGTGCCGGCCACCACCACCCCGTCCGGACCGCCGGACCCGGTACGCGACCCCTGGCGGGCGGCGATGCGGCTCGCCCTCGACGAGGCCTCACGGGCCGTCCGGGGCGGGGACGTCCCCGTCGGCGCCGTCGTGCTGGCCCCGGACGGCACCACCGTGCTGGCCGCCGCCCACAACGAGCGCGAGGCCGCCGGCGACCCCACGGCCCACGCGGAGGTCCTCGCCGTCCGGCGGGCCGCCGCGAGGCTCGGGGAGTGGCGGCTGGCCGGCTGCACCCTGGTGGTGACGCTGGAGCCGTGCACGATGTGCGCGGGCGCTCTCCAGCAGTCACGGGTGGACCGGGTGGTCTACGGCGCCCGGGACGAGAAGGCGGGCGCGGTCGGCTCGCTGTGGGACCTCGTCCGCGACCGGCGGCTCAACCACCGCCCCGAAGTCATCGAGGGCGTACTCGCCGAGGAGTGCTCCCGGCTGCTCACGGAGTTCTTCCGGAACCGCTGAATACCGATTTCAAACCACGCCCCACCTTGCTGTAAGGTCTCCCTCGGTAGCGTGTCCGAGCGGCCGAAGGAGCTCGCCTCGAAAGCGAGTGTGGCGCAAGTCACCGAGGGTTCAAATCCCTCCGCTACCGCAGATAGGCGAGGGGCCCGATCCAATGGATCGGGCCCCTCGTGCTGCTCCGTCTCAGTTTCCGTCTCACTTGGCCTGCGGAGTGGACAGTGGACATGGTCGTGGCCGCTCAGCATGCTGAGCGACTATGCCGACCGTTGGATACCGTAGATCGTCCGTGGTGCTGATCCTCCTCCTTGGCGGCCTGCTGGCAACGATCACCGGAGCGGTGCTGCTCTGGACGATCGAGGTACACGGCACGGCTGAGACGGTGATCCGATGGCTTGTGGCGCTGACGATGCCGATTTTTTTTGTCGGCATCCAGTCATTGCGACGCCAGGCAGAGGATCAACGCCGGTCGGAAACTGGCGCACGTGTACGCAGCGCCGAAGAAGCGTTGGAAAACGCCTTGCGTAGCTCCGCCCTCACGGCTGGCCCGCCTGATACGCACGTCATCGCCACTGAAGCACCTCCTCCGCCCCCGCCCAGGGAACCTCCGGACGACAGGCAGGCCCGCCTTACCCTTTCGGAGCTCTGGGCGGTAACGCACAGCCGCCTCGATCACTACCATGGCATCGCCCTTGACCAGGCGAAGCAGTCATTTCGCAATGCGCAGGTCGCAATGGGGCTCGGGTTCGCGCTACTCGTGACGTTCGTCGTACTGGCGTATAACGCCAACACGACGGCAGGTAGCATCGTCGCAGGCGGGCTTGGGGCAGTCTCTGCCGCTTTGGCCGGTTACGTCAGCCGGACGTTCATCCGGTCACAGGAGTCTGCGGCACGGCATCTGCACGCCTATTTCGCCCAGCCCTTGGAATTCTCACGCTACCTGGCAGCCGAGCGACTGATGGCTAACGCGGGGTTGAGTGATGAGAAACGGGCGGACGTATTGCGCCTGCTTGTTCAGACGATGATCGCCGGGCCTGTGGATCCGGCCAGTATCGCTCAGCAGCAGCCCGCCAGTACATCCTGAACCGACAGATACGCACCGTGACTCGGGAGTGGGGCGGCCACCGCTAGCCGCCCCACTCCTCTCAGCCGGTAGACGGGAGTGCCCCCGCGAGTCCGTCACCATCACCCGGACCGCCTTTAGTCGACTTCCAGATAATCCCGTCGACCTGTCGGGCGACGTCGCTGCGGACGGAGTCGACCATGTGCTGGTACCGCGCGGCCATGGCCGTGGTGGACCAGCCCATGAGTCCCATGACGGCCCGCTCGGAGATTCCGAGGATCAGGAGGACCGTGGCGGCGGTGTGCCGGGCGTCGTGCAACCGGCCGTCTCGGACCTTGGCATCGTCAAGCAGTTCCTTCCAGTCGTCGTAGTCCGTCCGGGGGGATGTGCCCCGTCCGGTCGGCGTAGCGAAGAGCCATCCTTCGTCCGCCCAGTCCGCGCCGGCCGCCGCGCGTTCGGCCTGTTGCTTGGCCTGGTGAGTGCGCAGCAGGTCTACGAGCTGTGAGGGGAGCCCCACCGCACGCCGTCCGGCGCGAGACTTCGTGTCGGCCGTCTCCGGGTTGGTTCGCTGACGCTGCGGGCAGTACCCGGCTTTCCTGCCGCAGGTGTCCCCGCACCCGTGGGCGTAGCGCGGCCGGCGGCGACTCCGCCGGACCATCAAGACGCCCCGGTCAAGGTCGACGTCCGACCACTTGAGGCCCAACACCTCCCCCTGGCGCAGTCCGAGGGCGAGCGCAACGGCCCACCGTGCGGAGTTCCGCCGGTCGTCGGCCGCCCGTAACAACCGCTGAACTTCTTCGACGGTGTAGGGCTCCACCTCCTCTTCACTGATGCGGGGCGCCTTGGCGAGTTGAACGGGGTTCCGGGCGAGGTGGCCGCGCCTTACCGCCTCGTTCAGCGCGGTGCGGAAGGTGCGGTGAATCTGGTGGATCGTCCCCGCCTTACGGCCGTCGGCGACCATGCGCCCGTAGAAGTTCTCGATGTACTCGGGCTTGAGCTTGTCGAGCCGGTGAGCACCGAGGGCGGGGATCAGGTGCTTCCGCACGGCGACGCCGTACCCGACCATCGTGTTCTCGTTGACGGCGAGCGGAGCGATGTTCTCCACCCAATGGGTCAGCCACGCCTTGACCGTCCACGGGCGGCCCGCCTTCCGAATGCTCTTGGCGTCGCGCTGCCGCTCCAGCTCGCGGACAGCCGCGGTCACCTCAGCTCGGGTCTTCCGTTCGACGTGACGGCGGTCCGGCTTGCCGTCGTCACGGATGCCGACGGTCACGCGGCCGTGCCACTTGCCGTCCTTGCCCAGGTAGATGGAGCTGCGGCCGTTGGGTTGCCGAGTGCGCTTCTTCTCTTCCGCCACAGGCGGACTCCTTCGGGTTAGGTGAGGAATCAGCCGGGACGCCACCTCATGGCGAGGTGGCGTCCCGGTGCGAGGTGATCAGGTAGCGCGCTGCTCAGCGCGGCGGCGGGCGAGGTAAGCGGCCGGAGCGTCGGCGGGGACGCGCCGGAGTCCGCCGATCGTCAGGGACTCCAGCTCCCCGGCGCGGATGAGGGCGAAGCAGGTGGTGCGACCGATGCGGAGGCAGCGGGCGGCCTCTTCGACGGTCAGGAGAACGGGGGCCGGGTCGCCGGCCTCAGCGAGCGGTGCGACGCCCACGGTGGCGATGCTCATGGAAAGGTCTCCTCCAGGACTGTCCGTCGGGGGTCCCTCTGAGGGGCGCTACTTCCGCTACCGCCGCTACCTCGCAGGTCAGGGGCCTGCTGGAGGTAGCGGGAAGGGGTAGCGGTAGCGGATAAGTAGCGGCAACCAGGGCCGGTTGCCGCTACCCCGTTTGTGCTGGTCAGGCGGCGTTTTCGGTGCTGGGTAGCGGAAGTAGCGGACTTTCCGGGGGTGGGGGACAGTAGCGCTGCCATGCGTCGTGCAGATCGGTGGCGTAGTAGCCCTTCAGCACGCTCCCGGCGGTCTTGATGTTGCGGGAGGCGATCGGCTCGTTGTCCGCCGTCATGTACTCCGCGAGCATCCGGGAGAGCCGGCGGTTGTCGAGCGGCTTGCCATTGAGGTCGGCCCACGGGGCGTCGTCGAGGGCGTTGAGCCGGTCCAGGATGGCCACGGTCGGAAGGCGGTCGATGCCGACCATGACGTGGTCGCGCAGGTCGGTCAGCAGCCGCACGCCCAAGCTGCCTTTGTCATTGGCCTTGGACGCGGTGACCAGGGTCACGCACGCTGCCCGTGCCCGGTCGGGCCAGTGGCCGCCGACGGCGTCGGCGACGGCGAGCAGGGGTTCCCACACATCGGCCGGCCGGTCGGTGACCCCGTCGGGCATGTCCGGCCACGCCCCCATGACCTGTCCGCGGGCCTGCTCCGCCCACGCGGCGAGCCGGTCCCGCAGCGCGTTCCCCTCGGCCTCATGGACGCGGGCCCGGAAGGGCTCCACCTTCTCGTTCCTCGCGCGTCGACGCATGCGGATGACGACGGACCGGCTCAGGATCGTGTCCGGCAGCGAGCCGAGACCGGCGACCGCGACCGCGCAGTACGACGGGAACGCCTGAACGGTCTGCTGTCCGCCGTCGCCGATGCACCGGTAGGTCACCCCGGTGCGACGGTGGCCGGCGTTGAGGAACCCGCGCAGCTCTTCGTTGTCCCCGGCCTTGGGTCCGAAGACGGTGTCGATCTCGTCGAACAGGATGGTCGGCTTGCCGGTGCCGGCGGAGACGGACCGGAACAGAGCGGCGGCGGAGGCGTTGACGGCCGTCATGGGCTGCGGGACCAGCGTCTCTACGATCTCCAGCGCCCTGGTCTTGCCCGACCCCGGTTCGGGGGACAGGAAGGCGATACGGGGGGTGGAGTCGAAGCAGTCGAGCAGGTGGGCGTGAGCGTCCCACAAGGTGACGGCGACGAACGCGGCCTCGGTGGGGAAGACGTTGAACCGTCGGTGGAAGGCTTCCACCTCGTCCAGCAGCGCGGCCCCGTCGATCGGTGTGGGGGTCATGCGGCGTTCCTCCGTTCGGTGCCCAGAGCGGGCGTGCCGGTGCAGAAGTGCTTGTGCGCGGCGTACTCGGTGACCAGCGCGGCCACGGCCTCCTGTCCGCGGGCGGTGTTGGTCTGTCCGCAGGGGCAGGCGTAGGCGGCGGTGGAGATGTCGCCGTGTCGGGTGGACCAGCGGGCCCCGTCGTAGTGGTGGCGGTAGGCCGGCGGGGCGTAGATGCGGATACCGGGCCGCTCCGGGGTCGGGTCGACGCTGGGGTGCGCTCCGTCGGCGGGGAACCGGTTCGAGCGGGGAAGAGCAGTGACGACGCCCTGACGGGCGGCGCCTTTCGGCTCGCCCACGACCGGCCGTGCGCTGCCCGGTTCGGCGGCGCGCGGGCCGGTGGTCGGGATCGGTTGGCCTTCCAAGCGGGGGCGGGGTGGGGTGGTCATGCCGCCTCCCGTGGCCGGGCGGTGCGCAGGCTGCTGTCCAGGGCGCTGCGGATGGTGGTGCGGCACTCGGCAGCGGTGAGCCCCACCGACTCCCCTGCCGCTTGGAAGGCGTCCTCGGCCACGTGCCGGGGGAGGTCGCCCCACGCGACGAACCGCCCCACCTTGAACGCGCTGCGGTTCAGCGTGGTGTTGCGCAACCCGTCCGGCGCGGCGGCCACGACGGCGCACTCGGCTTCCAGCGCGGCCACGGCCGCCCGGCTCCCGTCGACTGCCGGGAGCCTGAGCGGCCCTGCCGGGTGGGCGGGAGCTGGTTGCAGGACCGCTTGCAGCCACGCGGGCAGAGCGACGGCCGCAGAGCTGCACAGCGCTGCGTACTGTCCGGCGGGGAGGGTACTGCCGGCGGCGACGACGTAGCCGCCCCATGCGCGGGTGTCCACGGAGGTCGCGACGGTGCCGGCCGTGTTGGGTAGCCGGACGCCGTCCGGGGCGGTGAAGTACAGGTGCGTTCCGCCGCTCGCGGTCCGGGTCCGGTAGGTGTCGGGGACGGGGTGGCCGGCGCGCTCGCAGAGCGCTGTAAAGGTTGCCGCGCCGTCAGGCGCGTCCGAACTGCCCTTGTGCTCGGGCGTGTCCAGGTCGACCACGACCAGCCCCGACGGGCCGGTGGCGATGCCGACGTTGAACGGCGCCCGCGTCCACGCGGCCCGGATGCGGTCCGGGTCGGTGGTGGCGCGCTGCTCCCACTTCAGATGACCGGTCGCGCACGGCCCGGTCCGGGGGCAGGTCTTCTCGCCGTGGAGGGCGGGAACCTTGGTGCCGGGGCGGAGCGGGAAGACAGGCCAGCCGCGTTCCGCGGCGTTGAGTGCTGCGCGCAGCAGCGCTAAGCGGGTGTCTTGGGTCATGCTGGAGGCCTCCAGTTCCTTGACGGGTGACTGGTTGGGCAAGGGCGGCCCCGCGACTTTGGCGAGACGAGGGGGCCGCCCTTGGCGTAGCTAGTGGTGGTTGCCGGGGCAGGGGGTCTGGGGGCAGGCGCAGCCGTTGCAGTCGTTGCAGATGTCGTCCTGGCATTGGTCGCAGGACCAGTGGCCGGGGCATCCGTAGTCGGCGCAGTCGTCGCAGTACGGTTCGGTTTCGAGCACGGGTGACTTCTCCGTTCATCAGCTGTTATCTGGTGACGTGGTGGGAGTCTTGTGACTTGTGGGGCGTTCTGTCAGCACTGATTGCGGCCAGACCGCGGGTCGTGGTGCGCGACATCTGATGCGTTATCCGCCGTGACATCTGGTCCGATAACCGCTCCGATATCTGATGCGCTCGCCGTTCCAGCCACCGGACGTTTCCCTTGGTGAGGGGGCGTTTCGCAGCGTGGTCGGGGGGCCGACATCCCTTCTGCGGCCCCTGTGCCCTGCTCTGTGCGGTAGGAGTGAGGCGGTTGGGCATGGGGCGGCTTCAGGGACGGGGGCGAGGGCTTGTGGTTGCGCGTCGGCCGGGGCCCGCGCGCGTCGCCGCCGGGGCGGCGGCTGTGGGGCTAGTGCTTGCCGCGGGCGAGGCGCAGGGTGATGCCGCCGATGCCGAGGGGTCCGGCGGCGGCGCCGATGGCGGCGGCGGTGTGGGCGGCGAAGTCGAGGAGCGTGATGAGTGCGGCGACGAGTCCGAACATGCCGATGACGCCGGCGCCGGCGACAGCGATGGGGAAGAGGTAGTGCCGCAGCGGGCGGCCGGTGGTGTCGGTGTGGTGGACGACGATGACGACGGGGGCGCCGGTGGTGTCGGCGCGGCGGTAGGCGTCGGCGGGGATGTGCGGGGCGATGATCCCCGGCGGGTCGCGGTGGGTCATGCGGGCTCCCTCGGGTGAGCCGCGGGCCCGCACCGGCGTGTGGCGCGGGCCCGTGCGGGTGGGGTGTCAGGGGGTGTCACGGCCGGGTGTCAGGGGCGCGTGACAGCGCGTTTGCCTAGGGATTTGACTGTCAGGCAGCCGTGACGGTGTCAGGCGTCAGGCGGCGGCCCTGGTGGGGACGATGCGCCACCGGCCGGTGGTGTTCGTCGGCTCCAAGCGCCCCTCGATTGCGGCTTCCTTGAGCCGCGCGGAGACCCACGGGCGGGAGAGGTGGTGCCGCTCGCACCAGTCCATGAAGTCCTTCGGACCGACGATCATTCGGCCCTCTTCCTCGAACTCCTCCAGCGCGCGGGCGAACAGCTCCCGGGCTTCCTCGGGGGAGGGCTTGTGGCCGCTCTCCTGCCCGAAGATCGGGGCGTCGTCGCCCTCCTCGGCCCCGGGCAGGTCCGCCTCCGGGTCGATGCCGGCGTCCTCGGGGTCGACCAGCAGCCCGCCGGCGTGGTGCATGTCGTCCTCCTCGCGGACGGCCCGCAGCGCCGCCGACTGTTGTCCGTCGGCGGCCGTGCGGCCGGTGTAAGCGGTGCCGGCGACGCCCACGGCGGCGCCGGCGGTGATCGGGTCGGCGGTGGCGCCGTTGCGCTGAGCCCAGGTGGCCAGCAGCTCCATGACCGGCACGGCCCGGTGGGTGAAGCGGCGGGTGCGGCCCGGGGACGGGTAGCGGTCCTCGGGGATGCCGGGCGAGACGACGTAGCAGTAACCCGGGCGTCGGTTGCCCCACGCGCCCGGGTGGGCGCCCGCGGCCAGCACCTCATCCGGCAGACAGAACCCCTCGTCGCGCGGGTCGCAGCCGAGCGCGATCACGGACGGCAGGGAGGCCCGGGTGGAGGTGGACATCTGGTCGTACGAGGGTCGCTGTAGGGACACGACCAGCGAGATTCCCGCGGACCGGGCCTCTTGCGCGATGCCAGTGAACGCGTCATCGCCCAGCGCCCGCAGGGTGTTGGCGGCCTCCTCGAACCAGGTGACCAGGAACGGCATGCCAGAGCAGCCACACGCCGTGCCGTCGGCGCGGCAGGTGTGCTCCGGGCTGGTCTGCCGCTCCGCAGCCTGCGGGACCCATTGACGGTAGCCGTGGGCACCGAGCCAGCGAGTGCGGGCGGGGATGACCTCCTGGACGGCGGCCACCATGACCTCCGTCTGTGTGCCACCTTCCGCGGCCCAGTCCAGGCCGGGCCGCAGGGGCGCGAAGTCCTGAAACGCCTTGGGGTCGGAGAACCACACGATCACATCCCGGCGGGACAGGATCTCAGTGAGCAGGTTCAGGGCGGTGTCGCCCTTGCCGGAGCCGGTGCCGCCGGCGATGAGGGCGTGGGTGGAGTTGCGGCCCGCGTCCGGGTCGCCGGGCAGCCACATGACCAGCGGGGCACCGTCGTCGTAGCGGCCGATGACCAGCGGTTCGGCGATCGAACCCCCGAGGTTGGAGGGGCCGGCGTACTCCACCGTCTCGGCCAGCATGTCTTCCGGGACGATGACCAGGTCGCCGCGCCGGTTGGAGTCGGGGTCGGGGGTGTAGCGGACGGCGGAGGTCGGCAGGTCCAGGGCGGAGGCGATGTTGCCCAGCGCCTTGGCCATGTCGTCGTTGGTCTGCTCACCTGCGGCGAGGGCGACCGGTGCGGTGACTCGGTTCGGCTCCACCTTCGCCGCACCGATCTGCGCCCGCGCCAAACCGACCTTCTCCAGCAGGCCCTTGTCGGAGCTTTCGCGGGGGGCGTCGTTGTGGCGCAGGACCATTCGCACGTTCCACGACAGGGCCAGCGCCGGCCCGCCCATCAGATACAGGTCGTCGAGCGGTCCGGCGGTGGGGCCGGCCAGGCACGCGGCGGTCACCCACGCCGACCCGGCGGCCACGGTGATGGCGGAGTGCAGGCGCCGCTGGGAGCTGGTGGCTTTGCCGGCCCACCAGGTGACGCCGGTCAAAGCGACCGACGCGAGGGTGAGGCCGACGCCGGCCGCGGAACTGTCGGACCAGCGCCAGTTCCCCAGCGCCCCCGCGAGACCGGCGCCGCCGACGGCGAGCCACGGGGGCAGGTGCGGCTTGGCCCGGTTCAGCAGGTAACCGCGGACGGAACCGCCCGTTGCGGTGTTCGTGTCGGTGGGGAGGGCGAGCGGGTACGCCCGGCCGTCCTGGTCGGTCCACTTGCGTGCCATGGTCGTACCTCCTACTGCTGGGCCCAGTTCATGACCGGCTGCTGCGGCTTGCGGGCACGGTGGCGCACCCGGTTGATCTCCTCCTCGTACTCCTGCTGGAAGGCCGCGTAGCAGGCGGCGGCGTTCTTCGCCGCGTCCCGCAGCGCGTCCGCGGACCGCTGCATCTTGCGCGCCACCTTCGCCGCCCGAACCCGCGAGCCGAACGCCCGCCCCTCCGGGTCGGGCACCGCGGCGAGGACGCCCTTGAGGATTTCGGCGCCCATCGCCACCTCGATGGACAGGGTCACGGCGGCGGCCCGCAGGGTGTTGCAGTAGTTGCGCACCTGCGCCGGCGAGGTGAATTCCGGGGCCGGCAGCAGGGACTCGGCGTGCGAGCGGCCACCGCCCCCACGGGCGGCGCCGCCCTTGTTGTTGTTCACGGTCACGTTGACCGGCGGGACGAACGAGCCGCCCAGGGCGCCGACAAAACCGCCCGCGGCGGCGCTGGCGTTGGCGAACTTGTTGCCCTTGTTGGCGGCGCCGTTCGCGCCGCGTGTCGGGGTTGCCATCAGACCGGATCTCCTCGGTTCAGTGGGTGCGGCGGACGATGAGCCAGGCGGACTGAGCGGCGATCAGGGTGAGCAGCCACCACAGCTCCAGCGCGCCGGCCAGCGGCCCGAACCCTGCCGCGACGGCGAGCCAGGCCAGCGCGGACGACGTGAGCGCGGCCAGGCCGATGCGCCAGGCGAGGACGGAGCCGGTGGCGGGGCGGCGGCGCTGCATGATCAGCAGCCAGACCAGCGGGCCGGCGGTGGTCGGGGCGAGCAACAGGCCGGACCACCACGCGATGACGTGCAGCAACCCGGCCACGGCCAGTGCCAGGACGGCGAGAGCGGTCGGGGCGAGCGTGCGGCGTGAGCGCCACAGCCATCCCCCGATCACGGCGAGCGCTTCGCGGGTCAGGGACGGGCGTTCGGGGACCATGATGACGAACGGGTCGGCGGCGCGGCGGCCACGCTGGCGGGGGATACGGACGGTGTGGACGCCGGCGGTCGTCTTGGCGCCGCGGGCACGGGTACGACTGGACACAGCAGAGCTCCCAGGAAGTTTGAAGGGGTTCAGGCGGCGCGCTGTTCGTCGGGGAAGGCGCAGGTACCGCACATGCCGAGGGAGGGCGGGATGACATATCCGGCGTCCCGTCGGCAGGCGGGGCAGGTGCGGCGGGCGGCGTTGGCCTTGGCCAGTGCCGCCCACTTCGCCGGGGTCATCGGCCGCACCGGCTTGGCCTGCTCAATCGAGTAGAGGTAGGCGACCAGCGGGCCCCGCCGTCGGCGGGGCCGCTCCACTTGCGCGGCCACGTCCTGCCCGCCGGGCCGCAGCCCGAGGGCGCGCAGTTGCCGGCGGGTGGCCAGCCCGTCGGGGGCGAGCCGCCACCGGTAGACCGGGAGGGCGCCCATCACCGGCTCGCGATGGCCAGCTCAGCACCACCGGCGCCCGGGTCGCGGTGTTCGGCGTAGCGGGCGGAGACCCACCCCACCGACCAGCCGCACAGCTCCGCGGCGGCCCGCACCGGCAAACCGGCCTCGAACGCGGCCCGCACGGTCGCCCGCGCCCGCTCCTCGGGGAACTTCTCGGCGGCCGGGCCGGCGGCCAGCAGCGCGGCGCGTTCACGCTCGGCCCGCGCCTCACGCTCGGCCCGCGCCTCACGCTCGGCCCGTTCACGGCGCTCACGCTCCACGCGCTCCCGGCGCTCGTGCTCGCGCCGCTCGGCTTCCTCACGCTCGGCGCGTTCACGCTCCAGCCTCAGCCGTTCACGCTCGCGCTCACGGCGTTCACGCTCCGCCTGCTCGGCCCGCTCGCGGGCGGCCTGCTGCTCGCGTTCCTCGCGGCGGGCGCGTTCCTCCCGCTCGGTCTGCTCACGGGCCAGGCGCGCTTCGTGTTCACGCTGTTCACGCGCCAGCATCGCGGCGTGCTCGCGCTCCTCGCGCGCCAGTCGCTCCGCCCGCTCGCGTTCCTCCCGGGCGGCCTGGCGCCGTGCCTCCCGCTCCGCCTCCTGCCGCTCCTCCAGCGCGGTGACGGCGGCGGTGATGGCCCGCCGGTAGGCAAGCCCGGTCTCCGCCGTGACGATCAGCAGCAGCGGCGCGACCGCGTGCACGGCTACGCCCACCAGGTCACCTTTCAGGGCGGAGTCGGCGACGTTCAGGGCCAGGGT
The DNA here is from genome assembly GCF_042732315.1 of Streptomyces sp. NPDC059787. Lineage (NCBI taxonomy): Bacteria > Bacillati > Actinomycetota > Actinomycetes > Kitasatosporales > Streptomycetaceae > Streptomyces > Streptomyces sp. NPDC059787. The sequence continues at coordinate 24,043 of NZ_JBHWHX010000002.1, forward strand.
CATGCCGCCGGTCATCCAGCGCAGTACCACCGGCCAGCGTCCCCCGTGCCCGCCTAAGCGGGCCAGTACCGCATCCAGGCGGACCACGATGACCACGGCCGCGTCGACCACGAGGGGGAGGATCGGCGCCGTCCAGTCCCACTCATCCGGCGTGTGCTTGGCCGCGAGCGGGGTCACGGTCAGGATCGAGTACAGCATCGCGCCTGCCACGATCAGCCACGTGCCGACCGACAGCGCCCGCTCCGCTGAACGGATCTGAACGCCGTTCACGCGGCCACCCCCGCCCGTGAACGGACCCGGATCGCGGCGATCAGCACCACCGGCGACGACGGGTCGTCAGAGTTGTCGCGGTCCTCCGTCCACTGCCACTCAGCGCCCGGTACCGGCTTGAAGCCGAGCGCGCTGAGCGCGTTCGCGCGCTCGGTGAACGTCGGCACCGGCAGTGCGCGGTCAAAGCTGTACTTGGGCCACCGCTCGGCGGTGTTCAGCAGCACCACGTACAGGCGCCACCGGCCACGGTCCATGGACATCTGCGCGGTGAACTCCCGGGCCATCACGCCACCACCGGCGCGCCGGCGCCGTTCCGGTTGAGCAGCGCGACGCGGGCGGCGAGCGCGCGGCGGCGGGCCCGGCGGATGCGCCGGCTGTCCAGCTCGGTCGGCGTGCGGTCCAGCGTGGTGATGTGCGCGTCCAGCAGGTCGACGTCCGCCAGGATGACGGGCATCTCCCGCTCGATCGCGTCCAGCTCCGCGTTCGTCGGCTCCATGAAGTCGGCGAACGCGGTAACAGCGTCCTGAACAGTGACGATGTGGTCCATGGGTCGTGGTCTCCCTAGCAGGTGAAACGGCCCAAACAGCGCCCCCGGAGTTGCCGCTCCGGGGGCGCGCGCCGTTGAAGTCGGAACATCCGGCTCCCCTCAGCGCTGCTCGTACGAGACGAGCAGCGGAGGCAACCGGCCGCAACGCGGGAAGCGCTGCGATAGGTCGTGGTCGTACGGGTGTCTCCTTCGGGAACACGGGCTCCCGTTTCAGGCGTATGGAGACGTGACCTTTCGGTCTAAGCCGTCCCGAATGACAAGGGTCGGGTCCGCCCTCGGCCCGCTCTGTCCCGGGCCCCTTGACCTCGAATGAGTCCCGAATCAGGGCGCATTGAGGTCCGGCACCCGCTAGTCGACTGAACCGACCGGCGGGCACATCCCTAAGGTTCCCTAGGGTTCCCTGCGGTGTCAAGCAGTAAGCTAGGGAACCTCAGGGAAGTGACGACAGGGAGCGGACGACATGGCAGGCCAGGCTGACAATCGGGCGCCGTACGCGAAGATTGCCGCCCACTACACGGAGCTGATTACGTCTGGTCAGCTACAACCAGGCACCCTCTTGCCGAGCATCAAGAACCTCTCGGAAGAGTGGAAGGTGAGCACGGCGACAGCCGAGAAAGCCCTGCGCAAGTTGCGCAATGAAGGGCTTGTCCGCGGCATCCACGGCATTGGTACCGAAGTGCTGGACCGACCGGCTCCGATGTCGTCCGGGGCGCAGCGGCAGGACCGGGGACGCCGTACCGGGTCCAGCTGGGGGGCGGGTGAACGGTCCGACTCGCACCAGGCGGCCGTGGTGCCCGCACCCGATGAAGTGGCGCAAGCGCTGGACATTCAGCCCGGCTCCGACGTGGTGCGCCGTAGCCGTGTGTACCGGGACCGGCACGGCATCGTCGCCCACAGCACGTCGTGGATTCCCGCGCGGTACGGGAAGCTGATCCCTCAGCTTGAAGCAAGCGAGCGGCTGACGGGGGGAACCTCGCTCCAGCTCATCGCCCAGGCGACCGGTCACCCGATCAGTCACCGCATCGACACCGCATCGGCCCGCCTACTGACGCCGGAGTACGCGCGACTCCTGGAGTTGGACCCCGACAACCCGCCGGCGGACCCGGTGGTCGTGATGACGGCTAAATTCGTGGACAGCGAGGGCAACATCGTGGAGTACGGCGTGGACCTCGGCGGTCCGGGCCGGACATGGCGCACAGAATCGGAGGTGTCCCCGTGACGGTTGTGGATGACACGCTCGTGAACGTGCTCGAAGGCCGCCTGGATGCGCTGCTGACGGCCCGCCGGGCTGGCACAATCACGTCCGAAGCCGAAGCGGAGGTGGCCACCATCTCCCGAACCATGACGAGACCGATGCCCCCGCACCCGCCGTTCTGTGTCCTGATGGCCGGGCTTCCCGGCTCCGGCAAGACGACCCTTTCCCGCGCCCTGACTGCTCGCGGGTTCATACGACTGTGCCCGGACGAGGAGATGTTCCGCCGACACGGCGTCTACGGCGTGGACTTCCCGCGGGGCGTTTTCCCCACCCTTGAACGACCCGTCCTCGAAGACGTGGCGGTCGACCTCCGGGAGCAACTCAAGGCCGGGCATGACGTCGTCGTCGACCACGGCTTTTGGACCCCGGAGGACCGGGCCAGGTGGCGAACGATCGCCACCGATGTCGGCGCCACCCCTGTACTCGTCTACCTTGCAGCCACTCATGACGAGCTGTGGGCAAGGATCAGCAAGCGCAACGAGTTCCACGCGGACGATCCAAACTCGATCTACTTCTCCGAGAACGACCTCCAGCGATACCGCACCCGGTTCGTCCCACCCAAGGCAGATGAACCACATCTTGTGTACGACGGGGATGCTGCGAACGTAATCGCGGCCCTGAACGCCGCCCAGCTTCGACTCTCAGGCGACTGATACACAAGCCAGCCCGAGCGGTACCAGCCGACTGGGTGGCCCTCGATGTGATGCACGTCGGCGACTGCTGGGCCGCGAGGAGGAGCGATCGGTACCGGTCAGCCTCGTGCGCTCAGGTACTCGAGGCTGACCGGTAGCAGGCGCCGACCTGTCCACCCTGCCAGCCAGGTGCCGACCGGGGCATCGACGGTGCGCGATGGATCTCGATCTCGGTGAGCTGACGGACGTCACAAACTTCTTCTTCTGCACAGCTTGTCTACCGGAAAGCTGCAGGTAGAACGGTTGAGGGCCGAGAGTAGGCGCGCTTATTCACAACCTTCTGCACATACTTTTCCACAGAAATGGCCATGTTTTCAACAGACATGGGACTATTCATCCACAAGGGCTGTGGATAAGCACATTGGATGACGGACCTTCACGTGCCACGATCATCACGCGATGTACACGAGTCGCCGTCCTGCGTACGACGGCTGAGTGCAGAGCTGTCGAATCGATGCGTTGGGATGGAGGTACTTGGACGTGGCCACAGTGGCTACCAACTCAGGTCAGGCGCCCGCGGCGCGAAAGCTGCACGCCTTCATCGACGAGGCCGGCGTGCGGTCGCGGTCGAAGGCTTCCAGCGACCACTTCGTCATGACGGCAGTCGTCGTAGATGACCAGGACCTACCGTTGGCCGCTCAGTTCCTTGCCCAAATGCGGTTGGATCTTGGTCGGCGACCTAGCGATACGCTCCATTGGGTGGCCCTGAAGAAGCATGAACAGCGTGTGCACGCCGCCAAGTCTCTTGGGTCTCAAACGTGGGTGACGATCTCCAACGTTGTCGCGTGCAAGCGACACCTCACCAACCACATCACAGACAGCCAGTTCTACCTCTACACGTTCCGGTACTTGCTGGAGAGGCTGTCCTGGTTCGCGCGAGACTCGCATGCGACCCTCTCCTACACGCTGGCCCACATCACTCGTCCGCAAATGACGCTGGGCGAACTGCGTCAGTACGAGGCAGCTCTCCAGGTGATGTCGACCAGCATCGTGTGGGAAGCCCTCGACCCGAGGGGCGGACGCATTGAGCAGCCGAACAAGGTCGAGATGCTCCAGTGTGCAGACCTGGCTGCATCAGCTACTTTCCGTGCCTTCGAACCGGATCAGTTCGGAAACACCGAGCAGCGGTATCTCGGGGAGCTACGCCCCCGGCTCTACCGCCGCGGCTACGGCGCCATTACGTCCTACGGCATGAAGCTGCACCCATGGGAGAACAGCACAAAGGCCGCTTACCCGTGGGTAGCGGCCCTGTGAAGCACGTCGGCCGGCTGTTGAACCGCCTATAGCGGGTGCCGACGTTTCCGACCGGCAGACGACCGTCCGTGCACCCCCCACCCTAGCGCATCCATGGATGCACGCAAGCCCATAATGGGACAAAAGGGCAAGAGGTGCCGGAGTTTATTCGAACTTGTGTCCCATGTGGTTGGTGAGGTTGCTGGTCATTGATGGACCTCAATCGCGAACGCTGGCGTCAGCAGGTCACGGTCACGTCCAGCCCACCTTCTATCAACGGTGATCCGTACGTCAGCGAGGGTCGGGCCCTGTCTCGCTCCGTCTCAGTTTCCGTCTCGTTCACCCCCGTTCGGAGCGGTCCACAGCGGTTCACGCGACGAGGGTGAGTACAGGAATGAACGAAGCTGAACACCCCTGGATCAGGCTGCAAGCAGCCCAAACAGACCTCGAAAGCGAGTGTGGCGCAAGTCACCGAGGGTTCAAATCCCTCCGCTACCGCCGGTGAAGGGCCCCGTCGTCAGACGGGGCCCTTCGTGCGATCATGGGGCCGCTCGATGCTCGTGTGACACCAGTGACAGGGGGGCCGCGGTGGCGGTGAACGCGAAGAAGATCGCCGTCTACGTCGTCGTGGTCTTCGTGCTGTACCTGATCATCACGGACCCGGAGACCGCGGCCGACTACGTCCAGATAGGGTTCGAGGGCATCTCGGAGGCCGCGAAGGCCATCGGCGACTTCATGACCTGGCTGGCGAACGGAGGAAAGTGATGATCCGCCACCTGGTGCTCTTCCGGCTGAACGAGGGCGTCGAGCGCGACGACCCGAGGGTCGTGAAGGGCGTGGAGGCCTTCCGTTCGCTGGACGGCAAGATCCCGGAGATCCGCTTCTGGGAGTGCGCCTGGAACATCAGCGACCGCCCCATCGCCTACGACTTCGCCATCAACTCGGCGTTCGAGGACACGGAGGCGCTGCGCCGGTACGTGGAGCACCCGGAGCACCAGGCGGGTGTCGGGCTGTGGCGCGAGTTCGCCACGTGGGTGATCGCCGACTACGAATTCTGACACTCCGTCCCCCGGAGCCCCCCGCCATGACGGCGGGGGGTTTTGTTGTTCCGTACGCCCATTTTTGGCACTCAACACGGAATATGCGGTGCTTGCGCATACTGAGTCAGTCTTGTGATGCTATGACCGCTTTTGAGGGATGAGTTGACGGACGATGTGAGCGATGAAGAGGTGGCGTTGACCGTGCCGGCCAGTACTGCGCCGCCCCAGGACGAGGTGTCCCCCGACGCGGTCCAGGCCCCGGCCCCCGACCGGTCCTCCCTCACCCCGCCCTCCCCCGCCTCGACCTCTCCCGGCCCGGCCTCGACCGACCCGACCTCGACCGACCCGTCCGCGACCGCCGACGACCGGCCGGTGAGCCCCGCCAAGCGGCGCGGCGCCGACACCCGGGCCCTGACCCAGCTGCTCTTCGGCCAGCTCAAGGAGCTGGAGCCGGGCATGCCGGAGCACACCCGTGTGCGCGCCGCGCTCATCGAGGCCAACCTTCCCCTGGTGCGGTACGCCGCCGCCCGCTTCCGCTCCCGCAACGAGCCGATGGAGGACGTCGTCCAGGTCGGCACCATCGGGCTGATCAACGCCATCGACCGCTTCGACCCGGACCGGGGCGTGCAGTTCCCGACGTTCGCGATGCCGACGGTGGTCGGCGAGATCAAACGGTACTTCCGGGACAACGTCCGCACCGTCCACGTACCGCGCCGGCTGCACGAGCTGTGGGTGCAGGTCAACAGCGCGACCGAGGACCTGACGACCGCCTTCGGGCGTTCCCCGTCGACCGCCGAGATCGCCCAGCGGCTGCGCATCACCGAGGAGGAGGTGCTGTCCTGCATCGAGGCCGGACGGTCGTACCACGCCACCTCGCTGGAGGCCGCGCAGGAGGGCGACGGGATGCCGGGACTGCTGGACCGGCTGGGGTACGAGGATCCCGCCCTGGACGGCGTCGAGCACCGCGACCTCGTCCGGCACCTGCTCGTCCAGCTCCCCGAGCGGGAGCAGCGCATCCTGCTGCTGCGTTACTACAGCAATCTCACCCAGTCGCAGATCAGCGCCGAACTCGGCGTCTCGCAGATGCACGTGTCCCGGCTACTGGCACGTAGCTTCCAGCGGCTGCGGTCCGCAAACAGGATCGAGGCGTAACCGGAAAGAGCGAATCACCCCACAGCGCTTTTCTGTGCGCTTCTGGTCCGAAAGCCCGTCAGACCCCTTGTTTCCAGGGCTGATTCACATCTCAGATGTCGACATGTCACTACAGCGCGTTGCCGACATGTGACATTCTGCGGAAAGCGCGTTTGCCGGAGCCTCGGCGCCGGTATTCCAGGTGATGGCTGCGTTCCTCGATCGGGGAGCGTCCGCCGCGACCGTCCCGCGACCCAAAGGGGGTGGCATGTCCGCAGAACAGGGCAGCTCGAAGGTGCTCACGCTCGCGGAGAGCGAGACAGCTCCCCATGCTCTCGACGCACTCGGCCCCATCGACGAGGGCCCGGCCCTCCCGACCACGCCCGCTCCGGAACTCCCGGACACGGCGGCCCTCGACACCCGCACCCTGTCCCGCTCCCTGTTCCTGCGGCTCGCCGTACTGGACGAGGACAGCCCGGAGCGCGCCTACGTCCGGGACACCCTGATCGAGCTCAACCTGCCGCTGGTGCGGTACGCGGCGGCGCGGTTCCGCTCGCGCAACGAGCCGATGGAGGACATCGTCCAGGTCGGCACCATCGGGCTGATCAAGGCGATCGACCGCTTCGACTGCGAACGGGGCGTGGAGTTCCCGACGTTCGCGATGCCGACGGTGGTCGGCGAGATCAAGCGGTTCTTCCGCGACACGTCGTGGTCGGTGCGGGTGCCGCGCCGGCTGCAGGAGCTGCGCCTGGCGCTGACGAAGGCCGGCGACGAGCTCTCCCAGAAGCTGGACCGCTCCCCGACGGTCGCCGAACTCGCCGCCGTGCTGGGCGTGTCGGAGGAGGACGTCGTCGACGGGCTCGCGGTCGGCAACGCGTACACGGCGTCCTCGCTGGACTCCCCCGCCCCCGAGGACGACGGCGGCGAGGGCTCGCTCGCGGACCGCCTCGGCTACGAGGACACGGCGCTGGAGGGCGTGGAGTACCGCGAGTCGCTCAAGCCGCTGCTGGCCAAGCTGCCGCCCCGGGAGCGGCGGATCATCATGCTCCGCTTCTTCGCCAACATGACCCAGTCGCAGATCGGCGAGGAGGTCGGCATCTCCCAGATGCACGTCTCGCGCCTGCTCACCCGGACGCTGGCCCAGCTGCGGGAGGGCCTCATCTCGGACTGAGGCACAGCACGGGGCGCCGACGGGGCGCTCCGTACGTGGAATCGGATTCGTGGCCGCCGGGGCGCCCCGTACGGGCGCAACGGCGGCCGCCGCGTTCTCCGGTGACCCCGCACACGGTTCTCCGGCGCCCACGCCGGGCCGCCACCGTTACGCCTACGTGCCGGGAGCGGCCTCCGGCGCCCTTTTCCGCCCCTGGGTGGCTTCGCCCCCGGACCCCCGCTCGCGCCCACGCGGCACAGTCGCATGCCGGTACGGCCCCGTGCCCCTGGGAGTGGCGTCACTCACAGGGGCGCGGTGAACCGTGCGAGAAACCACGGCGCACCCGCGGCCGCCGACTCCCGGTGAGCCGCGGCATGGCGGCGCGAACCGCGGTCATGGCGGCGCGAACCGCGAGGCCGTCGTTACTTCAGTGCGAGCCAGGCCACCGCCGCGACGACCGCCACGGCGACAACGACGCCGACGATCAGGCCGATCCGCGGGCCACCGCCGGTGGTCGCGGCGGCCTGCCGGTTCTGGGGTTCCTCGTCGACGAACGCGCGGAACATCTGGGTGCTGCCGGCGGGGTCGTGGTTGCCCTGCGGGCCCTGGGTGTTAGCCATGCCCCGAGACCCTAGCGAATGCCCGGTGAGGCGCCCAAGTGGGGGCAGTGGCAAGGGGTGATGGGCAGCCCCGGCGAGGGGTGGCGGGTAGCGCCGGCAGGCGCTGACGGGCGGCGTCGGCGGTGCGGACACGCCCGGACCTGCGGGTTTACTTTCGCGATTACTTGCCTTTGCCAAGTTTTTGAGCCGGGAGACCCGTTTTTATTTGCCTTCAGCAACCATCGATTCCTATCGTTGCCCTAAGCAATCAAAACGGGAGGTGTCATGGCCGAGCAGGCGCAGTACGAGGAGCTGGTTCGACAGTTCAGCGCCTTCGGCGCCGTCAAGCGGGAAATGAACCGGATCATGCCGACCGGCTGCCCCAGCGGCTCCGCCGCCGTGCTGGCGCTGCTCGGCCGCCACGGCGACATGCGCATGAGCAGGCTCGCCGAGCTGCTGTCCGTGGACATGTCGGTCACCAGCCGTCACGTCGCCCACCTGGCCGAGCGCGGCTGGATCGAACGCTCCCCCGACCCCGCCGACAAACGGTCCCGCATCCTGCACCTCACCCCAGCCGGCCGGACCCAGCTCGACGAGCTGTTCCGGCGGTCCACCCAGCTCCTCGCGGAGCGCCTGGACGACTGGTCCGACGACGAGGTCAGCCGGCTCACCCAGCTGATGACCCGGCTCAGGGACAGCTTCGGCGACTGCCGAACGGTGCCCCGCCCGGCATCTCCCGCTCCCGAACAGACCACCCGTACACCCGCAAGCACGTAAGAGAAGGAAGTCCATGGCAACGACCACACCGAACGGTGTGCGGGCTCATGCCAAGCACGGGGGAGGCTCCTCCACAGACGCTCCGATGACCCATCGGCAGATCATGGAGGCGCTGTCCGGGCTGCTGCTCGGCATGTTCTGCGCCATCCTGTCGTCGACCATCGTCACCAACGCCCTGCCCGAGATCGTGGGCGACCTCGGCGGCGGCCAGAGCGCCTACACCTGGGTCGTCACCGCCTCGCTGCTGACGATGACCGCCTCCACCCCCCTGTGGGGCAAGCTCGCCGACCTCACCAGCAAGAAGACCCTGGTCCAGGCGGCCCTGGTCGTCTTCGTCCTCGGCTCCGTCGTGGCCGGTCTGGCGCAGAACCCGGGCATGCTGATCACCGCGCGTGCCATCCAGGGACTGGGCGCCGGCGGTCTGTCCGCCCTGGCGCAGATCATCATGGCCGCGATGATCTCCCCGCGCGAGCGCGGCCGTTACTCCGGCTACATCGGCGCCACCTTCGCCGTCGCGACCGTCGGCGGCCCGCTGCTCGGCGGCGTGATCACCGACACCAGCTGGCTCGGCTGGCGCTGGTGCCTCTACGTCGGCGTGCCCTTCGCGATCATCGCGCTGATCGTGCTGCAGAAGACGCTGAACCTGCCCGTGGTCAAGCGGAAGGTCAAGGTCGACTGGGCCGGCGCCTTCTTCGTCACCGCGGCCGTCTGCCTGCTGCTCGTCTGGGTCACCTTCGCCGACGACAAGTACTCCTGGATGTCCTGGCAGACCGGCGTCATGGTCGGCGGCGCGATCGTCCTGACGCTGATCTTCCTCTTCGTCGAGTCGAAGGCCGACGAGCCGATCATCCCGCTGCGCCTGTTCAGGAACCGCACCATCGCGCTGGCCTCGCTGGCCTCGCTGTTCGTCGGTATCGCGATGTTCGCGGGCACCGTCTACTTCAGCCAGTACTTCCAGCTGGCCCGGGACAAGTCCCCGACGATGTCGGGCGTCATGACCATCCCGATGATCGGCGGCCTGTTCATATCGTCGACGGTCTCCGGCATCATCATCACCAAGACCGGCAAGTGGAAGAGCTGGCTGCTGGTCGGCGGTGTGCTGCTGACGGCGGGCCTGGGCCTGCTGGGCACCATGCGCTACGACACCCCGTACTGGCACATCGGCGTCTTCATGGCGCTCATGGGCCTCGGCGTCGGCATGATGATGCAGAACCTGGTCCTGTGCACGCAGAACCAGGTGGCCCCGAGCGACCTGGGCGCGGCCTCCTCCGTCGTGACCTTCTTCCGGTCCCTCGGCGGCGCGGTGGGCGTGTCCGTGCTCGGCTCGGTCATGTCCAGCCGGATCAGCGACTACGCCCAGGACACCATCGGGCAGCTCAGCCCGCAGGAGCAGGCCGCCGCCGCCAAGACCTCCGGCAGCGGCACGATCCCCGACATGGACCTGCTGCCCCCGGGCATCCGCACCTGGCTGGAGAGCGCCTACGGGCACGGCATCGCCGACATCTTCCTGTACGTCGCGCCGATCGCCCTGCTCGCCTTCCTGGTGACGCTGTTCATCAAGGAGGTCCCGCTGCGGACCTCCGGCGCGCTGGCCCAGACCGCGGAGGCCTCGGACGGGACCGCCCCGGCGGAAGCCGCCCGCGTCGCCGCCGAGCCGGCTCCGGCCGGTGCGGTGACGGCCCCCTCGGCCCCCTCGGCCTCCTCGGCCGCCGGGACCGCCGCCACGCAGCGCCTCGCCGCCGTCGCCACGGCGGCCGGCCCCGGTGAGCCGGAGGCACCCGTCTCCGGTGGCATCCCGGTACGCGGTGTCGTGCGCGGCGCCGACAGCGCGCCCGTGCCGCAGGCCGCCGTCACGCTGATCTCGCTGGGCGGGCGTCAGCTCGGCCGGTCGGTGGCGCAGGCCGACGGCGCGTACGCGGTGGACGCGCCCGGCGCCGGGTCGTACGTCCTGATCGCCGCCGCCGACGGCCACCAGCCGCAGGCGTCCACGGTCGTCGTGAACGGCGAACCCCTCGCCTACGACATCCTGCTCAGCGGCACCAGCGGGCTGACCGGACTGGTCCGCACGGCGGACGGCGGGCTGCCGGTGAAGGACGCGATGGTGATCGTCACCGATGTGCGCGGCGATCTGCTGGCCACCGGGAGCACCGGTGAGCAGGGCGAGTTCTCGTTCGCCGAGCTGGTGCCGGGCGCGGTGACCGTGGCGGTGAACGCCGCCGGTTACCGGCCGCGCGCCCTGCCCGTCGAGGTGGGCGGCACCGGGGTCACCCGGGTCGAGGTCGACCTGGAGACCGGCGCCCAGGTGCGGGGCGTGGTCCGCGCCCCGCACGGGCCGCTGGCCGACGCCCGGGTCACCCTGGTCGACGCGGCCGGCAACGTGGCCGGCACGGCGACGACCGGTGCGGACGGCGCGTACGCCTTCGCCGATCTGGACGGCGGCGAGTACACCGTCATCGCCACGGGCTACCCGCCGGTGGCGACGGCGCTGACCGTCTCCGGCACCGGTGTCGACGACCACGACATCGAGCTCGCCCACCCGGGCGAGTAGCGAAACCCCGGCCCGTGGCGGGGGCGCGTCCTGTAGCGGAGACGCGCCCTCGCCACGGGCCGGTCTGTTCACGACCATTTTGTACGTATGTGCAGGGAGAAAACGGGATGTCACTGACCGCGAGGATCCGCACCCGGGACGGATGGGCCGTGTCGCACGCGGTCGTCACGGTGACCGACGGGACCGGTACGCAGGTGCTGCGCGCCGAGGCGGACCCCGAGGGCGCCGTGCGGGACACCACCGCGCTGGCGCCGGGGGCGTACACCGTGATCGTCACCGCGGTCGGGTACGCGCCCGCCGCCGCGAGCGCCATCGTCACCGCGAGCGGGCGGGCCGAGGTCGGGACGGTGACGCTGGCCCGGCAGGGCGGCACCGAGCTGCCGCCGCCGGGGCCGTGGACCGTGGACCCGGCGCATTCGAGCGTGGCGGCCGTCGCCCAGCACCTGGGCATCTCCAGCGTGCGGGGCCGGTTCACCGAGTTCGCGGCCCTGGTGGAGGTCGCGCCGGACGACATCGCCAAGTCCCGCGTGGAGGCGGTGATCCGGGCGGCCTCCATCGACACCGGCAACGGGATGCGCGACACCCATCTGCGGTCCGCGGACTTCCTGGACGTCGAGCGGTACCCCGAGATCACCTACCGGTCCACCGGTCTGACCGGGGCGGGTTCCGACCGCTGGACGGTCCACGGCGAGCTGGCCATGCGGGGCGTCGTCCGGCCCGTCGACCTCGACCTGGCCTACCTCGGCACCGGGGCGGACCCCTGGGGCGGCACCCGGGCGGCCTTCCGTGCCACGGCCGAACTGCGGCGCGAGGACTTCGCGATGAACTACAACCAGGTCGTCCAGGCCGGCATCGCGGCCATCGGCACGACCCTCCGGGTGGAGCTGGACGTCCAGGCCGTGCAGGGGGAGTCGCTTCCGGCCGCGTGAGACCCCGTCAGGACCGGTCGGACCCTGTCAGGGGGTGTGGTCGGGGTCGACGATGCGGCGGGCGAGGTCGCGCAGTTTGATGTTCTCCCGCTGCGAGGCGCGGACCAGGCTGTCGAAGGCGCCGGCCGCGTCGATGTCCAGGCGTTCCATGAGGATGCCGGTGGCCTGGCCGATCAGGTCCCGGGTGCGCATGGCCTCGGTGAGCTGCTCGCGCACGGTGGCGGAGTCGAGGGCTATGCCGACGTGCGCGGTGAACAGCCGGCCGACCCGCAGCGCGGTCTCGTCGAAGGCGCGCGGCTTGCGGGCGTAGGCGGTGAGCACGGTCAGCCGGCGGCGGTCGGCCCGCAGCCGCAGCGACAGCGCGGACCGCAGGCCGAGCCCGGACAGCACCTCGTCGCCCTCGCCGTTCTCGCTGTCCTCGACCTCGGCCACGGGGGCGGTCCACAGGCGGTGCCAGTACGGCCGCTGCCCGTCCCCGGGGTCGTCGCCCTCCTCGGCGGCGCGTACGACGTCGTCGGTCCAGGCGAGCGTGGAGCGCCGGTTGTCCCGCTCGACGACGGAGATGCCCGCGTGGTCGGCACCGGGCACGAGGTCCACCGCGAGACGGACGGCGGTGTCCAGGGTGCTGTCCGGGGTGGACGTCTCGTGCAGTTGCCGTGCCGCGGCCGTGAGCGCTTCCGCCAGCTCCAACCCAGCCGGGAAACGGGGCAAATCAGAAAACCGGGACGCAGCCACCACGAACCTCTTCGGCATGCACGGCATTACGGCCGTGCGCAGGAGAGCTCCGCAGCACATTCCTGACTGCGAGCACAGGACGCACAGAACTCTATCTGTTCGGTTGCGATGAGGTGACGCCCGGACCTGCGGTATCGGCTTCCGGTCCGATCACCACCCCGGCCCACTGCCACCGGCGCCCTCCTGCGTGATGGAATGACGGACGGGTCAGGAAGTGGCCTTGCCGGAATCCCGGACGACACATGTCTGCCAGGTGAGCACCGTGACCTTCCTGCCGAACCCCTCCGACCCGCGTGACGTGTCCGAGCACACGCTGTTCCGCTTCCCCCCGGAGACCGACTTCTCCGACGCCGGGGAACTCCTCGACGCCATCATGGCCGAGTGCCGCCCCCGCGACGGCCGGCGGGCCCGTGTCCTGGTCCTCGACCTCACCGCGACCGGCTTCATGGACTCCCAGGGCGTCCGCCTCATCGACGACGTACGCCGGCTGCTGCACCCCGGCACCCTCGTGTACGTGGTGGCCCGCCCGGACAGCGCGGCCGCCCGCGTGCTCGAACTGACGGGCCTGCGCCGCGACGTCCCCGTGTACGACAACCTCCCGGAGGCCATGGCGGCCTAGTCTGACGCCATGGCACCCAACATCGCGACGAACACCCGTGTCTCCCTCGACGAGCTGCTGGACTTCGTACGGCCCCGGCACCGGGCGGTCCTGCTGACCCGGCGGGCCGACGGCGCGCCCCAGGGCTCGCCGCTGACCTGCGGGGTCGACGACTCGGGCCGGATCGTGGTCTCCACGTACCCCGAGCGCGCCAAGACCCGTAACGCCAAGCGGGACAGCCGGGTGAGCCTGATCGTCCTCAGCGACGAGTGGAACGGGCCGTGGGTCCAGATCGACGGCACCGCCGAGGTGGTGGACCCGCCCGAGTCCGTGGAGCCGCTGGTGGAGTACTACCGGAACATCGCCGGCGAGCACCCGGACTGGGACGAGTACCGCGCCGCCATGGTCAAGCAGGGCAAGTCGATCATCCGGATCACCCCGGAGCGCTGGGGCCCGGTGGCGACCGGGGGTTTCCCGGCGCGGCTGGCCGAGGGGGAGTGAGCAGGTGAGGGCGGTGACATGGGATGTCACCGCCCTCGTCCCTCATCGGGGGACCGTCAGCTGTCGGTCGTCTTCTGCGTGAGGTCGTAGAAGGTGGCCGAGCCGGCCGTCACCTCCTTGAAGTTCTCCTGCACCCAGGTGGAGATCTGCGAGGAGCTTCCGGAGTCGCCGCCCATTCCGCCCCCCATGCCGCCGCCGGCGACGAAGTAGTGGATCTTTCCGTCCGCCACGTACTTCTTGAACCGGTCGAGCGTCGGGGACGGGTCGGTGCCGTTGAAGCCGCCGATCGCCATCACGGGTTCGCCGGTGGAGAGCTGGTAGCTCGCGGCGTTCTGGGCACCGATGGCCGCGGCGACCCAGGTGTAGTCGCCGGCGTCGGCCTCCAGCAGTTCCTTCGCCTCGGAGTCGACGTCCGCGCCGCCGAGCAGGCCGCCCATGCCGCCACCGCCCATGCGGCCCTCGGCGCCGTTGCCGGTGCCGTCCTGCGGGGCGCCCTGGCCGTTCTGGCCACCCTGGCCGTTCTGGCCGTTCTGGCCGTTCTGGCCCATGGGTCCGCCGCCGGGGAAGCCGCCGGTGCCGTTGCCGCCCGCGCCGGGCGGGGTCTGGCCCTGGCCCTGACCGCCCTGCTGCCCCTGGCCGCCCTGCTGGCCCTGCCCGCCGGGACCGCCCCCGCCGGGGAATCCGCCGCCCCCGCCACCGCCCCCGCCGGGACCGCCGCCCATGCTCGCCCCGGCCGGACCGGCGGTGACGATCGAACCGGTGTGTCCCTCCTGAACGGTGCTCAGCGTGTACGCCGTCGGGCCGGCCAGCGCGGCCACCAGGCCCAGCCCCGCAGTCGCGAGCGCCACCTGCCGCCCCACCTTGCCCGCGAAGACCAGCCCGAGGGCCGCGACCAGCCCGCCGACCAGGACCAGCCACTTCAGCCACGGCAGATAGTCGGGCGTGCGGTTGAGCAGTACGTACCCCCAGGCCGCCGTGGCCGTGACGGCGGCCGCCAGGGCCGGCGACGCCCACAGTGCCCGCCGCTTCTCCCACAGGGCCGCCGCGCCCATGCCGACCACGGCCGCGAGGTACGGAGCGAGGGCCACCGTGTAGTACTGGTGGAAGATGCCGGCCATGTAGCTGAAGACCACCGTCGTCATCAGCAGCGAGCCGCCCCACACCAGGAACGAGGCGCGGGCGAGGTCGGTCCGTGCGGCCTTCCGGGTGAGGACCAGGCCGGCGACGAGCAGGATCAGCGCGGCGGGCAGCAGCCAGGAGATCTGGCCGCCGATCTCGGAGTTGAACATCCGGTCCCAGCCGGTCTCGCCCCACTGCCCGCCGCCGCCCGTACCGCCACCACCCCCGCCGCCGCCGACGCTGCCGGTCTCCTCGCCGTTGAGCCGGCCGAGACCGTTGTAGCCGAAGGTCAGCTCCAGGAAGCTGTTGTTCTGCGAGCCGCCGACGTACGGCCGCGACGACGCCGGCCACAGCTCGACGACCGCCACCCACCAGCCGCCGGAGACGACCAGCGCGACGGTCGCCAGGGCCAGTTGTCCCAGCCGCTTCTTCAGCCGCACGGGCGCGCAGACGCCGTAGACCAGCGCGAGGGCCGGGAGGATCAGGAAGGCCTGGAGGGTCTTGGCGAGGAACGCGAAGCCGATCGCGGCCCCGGCCCACACCAGCCACTTCGTACGGCCGTCCTCCAGGGCGCGGACGACGAGGTAGCAGGCGACGGACATCAGCAGCGCCAGCAGCGCGTCCGGGTTGTTGAACCGGAACATCAGCGCCGCGACCGGGGTGAGCGCGAGGACCGCGCCCGCGATCAGACCGGCCGCCGGGCCGAAGCGGCGGCGTACGGCCGCGTAGACGACGGCGACCGTGCCGACGCCCATGAGCACCTCGGGCACGAGGATCGCCCAGGAGTTCAGGCCGAAGATCCGCACCGAGAGCTCCATCGGCCACAGCGAGGCCGGGGGCTTGTCCACGGTGATGGCGTTCGCCGCGTCCAGCGAGCCGAAGAAGAACGCCTTCCAGGACTCGCTGCCCGCCTGGACGGCCGCCGAGTAGAAGGAGTTGGCGTACCCGGAGGCGCTCAGGTCGTAGAGGTAGAGCAGCCCGGTCACCAGCAGCAGACCGAGGAAGGCGGGGCGCACCCAGCGGGGGTCCTCGGGCCGGCCGCGCCACGCTCTGCGGGCGAGGGGCCCGCGGGGTTCGTCCGGTCCGGGGGCGGTGTGGCGGCCCCCCTCCGGAGGTCCCCAGGTGGCGGGGTCCGCCGGGGGACTCGTCTGGTCGTACTGCGTGGTCATCGGAAGTCCCTCGGGTCGAGGTCGGAAGGGCTGGAAGGGCGGTACGGACGGGTGGGGAGCGGCGAGCGGACCGGCTGGAGCGGCAGGGTCGCGTCCTGCCAGGCGGGAGCGGCGGGGGCGTCCTGCCAGGAGGGCTCGGCGGGGGTCTCGTGGGACCGGCCGCGGTCCGGGAACACCCACGCCCGGAAGAGCAGGAACCGCAGCACGGTCGCCGCGAGGTTGGCCGCGACGAGGACCGCCAGCTCGGTGGAGTGGGCGGGGTCGCTGGTCGCGGTGTTGAGCGCGGCGAGCGAGCCGCTGGTCAGGACGAGACCGATGCCGAAGACGACGAGGCCCTGCGCCTGGTGCCGTACGGCCCCGCCGCGCCCCCGCACCCCGAAGGTGAGCCGCCGGTTGGCGGCGGTGTTGGCGACCGCCGAGACCAGCAGGGCCAGCCCGTTGGCGGTCTGGGAGCCGGTGAAGGTCCGGAAGCCGCTGTAGAGCAGCAGGTAGAAGAGGGTGGACAGGGCGCCGACGACACAGAAGCCGACCAGTTGGCGGGCCAGTCCCTGCGGTACGTCCTGGATGGTGCGGTCGCGCGGGTCGTCGCCGAAGGGGCGGGCGAGCCGGTCCAGCGGCAGCGAGCCGGTGGCGAGTGCCTTTCCGACCCGCCAGACGCCCTTGAGGTCGTCGGTCGCCGTCTTCACGATGTGCACGGTGGAGTCGGGGTCGTCGACCCAGTCGACCGGTACCTCGTGGATGCGCAGCCCCGCACGCTCGGAGAGGACCAGCAGCTCGGTGTCGAAGAACCAGCCGCTGTCCTCCACCAGCGGCAGCAGCACCTGGGCCACGTCACGGCGGATCGCCTTGAACCCGCACTGCGCGTCGGAGAAGCGGGCCTGGAGCGAGCCGCGCAGGATCAGGTTGTACGAGCGGCTGATGAACTCCCGCTTGGCGCCCCGCACGACGCGGGAGCTGCGGCTCAGCCGGGAGCCGATGGCGAGGTCGGAGTGGCCGGAGATCAGCGGGGCGACCAGCGGCAGCAGCGCGTTGAGGTCGGTGGACAGGTCCACGTCCATGTAGGCGAGGACGGGGGCGTCCGAGGCGGACCAGACGGTCCGCAGCGCCCGGCCGCGTCCCTTCTGCTCCAGGCGCACCGACCGCACCTCCGGGAGCCGCTCCGCCAGCCGGCCGGCCACGTGCGGGGTGCTGTCCGTGGAGGCGTTGTCGGCGATCGTGATGCGGAAGGCGTAGGGGAAGGTGCGGGTCAGGTGCTCGTGCAGTCTGCGGACGCACGGCTTGAGGTCCTTCTCCTCGTTGTAGACGGGGATCACTACGTCCAGGACCGGCGTACCCGCTCCGGCGGCCGGGAGGTGCTCCCGCGCCGGCAGGGTGCCGGGAGAAGAATCGGTTCGCATGGAACCGACTCTGCTCAGACGCCCTGTCGTGCCCATGTGGTGACGCTGTGCCGTGGCTGTGAGTACGGCTCGGGCACCAACTGCGGTTCGACTGCGGGAAGATGGAGCGTGAACGCGGTGTGTCCGGGCACGCTGTCGACGGTCACGGCACCACCGTGCGCGGTCGCCACGGCCTGCACGATGGCCAGGCCCAGACCGGTCGAACCGGTGGCACGGGTGCGCGCCGAGTCACCGCGCGCGAACCGTTCGAAGATGCGCGGGAGCAGCGCGGGCGGGATGCCCGGCCCGTTGTCGACCACGTCGACGCAGAGCCAGGGCCCGTTGCGGCGCACCCGGGCGGTGACGGTGGTGCCCGGCGGGGTGTGGTTGCGGGCGTTGCCGAGCAGGTTGACGAGCACCTGCTGGAGCCGGGCGGCGTCCGCGCACACCGGCGCGGGCTCGTCGGGCAGTTCGAGCCGCCACACATGCTCCTGCCCGGCGGCCCGGGCGTCGCTGATGGTGTCCACGACGAGCGGTACGAGGTCGGTCTCCTCGAACTGCAGCGGCCGGCCCGCGTCCAGACGGGCGAGCAGCAGCAGGTCCTCGACGAGCAGGGTCATCCGGCTCGCCTCGGACTCGATCCGCCCGAGCGCGTGCCGGGTGTCGGGGCCGACCTGCTCCCGGCCGCGCCGGGTGAGTTCGGCGTACCCCCGGATGGAGGCCAGTGGCGTACGCAGCTCATGGCTGGCGTCCGCGACGAACTGCCGTACCCGGGTCTCGCTCTCCTGGCGGGCGTGCAGCGCTCCGTGGACGTGGTCGAGCATCCGGTTCAGCGCGGCACCGACCCGGCCGACCTCGCTGTGCGGATCGCACTCGGACTCGGGGACGCGCTCTTCGAGGTTCACCTCTCCGGTGTGGAGGGGCAGTTCGGAGACGCGGGTGGCGGTGGCGGCGACCTTGCGGAGGGGACGGGTGGCGACACTGACGATGACGGCTCCGGCGAGGGAGGCGGCGATCAGGCCGGCGGCGGTGACGCTGATCTCGACGAGGATCAGGGTGTTGATGGTGTTGTCGACGTCCGCGGTGGGGAGGGCGGTGTAGAACGCGCCGTTGCGGCCGCTCTCGTAGGTGACCCGGTACTTGCCCAGCCCCGGGATGTCCACGGTGTGCGGCTTCTGGTCCTGCGGGACGGCGGCGAGGGCCGCCAACTGGGACGCGGAGAGATCGGCGGCCTCGGGCGTGGTGAAGCCGTTCTCCGCCTTGGACTCGCTGACGATCCCCTCGGTCACCGTGCCGTCCTCGACGACCGCGCCGACGGTGCCGAAGCCCTGCGGCCCCTTGACGACGAAGTCGAGGGGGTCCTCCTGGTTCAGCAGGTCGGGGCGCGGCCGCTCGCCCACCGGCCCGCCGGCCGCGCGCATGGCCACCTCACGCAGCTGCCCGTCGAGCTGCTCGTAAAGATGTGACCGCAGCGCCAGCGTGGTCACGGAACCGATCACCGCGCACACCACCGCGATCAGCACCACGGACGCGACGACGAGCCGCGTCCGCAGGGTGCGCGGGGTGCGCGCCCGCCGCTGCGGACGCGGCCGCCGTCGGCCGCTCATGCGACCGCGGGCTTGATCATGTAGCCGGCGCCGCGCCGGGTGTGGATCATCGGCTCCCGGCCCGCGTCGATCTTCCTGCGCAGGTACGAGATGTACAGCTCGACGACGTTCGCCTGCCCGCCGAAGTCGTACGACCAGACCCGGTCGAGGATCTGGGCCTTGCTGAGCACGCGCCGCGGATTGCGCATGAGGAAGCGCAGCAGCTCGAACTCGGTGGCGGTGAGGTGGATGCTGTCGCCGCCGCGGGTGACCTCGTGGCTGTCCTCGTCGAGGGTGAGGTCGCCGACGACGAGCATCGACTCGGAACGGCGGTCGGCCGCGCCGGAGCGGCGGATCAGTCCGCGCAGCCGGGCGACGACCTCCTCCAGGCTGAACGGCTTGGTGACGTAGTCGTCGCCGCCGGCGGTCAGTCCGGCGATACGGTCTTCGACGGCGTCCTTGGCGGTGAGGAACAGTACGGGCACGTCCGGCAGCTCGCGGCGCAGCCGGCCGAGGATGGCCAGGCCGTCCATGTCCGGCAGCATCATGTCCAGGACCACGGCGTCGGGCCGGAACTCGCGTGCGGTGCGGAGGGCCCCCTGGCCGTCCCCCGCGCTGCGGATCTGCCAGCCTTCGTACCGCAGGGCCATGGACAGCAACTCGGTGATCGACTGCTCGTCGTCCACCACAAGCACGCGGACGGGGCTCCCGTCCGGCCTCAGCAGTTCGGTGCGCCCCTGGGGCGAGATCGTGGTCATACCGCACACGATGTCCGGGGCCTCTGAGAACACCCTTTCGGGAACCTGTGTTTTACCTGAGAAACTCACAGGCCGTTCTCAGCCGGGGCGGGGCGGCCCCGCTCAGCCGGGCAGGCCGAAGAGCCGGGCCGCGTTGTCGTGGCACACCGCCCGCAGCCAGGCGTCCCCGAGGTCCAGCCGCTCCAGGGCGTGGAGCTGGTGGAGGTAGGGGTCGGGAACTGCTGGAGTTCGACTGAGCACGAGTGCGTTCTGGCGCGGGTGGGTGAGTGCTGTGGCGGCAGGGGAGTGCGAGGTGGCACCCCAGGGATGGGATGAGAGTTCGCCTGTCGAATGGGTGACCTTTACGGGGGATGCTCGTTGGGTGTGGTGATCGGTTTTCGGGGCTGGGCTGCGGGGGTGGTGTGGTGGGTGGTCTGCGGACGCTTGCGGCGCCGTTCGTCGTTCCCGGCCCATCGGGGGTAGCGATCCGTACCCGGCTGGGGCAGCTCACCGTCGGCGATGCGGAGGTGCTGCGGCGGGTGGGCGCGCATCTGGGCACGCTGGCCGGCCGTGACCTGAAGGCGCGCTGCCACGACGGTCTGGAACATGACGCCGGGGCGTGGGCGGTGCGCAAGCGGGAGTTGACATCCCACTCGTCGGCCCGCTGGGCGGGGGCGATCACCAAGGCCACGCACGACCAGTGGGCGCTGGCCCGCCGCTGTGCTCTGGCCCGCATCCGGTCACTGGAGGCGGGGATCCGCATGATCGCCCACCGGCTGTCACTGCCGGTCGGGTCCAAGGGCACAGAGCGGGCGCCGGGCGGTTACCGCAGCAGGCGGGAGTGGCATGCCAAGGCCCGCCGTCTGCACGTCCTGGAGGACCGGTTGGAGCGGGAGCGCGCCGACTGGGAGGCCGGGAGAGTGCATGTGGTGCGAGGCGGCAAGCGCCTGGCCCGTGCTCGGCACCAGCTGTCCGCCGCCCGGCTCAGCGAACCCCAGTGGCGTCAGCGCTGGGAAGCACAGCGCTGGTTCCTGCAGGCGGACGGGGAGAGCGGGAAGCAGTTCGGCAACGAGACCCTCCGCATCAGCCCGGACGGTGAGGTGAGTATCCGGCTGCCCAACCCACTAAAAGAACTGGCCAACGCCCCGCACGGCCGGTATGTCCTCACCGGCCGGATCACCTTCGCGCACCGCGGACAGGAGTGGGCCGACCGGGTCGAAGCGAACCGGGCCGTCGCATACCGCATCGACTACGACGTGGCCCGTGCACGCTGGTATCTGACGGCCTCCTGGCAGGTCCCGGTGTCCCGAACGATCCCGATGGCGGCGGCACTGCCCGACGGTGTGATCGGTGTGGACATGAACGCCGACCACTTGGCCGCCTGGCGCCTTGATGTCCACGGCAACCCCGTCGGCAGCCCGCGCCGGTTCTTCTACGACCTGACCGGCACCGCCACTCACCGCGACGCCCAAGTCCGCCACGCCCTGACCCGGCTGCTGCACTGGGCCAGGGCCTGCGGTGTCAAGGCGATCGCTGTCGAGGACCTTGACTTCACCGCGGAGAAGACCCGCGAGAAACACGGCCGCAAGAAGCAATTCCGGCACCTGGTCTCCGGCATGCCCACCGGCCGGCTCCGTGCCCGCCTGACCTCCATGGCCGACGCCACCGGCATCATCATCATCGCCGTCGACCCCGCCTACACCTCGAAATGGGGCGCGCAGCACTGGCAGAAACCCCTGACCAGCAAAACCCGCACGACCACCCGTCACGATGCAGCGAGCATCGCGATCGGACGACGCGCCCAGGGGCATCCCCTCCGGCGTCGGACGGCACCGCCCCGTGCACACCAGAGCGATGCGCACGGGCATCGGACCGCCCAGGCCGGACCGGATACTCCCGAGCGTGAGGGACCCCGCCGCCGCATTCCCGGACCACGGACACGATCCGTGCCGCCGGACGCGGAGCGAACGCGGGCGACCAGGACACCCAGAACCGTTCGGGATGTCCGCAGTGTCCAGGCATGGGTCCAAGACTCACTCCTGCTCACTGACTAGGAACGGTACGGGATGTTGGGGAAGTCCGAGCCGAACAGGATCCGGTCGCCGAGGGCCGCCAGCCGGGACAGGGCCCGCCCGGGCAACGGTGCCAGGTGCTCGCAGAAGTCGGTGAACGCCATCGTGGTGTCCAGCCGCACCTGGCCGTAACGCTCGGCGAGGTCCAGGAAGTCCTCGTACTCGGGCATCCCGAGGTGCGCCACCGCGCGCCGCGGGTACGACAACCGGCCCGGCCGCCCTCGCCACGATCCGCCCCCGGCCGGCCAGCCGGCAGTCCAGGCACTGCGCGTGCCCCTGCCGGACGCCCTGGCCCGCACACCCGAGATCCACGACCCCTGCCGCGCCCGCGTCAACGAGCTCTCCGCCGACTACACCCCGAAGGAGACCGCCGTGCTCCACGACTGGTTCCGCCGCGCGGACACGGTCGCGGCCGACTGCCTGGAGGAGCACCGCCGCACCGACCGGGACGCCGAGGTGCCGAGCGGGAACCGGAGTGCAAACCTGGTGGAGGGGCCGCACCGCTCGGGGACAGCCGAAAGGTCGAACACATGGCGAGCAATGTCAGCGGCACGCGCCACCACCAGGCCGGGTGGGAGGCCAGGAGCCCTTGGGCGACGAGTTGGACGGCGGCAGCGGCGGTCCTGATGACGTTCGGCGGCATCATGGCGATCTTCCAGGGCATCGCCGCCATCGCCCAGGACGACGTCTTCGTCGCCACCCAGAACTTCACCTACGAGTTCAGCCTGACCGGCTGGGGCTGGATCCACCTGATCCTCGGCGCCCTGGTGACCGTCGCCGGTCTCGCCCTGTTCACCGGGGCCACCTGGGCCCGCGCGGTGGGCATCGCGCTGGCCGGGCTCAGCATGGTCGCCAACTTCGTGTGGCTGCCCCACGCACCGGTCTGGTCGATCGCCCTCCTCATCATCGACGGCTTCATCATCTGGGCCCTGTGCGCACCGCGCCGCGAGTCCCGGGCGTAGAGCGCACGTCCGCGGGCTGGAGGACCTTCTGGCCCGGCCTGGTCGGGGTGGCGGGTGTGGTGGCGATGGTCATCGCCTACTTCCTCCTGCCCCTGAACGGTCTGGGCCCGCACCGGTCGGCCCTGAGCTGGACCCTCTTCGTCCTCGCCCTGGTGCTCGTGGCCGTCCTGCTGCTGAGACAGGTGGTCCACGTCCTGCTCGGACACCCGAACGTACGTCCGGGACTGGTCATCCCCCTGCTGATGACCCTGTCCATCCTGGTCTTCGCGACCACCTACCTGGCCCTGGCCCAGAACCCCGGCGAGCTCGTCGGCCTCGACACCCGCCTCGACGCCCTGTACTTCACCCTGGTCACCCTCGCCACCGTCGGCTACGGCGACATCACCCCGCACGGCCAGGCGGCCCGCCTGGTGGCCATCCTGCAGATCCTCTACACCTTCGTCTTCCTCACGGCGGCGGCCACCGCCCTGACCCACTACCTGCGCACCGCACTCCTGCGCCAGCGGGGCCCGCACCGCCATGACACCCCCGCGGCCGGCGCGGACGCCGACACCGAATGACTCGACGCCCCCGGAAACGCCAGAGGCCCCGGATCTCTCCGGGGCCTCTGCTCTGTGTGCACTCGGCAGGATTCGAACCTGCAACCTTCTGATCCGTAGTCAGATGCTCTATCCGTTAAGCTACGAGTGCTTGTCTCTTCAGTTTTCTCGCCGCTCCCCGGTCCTTTCGGCCCGCTCGCGGCGACAGGAAGAACATTACATGACTGCCGCCGCCATGTGAAATCCGTTTGGCCCACCCCTTGCGACCTGCGCAAACGCGGGATCGACGGGGGCGACAACGACGAAGCCCCGGCCGCAGGGGCCGGGGCTTCGTGATCGGTGCGGAGGCGGAGGGATTTGAACCCTCGATGGGCTTTAAGACCCAAACCGCATTAGCAGTGCGGCGCCATAGACCGGACTAGGCGACGCCTCCATGCACAGAACCCTCCGCGCGTGAGCGCGAGTGGAATCGGTGCGTGCCGATGATGACACACCCGCGTGGGCTGTCACCAATCGCCACCCACGGTACTAGGCGGGGAGCCCGCAGGGCAAAGCACTTCCGGCTGTCGCGTCGGTGTGGCGCAACGTCCCGCGCGGTGGCGCGTTGATCAGGTCATGTCGCAGCTCATCTCACAGGTCGTGTCGCAGATCCGGCGTGCGGACACCGCGCGCCCCGTGCTGCGGCGGCTCGTCGCCGTCGCGGCCCTCACCTCGCTGTCCACCGCGCCCCCGGCGGCGTACGCGCAGGACGCTCCTCCGCGCGGTGACCGCCTCACCGTCACCGTGCGCGACGCGGGCGGCGGGGTGGACGGGACGTACGAGGTGCGGTGCCGGCCCGGCGGCGGCAGCCACCCCGACCCCGCCGGGGCCTGTACGGCCGTCGAGCGGAACACGCGGTGGGGGCGGGACGCCTTCGCCCCGGCACCGCGGGACGCCGTCTGCACCATGCAGTACGGCGGGCCCGCCACCGCCCGCGTCACCGGCACCTGGGTCGGCCGCCCCGTCGACGCGACCTACGACCGTACGAACGGATGCGAGATCGCCCGCTGGGACCGGCTGGTGCCGCTGCCGCCCGAAGCGGGCGCCGGGGGACGCGGGTGAGGGAGATCTCCGGGAGCGGCGGGAGTGGCGGGGGCGCGTGGTGGCGAGTCGGGGCACAGGGGACGTAAAGGTCCCGCGAAGGTTCGTGGCGCGTCGGCGCAGGCAGTCACGGGTTCCGGGCGTACCGGGCGTCACATCGCCGTCACTTTCCCGTGCGATGTCCGTCCCATCCGGCGTCGCGAGCGCAATCCCAGCCCTTAGACTCCCTCGCGTGACACGCTGCGGGCAGGTTGGCAAGATGGCCCGAGCGGTCGGCACGTCGCGGTAACAGGGAGGAAGCGTCTCGTGAGCAGCAGGCCATCCCGGGGCACTGCTCGCCTCGCAGCCATACTGGACGCGCTTCCGGACGCCCTGGTGCTGGTCAACGCCAACGGGACGATCGTCAACGCCAACGCCATCGCCCTGGAGGCCTTCGAGACCCCGGGCACGGCGCTGGTGGGGCGGGGGCTGCTGGATCTGCTGCCGGAGTTCGACTCCAAGCTCATCCCCGGGTCCATGCGGCGGCCCGACCACATCGATCCCCGGGCCCGCACCAAGCCGACACGGATGGTCGCCCGGCGGACCGACGGGACCGAGTTCCCGGTCGAGGTCACCAGTGCGAATCTGGAGACCGGCCAGCAGGCGTACGACAATTACGGCTACACCGGCGACGAGCTGCTGATGCTCGTCGTCCGCGACCTCTCCGGCACCGTCGACACCGAGGCCGAGCTGGCGCGTTCGCAACGGCAGACCGAGATGATCCTGCGCGCCGCCTCCGAGGGCGTCGTCGGCACCGACACCGACGGGCGGATCGTCCTCGTCAACCCGGCCGCCGCCCAGATACTGGGCTACCGGGCCGGCGAACTCGGCGGGCGCGAACTGCACACGCTCGTGCTGCACTCGCGCGCCGACGGCGCCCCCTTCCCGTACGACGAGTCCCCCCTCGCCGACACCCTGCGCTCCGGGCGCAAGCACCGGGTGCGCGGTCAGGTGCTGTACGCCAAGAACGGCGACAAGCTGCCGGTCGACCTGACGACCGCGCCGGTGCGCGACGGCGACCAGCTCGTCGGCGCCGTCATGACGTTCCTCGACCGCCGCCCCTACGACGCGCTCGCCGAGGAGAAGGAGCAGGCCGAGCGGGAGCACGCCGAGGAGCTGGAGCGGCTCGCCGAGGAGCACGGCTCCGAGCTCACCGCCCTGCGCCAGGGCCACGTCACCGAGCTGGAGGAGCTGCGCGAGCAGCACGCGGAGGAACTCGCCGCGAACGAGGAGCGGTACGCCGCGCTCGGCGAGCGGGAGAAGGACCGCTACGAGGCCCTCGCCGCGCGTCACGACCAGCTGCTCACCCTGCTCGGGCGGTCCCTGCGGGGCCCGCTGGACGAGCTGCGCCGGGAACTGTCCGCGCTGGCCTCCGACGACGCCGGGCAGTTGTGGCCCGAGGCCAACCAGGTGCTCCACCACCTGTCGGCCGGCTACGCCCGGATCACCACCCTCATCGACAACGTCCTCGGCTACCAGCGGCTCGACGCGGGCGGCGAACAGGTGGCCCGTACGAAGGTGATGCTCGACGCCGTCGTCGCCGCCGGGGTCGACGGGGCCGTGGAGCTCATCGGCCCCGGGCGGGTGCAGTTCGCGGTGCACGCGCCGCCCATCGAGGCCGAGGTCGACCCGCGGCTGCTCGCGACCGCCCTCGCGCATCTCGTCGCGGACGTCGCGGGTGTCGACGCGACCGGCAACACGCCGGTGTCGGCGGGCGGCTACCTGGACAACACGGTCGTGGTCGCGGCGGCGCAGCGCGGTGAGGTCGTACGCATCGAGGTGCGCGGGCCGTACGGCGGCGGCGACCCGGTGCACGAGCCGATCGTGCGCGGGATCGTCCGGGCGCACGGCGGTGTGCTGCAGACGCACGAGGTGCCCGGGATGAGCGGCAGCGCGTTCGTCCTCGAGGTGCCGATCGGAGGCGGGGCGGGGTCCGTGCCGACCGCCGAGGTGGCGGTGCCGGCCGAGGAGACCGTTCCCGCCGAGCCGGCCCCCGATGGCGGCGGGCGGCGCCGGGCGCGGCGCGCGTCCGTGGACGCCTTCCTGGAGAGCGAGGTGCCGGGCGCGGACGACGGCTCCGGTACGGACTCCGCTCCCACCGGCCGGCGCAGGCGCCGGGCGGCCGCCGCCGTCGACGACGAGCCCGCGCAGGCGTCCGGCGGTACCGGGCGGCGGCGCGGCCGGCCGGCCGAGAACGCGCCGGCCGCGGTGGGTGCCGAGGTCGAGCTCGCCGGGGTGTCCGAGGGGGCCGTCGTCACGGCCGCCGAGCATGCGGCGGGGGCCGCCGCGTCGAACACGGGGCTGGGCGGGACCGTACCGCCGCAGGGGATGCCGGGGCCGTCCGGGCAGCGTGCCCGGCACGAGTCCGGCGAACAGCACGCGCTGCCGCCGGCGCTGCCCGCGCCGTCCGACGCGCCCCAGGCCGAGGTCGCGCTGCATGTTCCGGCTCAGGCTTCGGGGCAGGAGCAGTCACAGCCGACGGGACGGCGCCGGCGTGCGCTGGCCGCCGCCACCGAGCGGGCGGCGGCGCAGGAGGCCGCGCCCCGTACGGTGTTCGCACTGCCACCGGCCGAGGCGGACCAGGAACAGCACACCGGTCGGCCGGCCCAGGCCGAGGCGGTCGGGCAGGCCGACGCGGCCGGACGAGCCGGGGCGGTCGGACAGACCGGGGTCGACAACGGCCGCCATGACGCCGTTCCGCACGACCAGGCCGACGATCACACCCCGCCGCAGCCGCATCCCACCAGCGCGCCGACGGGCCGCCGGCGACGGGCCGTCGCCCAGCCGGCGGAACCCGACGGCACACCCGCCGAGGCTCCCGCTCCGGCCGCGCAGACAGCGACCGCCCAGGCTCCAGTGGCTTCGGCGCAGTGGGGGGCGGCGCCCGGCGCGCCGCAGGGCGCTCCGGTTCCGCCGCAGGGTGCTCCCGTGCCCGCGCAGGGGGTGGCTGTTCCGGTCCAGGGGGGCGCGGTCCCGCCGCAGGGCACTCCCGCGGCGCCGCAGAGTGCTCCCGTCTCCGCGCAGGGGGCGAGTGTTCCCCCGCAGGGGGCTCCCGTTCCGGCACACGGCGCCGCGGTCCCGCCACAAGGGGCCCCCGGCGCGGCCGTCCCCCCGCAGGGTGCTCCCGTTCCGGCACAAGGAGCTCCGGTTCCGCCGCAGGGTGCTCCCGTTCCGGCACAAGGAGCTCCGGTTCCGCCGCAGGGCGCCGCGGTCCCCGCACAGGGGGCTCCGGTCCCGGCACACGGCGCCGCAGTCCCGCCGCAAGGAGCCACACCCTCAGCACATGGGGCCCCCGTACCCGCACCGGGCGCGGCCGTCCCCCCGCAGGGCGCTCCCGTTGCGGCACATGGAGCTCCGGTTCCGCCGCAGGGCGCGGCCGTCCCCCCGCAGGGCGCTCCCGTTGCGGCACATGGAGCTCCGGTTCCGCCGCAGGGCGCGGCCGTCCCCCCGCAGGGCGCTCCGGTCCCGGCACACGGCGCCGCGGTCCCGCCACAAGGCGCTCCCGTACCCGCACAGGGCGCTCCGGTCCCGGCACACGGCGCCGCAGTCCCGCCACAAGGCGCTCCCGTACCCGCACAGGGCGCGGCCGTCCCCCCGCAGGGCGCTCCCGTTCCGGCACAAGGTGCGGCCCTTCCTCCACAGGGGAGCCCCGCCCCGGCACACGGCGCCGTCGCCCCGCCGCAAGGCGCCACACCCCCGGCACACGGCGCCCCCGTACCCGCACCGGGACAGGCGGCGCAGCCGCTTCCCGCCGAGGCCGTGCCCGGGTCGGGTGCTGCGGCCGAAGGTGGTCCCGTCCCGCAGCAGTGGCCCGCCGCCGGTGACACCTCCGGTGCCGGTGTGGCCGTACCGGCGGCCGCGGGTCCGTCGCAGCCGACTCCCGCCGCCGGCACCCCGTTGCCGCCCGAGGGCACGCCGGTGCAGCGGGCCGCTCAGCCGTTGCCCGCGGAGGCCTCGGCGCCGGTCGATCCGAACTCCACGCAGGGGCGGGCGATCAGCGTGCGGACGCTGGGGCAGGGTGTGCCGTTCAACCGGCAGGCCGCCCAGGTGCAGCAGCCGCTGCCGTCGGCCACGCCTCCCCCGCACCAGCCGGGTGGCTCCGGCCGCCGCCGCAAGCTCGGTACGCGCCCCGACACGGCCGCGGGCAGCGAGCAGAACGCGCGCCCGCACCCGTCGGCCGAGCCCGTACCCGCCCACGCGCACGCGCACGCGCCGGCGCACTCCCGGCTCGCGCCGACGACCGAGGGCACCGGACGGTCGTACGCCATAGGGGCGCCCGACGCGGACGCCGCCGAGGGGCCCGAGCCGCTGGACGGTCCGGGCGGAGCCGTGGAGGTGGCGGACCCGCCGCGTCCGCAGCCGATGGACGACGAGCTGCCGCCGGAGCCGCTGGACAACCCGCGCCGGCTGCTGGTGTGGCCCGCGCCGGACGTCACCACGCAGCAGGCGCTGAGCGACCGCGGCTACCGGCCGGTGATCGTGCACTCGCGCGAGGAGGTCGACGCGCAGATCGCGGCGTTCCCCGCCGCGCTGTTCGTGGACCCGCTGACCGGGCCGATCACCCGTACGGCCCTGCAGTCGCTGCGGCAGGCCGCGGTGGCCGCCGAGGTGCCGGTGCTGGTCACTGCCGGACTCGGACAGGCCTCGCGCGATGCCGCGTACGGCGCCGATCCCGCCGTACTGCTGAAGGCGCTCGCGCCGCGCGACAGCGAACAGCACCCCCCGCGCGTGCTGCTGATCGAGGAGCACGCGGAGATCGCGCTGGCGCTGACCGGGACGCTGGAGCGGCGCGGGATGCAGGTCGCGCGGGCCGCGAGTGACGCCGACGCGGTGGCGCTGGCGGGGCAGTTCCGGCCGAACCTGGTGGTGATGGACCTGATGCGGGTGCACCCGCGCCAGGCCGGGCCCGCCGGGATCATCGACTGGCTGCGGGCGAACGGGCAGCTCAACCGCACCCCGCTGGTCGTCTACACGGCCGCCGTCGACCAGGCGGACCTGCCGCGGCTGGCCTCCGGCGAGACGGTGCTGTTCCTGGCGGAGCGGTCCACCAGCGAAGAGGTGCAGGAGAGGATCGTCGACCTGCTGTCGCGGATCGGGACCAACTGACCCGCACCGCCGTCAGCGGGCGACCAGGCGGCGCGCCGCCTCCTTCACCGAGGCGCGCAGCCGGGCGCGGTCGTCCGCCTCCTCGCCGACCAGGATGCGGCGCATCTGCGGGACGACGGCCGTCCAGTTGGCCAGCGCGGTCAGCAGGAACAGCAGGTCGCCGGCCGGGATGGCGTCGGTGACGACGCCCCGGTCCTGGCCGTCCTGGAGCAGGGCGACCTTGCGGACGTAGTGCTCCTGGCGTTCGCCCTCGTGGGGCAGCTCGTCGGTGCCGTACTCCAGGCCTTCCCAGAAGAGCAGGCGCAGCAGTTCGGGGTGGGCGGCGTGGTAGTCCATCAGCCGGTCGACCCAGCTCTCGATGTCGTCCGGGTCGACGGGGACGGACTCGGCGAGGTCCAGCATCTTCCGCTCCAGGACGATCGCGAACAGTTCCGCCTTGTTGCCGAAGTAGGCGTAGATGAGCTGCTTGTTGGCCTTCGCCTCGGCCGCGATGCGGTCGATGCGGGCACCGGCGATGCCGTGGCGGGCGAACTCGGTGACCGCCGCCTCGAAGATCCGGGCCTTGGTGGCCTCGGGGTCCCTGACTGCCATGGGGACAGGGTAGCGCCACTTGTAACCAACTGTTTGGTTGACAGGGAATCCGACGGGAACGCAGACTGTTCCCTCCATCAGCCAACCAACTAGTTAGTTGTTAGAGCAGGCTCGAAGGGGTACTCCGCTCATGTCCTCAGCGCCCAGCGCCACCACCGGCCGACAGGACCGCAGGTCACCGGCCACCGCTCCCGATCAGAATCCGGGCCCGGGTCCGTCCCGCGGCTCCGGTGCGTTCCTCACGCTCATCGCCGTCTGCACCGCGGTCACGGCCGCCAACATCTACCTCGCCGCGCCGCTGCTCTCCCTCATCGCCCGCGACTTCGGCTCCACGCCGTCCGCCGTGGCCTGGATCGCCTCGGTCGCCCAGCTCGGCTACGCCGTCGGTCTGCTCTTCTTCGCCCCGCTCGGTGACACCGCCGACCGGCGCCGGCTGGTCACCGTCCTCACCCTGGTCACCACCGCCGCCCTGGTCGCCAGTGCCGTCGCCCCGGGCACGGGCGCACTGGCCGTCGCCGTGTTCGTCGCCTCGGCCGGGACCGTCGTACCGCAGCTCCTCGTCCCGCTGGTCGCCGAACGCGCCCCCGCCGCCCGCCGCGCCCGCCATGTCGCGGCCGTGATCGCCGGCCTGTTCACCGGCATCGTCGCGGCCCGGGTCCTCGGCGGTCTCGCCGGGGAGGCCTTCGGCTGGCGGTGGGTGTTCGCGGGCGCGGCCGTCCTCACGCTCGCCCTGGGCATCGCCACCGCCCTCGTCCTGCCCTCCGGGCGGCGCCGCCGCGACGGCTCGCTGTTCAGCGGCCTCGCCGCACTGCCCGGACTGCTGCGCCGCTCGCCCGACCTGTGGCGCGCGTCGGCGCGCCAGGCGGGGATGTTCGGCGCGTGGAGCGCCCTGTGGACCTCGCTCGCCCTGCTGCTGACGGGCCCGGCCTACGGTCTGTCCACCGCCACCGCCGGACTCTTCGGCCTCTTCGGGCTCGCGGCGAGCGCGGTGGCGCCGCTGGCGGGCGGGCTGGTCGACCGCTTCGGCGCCGCCAGGGTCGTACGGGGGGCGTATCTGCTCGCGGCCGTCTCCGTGCCGCTGTTCTGGCTGGGCGGGCAGGTCGTCTGGGCCCTCTTCGTCGCCGCGACCGCGATCCACGCGGCCCTGGTCGCCTCCCACGTCGCCAACCAGACCCTCGCCCTGACCACCACCTCCAGCCCGGCCGTCGCCAACACGGCCTATGTCGTCTCCGGCTTCGCCGGCGGCGCCACCGCCTCGGCCCTCGCGGGCACCGCCTTCACCCACTTCGGCTGGGGCGGGGTGTCGGCGGTGGCGGCGGTCTGGCTGGCGCTGGGGTGGGGGAGCACGGCGGTACGGCGGTGACAGCCGTCGTCGTACGACTCACCCGTCCACCGGTGGCGGAGCCGCACGCCGCCGGGTAGTGAGGTTCCGCCTCACCGCCCGGCGCATCCGGCGTACGCCGGTGTCAGAGCCGGGTGACGTCCAGCTCCCCGGCGGCGTACTGCCTGCGCAGCACCTTCTTGTCGAACTTGCCGACGCTGGTCTTCGGCACCGACGTGATCACCGTCCAGCGCTCCGGAAGCTGCCACTTGGCGATCCTGCCCTCCTCCAGGAGGAAGGCCCGCAGGGTGGTGAAGTCGGCGGTGGAGCCCTCCTTGAGGACGACCGTGGCCAGCGGGCGCTCGCCCCACTTGTCGTCCGGGACGGCGACGACGGCGGCCTCGGCGACGTCCGGGTGGGACATCAGCGCGTTCTCCAGCTCGACCGAGGAGATCCACTCGCCGCCGGACTTGATGACGTCCTTGGCGCGGTCGGTGAGGGTGAGGAAACCGTCGGCGGAGATCGTCCCGACGTCACCCGTCTTCAGCCAGCCGTCCTCGCTGAACTTGTCGGCGGGGCGCAGGGGCTCGGCGTCGGGGCCGTTGTAGTAGGCGCCGGCGATCCACGCGCCGCGCACCTCCAGCTCGCCCGCGGACTCGCCGTCCCAGGGGAGGCGTTCGCCGCCGGGGCCGGTGAGGCGGGCCTCGACGCCGGCCGGGAAGCGGCCCTGGGTCAGCCGGTAGGCGAACTCCTCCTCGGTGCCCACGGCGTGGGCCGGCGGGCGGGCGATGGTGCCGAGCGGGGAGGTCTCCGTCATGCCCCAGGCGTGGCAGACCCGCATGCCCAGCTTGTCGAACGCCTCCATCAGGGAGGGCGGGCAGGCGGAGCCGCCGATGGTGACCTGGGTGAGGGAGGAGACGTCCCGGGGCTTGGCGGTCAGCTCGGCGAGCAGCCCCTGCCAGATGGTGGGGACGGCGGCGGCGTGGGTCGGCTTCTCGCCCTCGATCATCTCGGCGAGCGGGGCGGGCTGCAGGAAGCGGTCCGGCATCAGCATGTTGACGCCGGTCATGAAGGTGGCGTGCGGCAGGCCCCAGGCGTTGACGTGGAACTGCGGGACCACGACCAGCGAGGTGTCCTGGTCGGTCAGGCCCATCGACTGCGCCATGTTGACCTGCATGGAGTGCAGGTAGATGGAGCGGTGGCTGTAGATCACGCCCTTGGGGTCGCCGGTGGTGCCGGAGGTGTAGCACATGGCGGCGGCGGCGCGCTCGTCCAGCTCCGGCCAGTCGTAGGCGACGGGATGCCCGGCGAGCAGGTCCTCGTACTCGTGCACCCGCGCGGTGGTGTCCGCCAGCGCGGAACGGTCGCCGGGGCCGGAGACGACCACGTGCTCGACCGTCTTCAGGTGCGGCAGCAGCGGCGCGAGAAGGGGGATCAGCGAACCGTTGACGATGACCACCCGGTCGGCGGCGTGGTTGACGATCCACGCGAGCTGCTCGGCCGGGAGGCGGAGGTTCAGGGTGTGGAGGACGGCGCCCATGGAGGGGATCGCGAAGTACGCCTCGACATGCTCGGCGTTGTTCCACATGAGGGTGGCGACCCGGTCGTCGCCGGTGACACCGAGCTCGTCGCGCAGGGCGTGGGCCAGCTGGG
Organism: Streptomyces sp. NPDC059787; assembly: GCF_042732315.1. NCBI lineage: Bacteria > Bacillati > Actinomycetota > Actinomycetes > Kitasatosporales > Streptomycetaceae > Streptomyces > Streptomyces sp. NPDC059787. Next base: position 57,398 of record NZ_JBHWHX010000002.1, read on the forward strand.
CCGCCCGGGCGCCGATCTCCGCGTAGGAACGGCGGTGCGGTTCGCCCTCGCCGGTCCAGGTGGTCACCTGTGAGGTGCCGTGGATCGTCGACCCGTGGGTCAGGATCCTCGAGATCAGCAGCGGTACGTCCTGCATGGTGCTCAGCACGGGGCGTCCTCCTGGGCGACATTGCCTGCGCGGGGGTAAGGGTTGCGCTGATTCTGCGCACATACCGCGCGGTATGTCACTAGGGGAGCGAATGATCGATCACACCGCGTCGGCGGACCGGCGCGCGTCAGCCGCGGACGAGCCCCAGTTCGGCGTCCTCACGGAGCTTGCCGAGCGCCCTCGACACGGCCGACTTCACCGTGCCCACCGAGACGCCGAGCACCTCGGCCGTCTGCACCTCGCTGAGGTCCTCGTAGTACCGCAGCACGACCATCGCCCGCTGCCGGGCGGGCAGCCGCATGATCGCCCGCCACATCGCGTCGCGCAGCGCCTGCTGCTCGGCCGGGTCGTCGCCGCCGGGCACCGGGTCGGGCTCGGGCAGCTCGTCGCAGGCGAACTCGTCGACCTTGCGCTTGCGCCACTGCGAGGTGCGCGTGTTCAGCAGCGCCCTGCGCACATAACCGTCGAGCGCCCGGTGGTCCTCTATGCGCTCCCAGGCGACGTACGTCTTGGTGAGCGCGGTCTGCAGCAGGTCCTCCGCGTCGCTCGGATTCCCGGTCAGCGACCGGGCGGTACGCAGGAGCACCGGCTGGCGAGCCCTCATGTACGACGAGAACGACGGGTACGGGAGGGTCTGCGCCGCTGTCGCTGGAGTGGCGGCTTTCGAAGCGCTGGTGCAGACGGGTGTGGTCATGGCTCAACGCTATGAGCGGGGCCGGTCCGGCGGATCGCCCGCAGGTCCCGAAGGCACGTCCCCCTCAGGTTGTAGGGGTGGGGCCGGCTGCACCTCCTGGAGGTGGACCAGCGGGTGAGGGGTACTGCGGGTCGGCCCCTGAGGGACCGCCCCCGGAACGTCCGGGCGACGGCACCGAAGCACCGCCGTCCGGACGCCCCCCACCCCACGAAGCACACCCGCACGGTCAGGGCGCCGGCCTCACCACAGCGGGGTGAAGCCGATGACCACGTTGTCGTTGCCCTGGTTGACGGTCGTGAAGGCGGAGCCGGTGACCTGGGCGGTGTTGTTCTGGTTCGTGGCGCCGGATCCGGTGGCCTGCTGCTGCGAGGTGGCCGAGTTGCCGAAGTTGTCGCCGCCGACACCGCTGCCGAGGGCGTCGGCCTCGGAGCTCGTGGCCGTCGCGTTCGATCCGTCGTCCGCGAGGGCACCGCTGTCCGCCACCGCGACGCCGCTGAAGAGGGCGGCCGCGAGCGGCAGGGCGGAGACCGCGGCGATGACGCGGGCGGTACGGATGCTTGCCATGTTGTGTTCCCTCCAGAACAAGGACGCACCGGCCCATGACCGTGTGTGGCTCATGACCGTGCGTGCGTGAAGTACGGCTGTCACCAGGGAAGTTGTCCCCCCGCCCCGGCGGTGTGCACGACGTCGCGAGATCAGGATTGCCCAGGGAGTCCCCGGCGAACCACCCCGGACGCCGTCATTCGCACGCAAGCGTGACGACAAGGCGATAAACCCGGACGTGCCCCTTGAATCCCACCCCTTTCCGATAGGACTCCCCGCCCCGCTCCCCGTAAGGGACGAAGCGTTCCGCCACCTTTCCCGCCCACGCCCCGCCCCGGAGCGCCGCACGCTCCCCCTCTTCCCATCCTCGAACATGTGTACGAACATGGAGGCATGGCCACCACCGACCGGCAGGCCGCGACCCTGGCCCTCGCACACGCCCTGTCAGCCGCCGAACGCGGACTGGCCGTCATCCCCCTGTCCCGGACGAAACTCCCGGCCCTGCGCTCCCCGCACCACGACGACCCGGAGCCGTTGAGCCCGCCCTGTCACGGCGAGTGCGGCCGCTTCGGCCACGGCGTCCACGACGCCTCCACCGACCCCGCCCGCATCCGCGCGCTGTTCGCCGCCGCGCCCCGCGCCACCGGTTACGGCATCGCCTGCGGACTGCCCCCGCATCACCTCATCGGCGTCGACCTGGACACCAAGACCGGGACGGACTCGTTCGCCGCCCTGCGCGAACTGGCCCGACGCCACCTGTTCACGATCCCCGCCACGGTGATCGTCCTGACCCCGAGCGGCGGCCGTCACCTGTGGCTGAGCGGCCCGCCGGACGTCGTCGTCCCCAACTCCGCGGGCCGGCTGGCCCCCGGCATCGACATCCGGGGCGCCGGCGGCTATCTCGTCGGCCCCGGTTCCCACACCGACCACGGCCCGTACACCACCGCTCCGGGCACCGCGCGTCTGCCCCCGGCGCCCTGCCCGCCCGCCCTCCTGCGCCTGCTCCTCCCACCGCCCCGCACCCACCCCCCGACGCCCCCGTCGGCCGGCGGACACGGCCAGGGCCTGGTCCAGTTCGTCCTCGCGGCACACGAGGGCCAGCGCAACACCCGCCTGTTCTGGGCGGCCTGCCGCGCCTACGAGGACGGAATCGGCCCGGCCCTGGTGGACCCCTTGGTCGGCGCGGCCCTCAGCACCGGCCTGTCCGAACGCGAAGCCCGCGCGACGATCGCGTCGGCGGCACGAATGACGGGGCACCGCCCCTGACCGCCCTCGTCCGTCTCCTGCGCCCCCGGAAAACCGAAAGACCCCGATGCACCACCGCTCCGAAGTGCCGACCATGTCACTCGCCCGCGTCCTCCTCGGCTCCGGCCGCTCGGTCGACCTCTCCGAGCTGCGGATGTCGTCGACGTACGGCGGACCGCTCGAGGGCTACCCGTGCAAGCCCCTCAACGACAGGACGATCGACTGGCTGCTCCGGTCCGCCGAGCGCGCCTTCCCCGGCACCCCGGTCCACCTGATCCCGCCCCCGCGCGAGTACCCCGACCAGTACACGGGTGCCTTCGGCCCCGTGGAGGTGCTGCCCGCCGTGACGTGCGTCGGCAGCTTCCGGTCCGAGGCGCTCGACCCGGCCCACGACCGCTCCCTGCACCGCTCCCGCCTCACCGTCGTCCGGTTCCAGCCCTCCCCGCGCGTACCGTCCGGCTGCGACGCGGAGCCCTCGCTGCGGGACCTGCCCTGGGAACGGCCGGCCGAGGACGGAGAGCTCCAGAGGCCGCCGCTCGGATCATTCCGGGCGCGCGGAGTGACGGTCCCGCGCGGCGATGCACACGTACGGAGTGGCGACAGCCTGAACCTCATCACACGTACGGGTGAGTGTCAGGCCCCATCACCGGGGTACGAAGCCGCTGCCCCGGCCTCTGTGAAGATCACCCCCAGCAATGGCCCGAGATTAGAAAAAGCCTGGTGACAGGGGATCGGACGAAAGAAAACGATGCCACGGGAGACGTTTTCGATCAGCTGCTATCAGCAGCGTGCGCGTGTCTACAGCGACCCAAACGTCCTGATTGTTCAGAATGTTACTCACTGCCCCAGTTGAAACTATGAAGTTTCGTTGCCGAGGAGCATGACATGCAGGTTCGCAGGTGGCTCCCAGACCAGCCCACTCGTATCGGCCGTCACGACTGGCCGGACGAGGGGGACAACGGAACGCACATGCGACTGCGAGCCGGCTCCATCGTGGTACTGGACCGGCAGGGGTGGCGGATCCTGGAGATCAACGGCTACCCGAGCAACTGGTGGCCGGACTCCTACGAGAAGGCCTGGCGCGACCACGTGGAACTGTGGTGGCACGCCAACGAACTGCGACGGGCCAACAACCAGGCGGTCAAACCGGCCCCCGAGCGGGCCGAGTTCTACAAGCGCCCGGTGGTGCTGGTGCTGCGCAACGAGAACCTGCCCCGCTCCACACCGAAGCACTGGTGCGCCCCCGCCAGCCACGACTGGCGGGTCCTCCCCGAGCACTATGCCGTCTGCCGCGCCTGCGGCGAGCTGCCGCCCTGCCACCACGGGGAGTACCGATGGGAGGGCGGTCCCCGCTGGCCGGAGCAGGACGGCGGCATCCCGCTCATGGTGCCTGAGGGCTGCTGCATGGGGTGCGCCGAGCCGATCAGGCCGCGGGTGCGTACCGTGCGCTTCCCGGGCCCGAACCTCTGGTACCCGGACCTGGGGGAGGACACGGCCGTCTTCCACGCCCGCACGGCCTGCGCCGACCAGGTCGACCGCTACCGCATGCAGTGGCAGGCCGAGTACAACCCGCGCTCCTCCGCCCACCCCGCCACTCCTTCGTTCCCGGGTTTCGAGCACTTCGTGCTCCCCCGCACGCGCCACGCGCCGGACGTGTCCCCGCACGACCGGCGGACCCCCCAGGACCCGCACCGGCCGGAAGCGGAGGAATGCGCCTCCGTGACCGGCGACTTCGGCGCCTTCCCCGCCCCGTTCGACGGACGCCGGGCAGACCCGGTAACCGGCACACCGCCGACCGCACCGCCGACCGCACCGTCGGCACCCCCGACCGCGTCCGAGCCGGCACACCAGCCGGCACCCGCGGTCTCCGGCACACCCGCGGCGGACCCGACGGCACCGGGGCCCCTTCCCGCGGCAGGTACGAGCGTGCCCGCCACCGCGCCGGCCGAGGCGCCCGCACCCGCGTCCCCTTCCCTCGAAGGCCTCGGGCCGGCCCTCCGGTCCGCGCAGGAACTGGACCTGGCGCTGACAGGAAGCCCGTCCTTCCACAACGCCGAACAGGCGGCCCGGGTGATCGAGGAACTCACCGCCGCGGTCCGCAACATCGCGCTCTGCCTGAACAACCCGGCCACCCGCGAACGCCCCTGACCCGCACTCCCCGGCCGGCAGGTTCCCGCACCGGTACGTTGTCCGGCATGGCCACCCAGATCATCACCTTGGTCGGCGTCCTCATCGGCGCCCTGACGTCCTACTTCGCGACGGCCATGGCCGAGCGGACCAAGTTGCGGCACCTGATGGCCACCCGGTGGGACGAGCGAAAGCTCGACACGTACATCGAGTACGTGTCGTGCATCAAGGAGATCCAGAGGGCCGCCATGGACGCCGGGCGGGCCCGTGACCAGGGGAAGGACCCATCTGACGCGCTGACCGAGATGGAGGGGAACGAGAAGAGGAGATCGGTCCTCTTCGAGACCTTCGTCCTGCTGAGCGACGACAAGGCCGCCACCGCCGCACACGCCGTCAACCAGCGGACCTGGGAACTCCTCGGAACAGCACGCGTCCCCTCGAACGGGACAGCCGAACTTCGCCCGATCCCCTTGGTGGAGGCGCTGAACGTCCTCCATGAAGCAGCAAGATCGGACCTGACGATATCCAGCGGCGCCCCCACCCACTGAAGCGCGCACGAGCACCACGACACACAACGGCCCCCGACCGTGCACCTGGTCGGGGGCCGTTCTCACTGCTCCTCGCGCGGAGGCGGTGGGATTTGAACCCACGGTGACATCGCTGCCACGACGGTTTTCAAGACCGTTCCCTTCGGCCGCTCGGGCACGCCTCCCCGCGCCGGCCGGTGATCGGCGGCGCGGGGACAAGGGTAACGGGTTCGGGGTCCGTGGGTGAGGTCAGCTGTCGCCCGTGCGGGAGCCCAGGGTGAGTTCCGTGGTGTGTTCCTTGCCGTCGCGCTCGTAGGTGATCGTGACCTCGTCGCCCGGTTTGTGGGTCCAGATCTCGCCGATCAGGGTGGGGCCGGAGTCGATGACCCGGTCGTCGAGCTTGGTGATGACGTCGCCGGGCTGCAGGCCGGCCTTGTCGGCGGGGCCGCCGGGGTCGACGGGCTCGGAGCCGCCCGCGCCCTGCTCGGTGATCTTCGCGCCGCCCGTAGCGTCCTCCAGGGAGACCGACGCGCCGATCTTGGCGTACACCGGCTTGCCCGTCTTGATCAGTTCCTGGGCGACGTACTTGGCCTGGTTGATCGGGATGGCGAAGCCCAGGCCGATCGAGCCGGCCTGCCCCGTGCCGAATCCGCCGTTGCTGGTGGACTGGATCGCGGAGTTGATGCCGATCACGTTGCCCTGCGCGTCGAGCAGCGGACCGCCGGAGTTGCCCGGGTTGATGGACGCGTCGGTCTGCAGGGCGCTCATGTACGACGCCTGGCTGCCGGTGCCGTCACTGGAGGCGACCGGGCGGTTCTTCGCGCTGATGATGCCCGTCGTCACGGTGTTGGACAGGCCGAAGGGCGCGCCGATCGCGATCGTCGAGTCGCCGACGGCCACCTCGTCGGAGTTGCCCAGGGGAAGGGGCTTCAGGTCCGAGGGGGCGTTGTTCAGCTTGATGACCGCGACGTCGTAGCCCTGTGCGTGGCCGACCACCTCGGCGTCGTACTTCTTGCCGTCGGGGAAGGTCGCCGTTACCTTGCCGCCGTCGACGGCGTCCGCCACCACGTGGTTGTTGGTGACGATGTGGCCCTCTTTGTCGAAGACGAAGCCCGTGCCGGTGCCGCCCTCGCCGCTGCTGCTCTCGGCCTCGATGGTGACCGTGCTCGGCAGCGCGTTGGCGGCCACGGCGGCGACCGTGCCCGGGTCGCGCTTCACGTTGCCGCCGCTGGTGGACGCCGAGACGGTCGTCGAGCCGTTGCTGTCGTTCTCCTTGGCCAGCGTGTAGCCGAGGCCACCGCCCGCGCCACCCGCGACCAGTGCGGCCACCAGGACCGCGACGAGCAGACGGCCGCGCCCGCCGCCGTTCTTCGGCGCCGGCTGCTGGTAGGAGGAGCCCCAGCCGCTCGAACCGTGCCCGGCACCGCCGTCGCCTTCGCCGCCACCGCCGTACGACGGGGTGGACGGCGGCGGGGGCGGGGGCCAGGAGGCGTCAGGGGTGGAGGAGGAAGGGGTGGGGTCCTGGCCTCCGTGGGCGCCCTGGCTTCCGTGGGCGCCGTGCGGGCCCCAGCCGGTCTCGCCCACCGGGGTCTGGGGGCCGGAGCCGTATCCCTGGCCCATGTTCTGTACGGGCGCCTGCGGCGGTGCGGACGGGGCCGGGTCCGGAGCCGCTCCCGGGGCCGGGTGCCCCTGGTGCGCCGAAGCAGCGGGAGCATCCACCGGCGCGGGCGGCGGTACGGACGGCGCCGGGGGTACCGCGGTGCCCTCGTTCTCGGTGCTCACAGCTTCTCTCCTCGATCCACGGCTGTTGTTGTCGGTCGCACTCGGTCACGCTCGTTCACGCCCGTCCACGAGTCCGGCGCGATGCAGCTGTGCATGTCTCTTTGTATGACGTCAGCTTTTCCCACAGGCCGTCAGGGCACCATAAGCCGTTCCTGTGGGTCCGGAGTCATTCTTTATATAGGGCATTACTCATGTAAGGCGCGCCACTCGATGCCTCCGACCGGACGGCGACACCGTTCACTCCACTCCGGGCACCCGTCTACCCGTGCACGGTGGCACCATGACGCGGTGACCCACGCACGGCAGCACCTGACCCAAGTCGTCGCGCACCGCGGGGCCTCCGAGGACGCCCCCGAGCACACCCTGGCCGCGTATCGCAAAGCGATCGAGGACGGTGCGGACGCGCTCGAATGCGATGTGCGCCTGACCGCCGATGGTCATCTTGTGTGCGTTCACGACCGTCGCGTCAACCGTACGTCCAACGGGCGCGGTGCGGTGTCGACGCTCGAGCTCTCCGATCTGGCCGCCCTGGACTTCGGCTCCTGGAAGAGCCGCGACGCCTTCGGGGGGCCGCGCGTCGAGGAGCCCGACTGGGAGCACCGCCCGGAGGACAGGGAGGCCACCTCCGTCCTCACCCTGGAGCGGCTGCTGGAGCTGGTCTCCGACGCCGGGCGCCGGGTCGAGCTGGCGATCGAGACCAAACATCCCACTCGGTGGGCGGGACAGGTGGAGGAACGGCTGCTGCTCCTGCTCAAGCGGTTCGGCCTCGACGTGCCCGCCGCCGCGGAGGACTCCCCGGTGCGCGTGATGAGCTTCTCCGCGCGGTCGCTGCACCGCGTGCGTGCCGCCTCGCCGACGCTGCCCACGGTCTATCTGACCCAGTTCGTCTCGCCGCGGCTGCGCGACGGACGCCTGCCCGCCGGCGTACGGATCGCGGGGCCCTCGATCCGCATCGTGCGCAGCCACCCCGCGTACATCGAGCGCCTGAAGCAGTCCGGGCACCAGGTGCACGTGTGGACCGTGAACGAGCCGGAGGACGTGGACCTCTGTGTGCGTCTCGGTGTGGACGCCATCATCACCAACCGCCCTCGCGCGGTGCTCGACCAGCTCGGCCGCTGACCGCGCGGCGCACCATCCGCCCCACCGGCCCCAGGAGCAGTGCGCACGAGTCTTGACCCCGTGCCCGACTCCGGCGCATCCTCGCATCTCGGCCACAGCGACGAAATCCAGCCACATGGCTACGGGGAGTGCTCCGGCGCGTTCGGTGCGTATTCGCTCGCTTGGAGTGCGTCACCGCTCACGGATCGACCGGTTTCCCGTTCGGGCCCATGGGGCATCCACACCGTGGCGTGGGGCGAAGGAGGTCTCGGGGGTGGCGTTGGTGGTGGCACAGGAGGTGCCCACGTCGTCGAGCATGGCCGTACCCCATGGCCCTGCGGGCGTGGGACAGGCGAGGCGCCGTATGCGCGCGCAGCTGCGCGACGGCGGGGTGGCGGACCCGGTCATCGACGACGCCGTACTGATTCTTTCCGAGCTGCTGAGCAACGCGTGCAAACACGGCCGGCCGCTCGGTGACGCCCTGGCCGGGGACGGGGACGTACGCGCCGCCTGGCGGGTGGACCCGTGCGGACGGCTCGTCGTGGAGGTCACGGACGGCGGTGGCCCGACCCGTCCGGCTCCGGCCACCCCGTCGGTCACGGCGCACGGCGGACGGGGACTGAACATCATCACCGCGCTGGCCGACGACTGGGGCGTACGCGACGAGGTGCCGGGCGAGGTCACGGTGTGGGTCGTCGTCCACGACGACGTGTACGACCCGGACGCCGGAGCCGGGCACCGGCGCGAGGACTTCGCCGCACGGGTGACGGCGCCCGCGGTCTCCCGCATACCCGGGCTGGACTTCGCGGACGTCTTCGACGACCTGGACTGAGGGCGGCCCCGGCCGGGGAGACGGCGCCGGTTCGGCGCGGTGTCCCCGGTGTCCACAGGTCGGCACGTCGTCCACAGGTTCCCGTCGGCCGTGGCGTGAACGGCTAGGCTCGCGCCCGTACGAGACGAGCCGTAACCGGGAGACACCCACGATGGCCAAGAAGCGACCCCAGACGAAGGCCAAGCGCCCGCAGCTCACGGACGGGCAGATCCCGGTCGTCGGCGCCCGCGAGCCCTGCCCGTGCGGCAGTGGCCGCCGTTACAAGGCCTGCCACGGCCGTGCCGCCGCGCACGCGGTGACCGAGCTGGTGCACCGCCCGTTCGAAGGCCTGCCCGGCGAGTGCGACTGGGTGGCGCTGCGCGAGCTGGTGCCGGCCGCTACCGTCGGACTGACGCTCAAGGACGGCCTGCCCGAGGGCGTCCCGTCGGTCACGCTGGCCACGGTGCTGCCGATGGCCTGGCCCGCCCTGCGCCGCGACGACGGTTCGGTCCTGCTCGGCCTGCAGAACGACACCTCCTCCGGCGACATCAGCCGCGATCTCGCCGACACCCTGCAGCGTGCGCTCGCCGCCGACCCGGGCACCCCCGTGCAGGCCCGGCGCGCCCCCGCCGACGGTCCCCGGCTGCAGGAGCTGCTCGACCCCGAGGGCGCTTTCGAGCCGGTCGTGCACAGCGGGTTCGAGTTCTGGGTCCCGGACCCGGAGAACGCCACGCCGGACGTCACCGCCTCCCTGGAGCGGGCCAACGCCGCGGCCATCCCGACCGTGAAGCTGACGGGCGTGGACTCGGCGTACTGGTGCGAGACGCCCGAGAAGAACCATCTGCGGTGGGTCATGCCGTACCCCGAGGAGCAGCTTCTGGACGCTCTCGCGCGGCTGCACGCGGCGGGCGGCTCCTCCCTCGGTGAGGGCACCCGCCTCGTGGGCTCCTTCCGCGCTCACGGGCTCACCGTGCCCGTCTGGGACCTGCCCAGCGGGGTCGGCGCCGAGGACGTGGAGAAGCCGGCGGCCGAGTTCGCCGAGCGGCTCGCCGCCGCGCTGGCAACGGACGCGCCGCTGACCGCCGACGAGCGCCGCGCGCGCGGCGGCCTGACGAACCGCCAGGTCACGTTGAGCTGAGGCCCGGCCGCACCCCCGGTTCCGCCGGTCGCCCGGCCGGCGGAACCGCCCCGTCACGCACCATCGGCACGCTGCGCAACTCCCGGCGCGGGCAAGCCAGTCGGTGACCGGAAAAGCCGAGTTCGAATTTGCGAACCGCCGATCTCTTGTTACCGTTCCAGTAGCCCGGTTGCTGGTGCATCCCCCGTCGCCAGCAACCGGGTCTTTGCGTGTCGGCCACCGTTCACGGAACGCGTTCGCCCGTCAACCGCCCGTTGTCATAGGGGAGTTGTTTCCGGAGCGCGACGGCTGCGGTCCCCTTACGACGTCGGCCTCGACCACCCCGCCGAGCCGGCCCGGCGTCTCGCGCGTGGCAGCCCGTTCACTGCGCGGCGTCTCCGTCGCCGGATCCCCACCGGATCCCATGAGGCCGGGTACGGCGTCCCAGACCCCGCCGGTGGCGTTGCGGTGGTGAGTCCACGCCCAGAGGTCCCGCCCTTGCGCCGGCACGCCGGTCCACGCCTCCATGCCGCCGGGGAAGGGGAGGAGAGCACGGGACCACGCCGCACGGCGGCATCACGCCGACGCCGCGCGCGGCGGTCCGTGCGGAACCGGTGTGCTCCCCGGACCCGGACGGGTTTCCCTCGCCGGCGGCAGCGGCACCTTGACGTCCCGCGCGCGGTGGGCCGTACCGCACCGGCTCGCCCGCAGGCGTGGCCCCCGCCCCCGTCACGGCAGCACACGACCGCGCAGATCGCCACGGCGCCCGCGAGGCGCGCGGACACCCCGGTCCGGGAGGAGAGACCGCTCCCCGGCCGGGATGCCGTGCGCGCACCCGCTACATCTCGGGCGCGCTCACACCCGTACGAGTGAGGGCGTCGACCACGGCGTCCACCACCGCCTCGACATCGGGCACCCACGGCGAGGCGGAGCCGGGCAGCGGCGCGCGCTCCCAGCGGATCTCGCCCTGCGCGGTCTCGGACGGGGGCAGCGCGAGGTAGCCGCCCTCGCCGTGGAAGCGGAGGGAGCCGGGGACGAAGTCCTTGGCGTACAGCAGCTCGCCCAGCTGCTCCATGGAGTACGGCTTCACCAGGATCGACCAGCGGGCCGGCGAGGCGACGACCGGGCCGAGCCGCATGCCGTGGCGGTCGAGCGCGGCGAGGGCGCGGGCGGCCGGCAGTGCGGGCAGGGACACCGCGCAGGGGGCCTTGCCTCCGGTGGCGAGGACGATCGGCGCCGTCGGCCGGTTCCCCCACCACCAGCGCACCATGCGCGCGTCGGTGGTGGCGGCGAGGAGGCCGGGGTCGAACGGGTGGGCACCCGGCACCGTGCACTCGGGGTCGGGGCAGGCGCAGCGGGACCTGCCCTGCGGGTCCGCCGCCACGCCCGGGAGTACGGGCCACTGCCAGTCCGTGGCGAAGGTCAGGGCCGCGCCGATCAGATCGGGCCCTCCGTCGCCGCGCCGGGACAGGAGCCTGCGTCGCCTTCCGAGGATCTCGCGCATGAGCGCTCGTTCCTTTCCGTTGCACGCCTGGCAACACCGTGGTCCAGATCACGTCATGTGTCGATCACTTCACTGTGCGTACCTATGGGCGCATCACACCCCCGCGCCGGGCAGGGGGTACCCCTATGGGCCGAGCACGGGCTGCCTCCGCGGCCGTTCCACCCGTACCGCGTCTATCAGAAGTACGGGCGTGGCGTGGGGGTGGCGAAGTCTGGCGTTTGCCGTCGCACGTGGTTCTCTCCGCCTCCGCCACGGGAGGATGGGGCACGGTCGTCGGTGGTTAAGACGCCCGGGTCCGTCGCCAGGTTCCCGAGCGGTTCCCAACCGCCCCTGGTCTTCACCGAGTACGTACCCATCACGACCGTTGTGACGCTCCGTCGAGCAAGGCCAGTCGACCGCAATATGCCTCCCCCTGAGGCAGTTTCAAGCCAACTTCACATTTCGGCAAGGGGTCTGCGGGGACTTCTCTCCAATCCCACGGACACCAGGAATACCGGCAGGACAATGCTGGACATCTCCTCACGAGTACGTGTACATGTGGAGACACTGCCGGCGACGCAGAATGACATGGGGGTTTGCGATGCTTTTGAGCAGTACGTACCGGTCGGAAAGCCGGACACCATGAACGCTCCGCACCCTCCGAAAGTGGCCGGAATCGATTCAACGGTTCCCTCACCCGCACACACTGTCGCGTCCGTCACCGCGGGTACCTCCCCGGCTCCCCCGGCAAACCCCCAGAACGCACCGGGCGCGCTGCTCCAGGACCGGCTCGCCGGCTGGGTCTCCGACCTCACGACCCTCCACGAACTCACCGAACGCCTGGCCCGCGCGAGCACGCTCGACGAGGCGCTCCAGGAGCTGCTGCGCGCGGGAGCCGCCCTGGTGGGCGCACGGCGCGGGCTCGTCACCCTGGAACCCGTCGACGGCCTCGGCCCGGCCACCACCATCGGCCTGGGACTGGCCCGCGCGGATCTCGGCCACATGGAGACGGTGCCGCGCGGCTCACTGCCGTACGGCAGGATCCTCGACGGACTGCCCGGCGCCGACGACGGCATCGCCGAACCCGACCTGTTCGCCGAGAAGGGACTCGACCCCCGGCACCGCGAGGTCGCCGCCCGCCTCGGTTACGCCGCCAGCTTCGCCCTCCCCCTCGCCACCGGGACCGCCGGGCGCCTGGGCGCCGCGGTGTGGCTCTACGACGAGCCGGCCGAGCCGTCAAAGCGGCAGCGCCACCTCGTGGGCCTGTACGTCCGTCACGCCGCCGAGCACCTGGCCCGGCTCCTCGAACTCGAGCGCACGCGCGTGTGCATGGCCACGATGGCCGAGGAACTGCTGCCCTCCCGTCTCCCCCGGGTCGCCGGCGTCCGGCTCGCCGCGCGGCACCGCACCTCCCCGCGCGGGGGCGGCGACTGGTACGACGCGCTGCCGCTCCCGGACGCGGCCCTCGGTCTCGCCGTCGGGTCCGTCACCGGTTCGGGGCCGAGCGCGGTCGCGGCGATGGGCCGGCTGCGGGCGTCGCTGCGCGCGTACGCCGTGATGGAGGGCGAGGACCCGGTCGCCGTCCTGTCCGACCTGGAGCTGCTGCTGCGGCTCACCGAACCGGCCCGGTCGGCCACCGCCCTGTTCGGCTACTGCGAACCCGCGCTGCGCCGGATCACCCTGGCCGGCGCCGGGCACAGTCCGCCGCTGCTGCTCGGCGAGCGCCGCACCGAGTTCGTCGAGACGTCGGTCTCCGCTCCGCTGGGCATGCTCGCCTGCTGGGAGGCGCCGAGCGTGGAGGTCCAGGCGGAGCCGGGGGAGACGGTGCTGCTCTACACCGACGGGCTGCTGCACCGCACCGGCGACCCGACCGACCGCGCCTTCGCGCGGCTGCACACCGCGGCGGCGGGGGTGCCGAAGGCCCTGCGCCACGACCCCGGCGCCGTCGCCGACCACGTCCTGCGCGCGGTGCTGCCCGAGGGCGCGGACACGGCGGACTCCAGGGAGGACGTGGTGCTGCTGGCGGCGCGGTTCGAGTAGCCGTCCCGTCCCTCTCCGCTACCGGTCCGTGCCCCATTCGGCCGTTTCCGCCCGACCGTACGATGGGGGGTGGTCCAGTGCCGTATCAAGGAGGATGACCGTGGCCGAGGAGCTGCCGGAGACCCCGGAGACTGCCGAGGAAGAGCCCGTCAAGCAGCGCAAGAACGGCCTGTACCCGGGCGTGTCCGACGAGCTGGCCGAGAGCATGAAGAGCGGCTGGGCCGACACCGAGCTGCATGATCTGCGGCCGATCCCCCAGGCCGCCGAGACCGCCGCCCGCCGCGCGGCGCTCTCCGCCCGCTTCCCGGGTGAGCGTCTGGTCGTCCCCGCGGGCAACCTGAAGACGCGTTCGAACGACACGGAGTACTCCTTCCGCGCGTCGGTCGAGTACGCGTACCTCACCGGCAACCAGACCGAGGACGGCGTCCTCGTCCTGGAGCCCACGGCCGACGGCCACAAGGAGACGATCTACCTCCTGCCCCGTTCCAACCGCGAGAACGGCGAGTTCTGGCTGGACGGGCAGGGCGAGCTGTGGGTCGGCCGCCGGCACTCCCTCGCCGAGGCCGAGCAGCTGTACGGCATCCCCGCCTCCGACGTCCGCGAGCTGGCCGGCGCGCTGCGCGAGGCCACCGGCCCGGTGCGGGTGGTGCGCGGGTACGACGCCGGGATCGAGGCGGCGCTGACCGACAAGGTCACCGCCGAGCGCGACGAGGAGCTGCGCGTCTTCCTCTCCGAGGCGCGGCTGGTCAAGGACGACTTCGAGATCGGTGAGCTGCAGAAGGCCGTCGACTCCACCGTGCGCGGCTTCGAGGACGTCGTGAAGGTCCTCGACAAGGCCGAGGCCACCAGCGAGCGCTACATCGAGGGAACGTTCTTCCTGCGCGCCCGTGTGGAGGGCAACGACGTCGGCTACGGCTCCATCTGCGCCGCCGGACCGCACGCCTGCACCCTGCACTGGGTGCGCAACGACGGCCCGGTCCGCTCCGGTGACCTGCTGCTGCTCGACGCGGGCGTGGAGACGCACACGTACTACACGGCCGACGTCACGCGCACGCTGCCGGTCAACGGCACGTACAGCGAGCTGCAGAAGAAGATCTACGACGCCGTGTACGACGCCCAGGAGGCCGGTATCGCGGCGGTGAAGCCGGGCGCCAAGTACCGCGACTTCCACGACGCCGCCCAGCGCGTGCTGGCCGAGCGGCTCGTCGAGTGGGGCCTGGTCGAGGGCCCGGTGGAGCGGGTGCTGGAGCTGGGTCTGCAGCGCCGCTGGACGCTGCACGGCACCGGTCACATGCTCGGCATGGACGTCCACGACTGCGCCGCCGCGCGGACCGAGACGTACGTCGACGGCACGCTGGAGCCCGGCATGGTGCTCACCGTCGAGCCGGGTCTGTACTTCCAGGCCGACGACCTGACCGTGCCCGAGGAGTACCGCGGCATCGGTGTCCGCATCGAGGACGACATCCTCGTCACGGCGGACGGCAACCGGAACCTGTCCGACGGGCTGCCCCGGCGGTCGGACGAGGTCGAGGCGTGGATGGCGGCCCTGAAGGGCTGACGTACCGCGCGACGGCCGGGCACGCGCGCGTGCCCGGCCGTTCCCGTCGCCGCACCGCGGTTCGCTACACCGCGACTCGCTACACCGCGACGAGCGGGGCGTCCTCGCGCCACTTGAGGATCTTGTCGAAGCTCACCACCGCGCCGCCGCGGCCCGGCTTGTTGCCGATGTGGACGTGGTCGGCGAGCTCCCGGATGAGACACAGGCCCCGTCCGTGCTCCGCGTCGGACGGCGCGGGACGGGCCGGCGGGCGGGGGCGGCTCCCGGTCGCACCGGGGAAGCCGGGGCCCGCGTCGGCGACCTCGATGCGGCACTTCTCGCCGTCGAGATAGGCGGTCACCCGGAACGCCTCCGAGGTGCCGCCCCGCGCGGTGTCCCCGCCGTGCTCGACCGCGTTCGCGCAGGCCTCGCTGAGGGCGACGGAGAGGTCGTAGGAGACGTCGGGGTCGACGCCCGCGGTCTCCATGGTGCCGAGCAGCAGGCGCCGGGCGAGCGGCACGCTGGCGGCGTCGCGCCGCAGATGGAGTGACCACCAGATGCTCATGCTCCAGCCTCCTGGCTGCGGCTCGACATACCGTTACGTATTGCCCTGAGTTCTCATCCGTAAGCGTGGAGTTGACGTGACACCGCCCATATGGCGGGTGTGTCGTGGATCCGATCGGTGTATGTGGGGCGTGTCGTAGCAGATGTGATCTTCCGGTCGTACCTCATCTTGCGGACCTGCCGTACGACGGCCGGTGGGCCGGTGCGATGATGAGCGCGCCATGTCTGCCCCCCACCCGTGTACGACACGCTCCGGACGAGGCCTCCGGATCCTGCGGGCCGCGGTGTTCGCCGCGGTCTGCGTCGTGCTGGCCGGGGCAGGGCACACGCTCGCCTCCTGCACCGCCGTACCGCTGTGGACCCTGGGCGCGGGCTTCCTCGGGGTCCTCGCGGTCGCCGCGCCGCTCTCCGGACGCGCGCGGTCGCTGCCGGGGATCGCGGTGCTGCTGGCCTGCGGCCAGACGGCCCTGCACACACTGTTCGGCCTGGGGCAGCACGGCACGCCCGCCACGGGTTCGTCGTCCGCGCTCTCCGACGCCGCACTGGTCGAGCGGGCCGCGCGGCTGCTGTGCGGGACCACCGCGGCGGGGCTCAGTCCCGCGCAGGCCGAGCGCGTCCTCATCGACGCGCGGGTCCACCACGCCGGGGCCGCCACCCACGCGGAGACCGCCGCGGACGCCCCGGCGTCCCTGCTGCCGTCACTGCCGATGCTGCTCGGCCACGTCCTCGCGGCGCTGGCCGCGGGATGGCTGCTGCGCCACGGTGACCTGGCCCTGCTGCGGCTGGCAGAACTGTCGGCGCACGGTGTCGCCGAGGGGGCCCTCGTACGGTCCCTCCGCGCGGCGCTCGCCCTGGTGCGTGCTCTGCGCTCCGGGCTCCCGGGAGCACCGGAAGGGACCCCGCGCATGGCGCGCACCGCGCTGTTCGCCCCGCTTCCGCCCCGTTCCGCCGGACTGCACCACACGGTGATCCGCCGGGGCCCGCCGGCCGCCGGCACCGCACTCGCTCTCGCCGCCTGACGCAAGGCGACCACCACTCCGGGTTTTCTCGGCCGAGGAGAGGGGCGCCGGCGTGCGGCACGCGCGCGTGCGGCCGTTTCCGTGTGCGCCCGGCCGTCCTGCCCGAAGGGCCCGTCCGGCCGTACGCGCGGCACATCCCTCACCGTCAGTGAAACCTCAACCGAAGCGGAGTGCTTCTGCCATGAAGGCTTCCCGTATCGCCGCCGCCGTCGCCGTCGCCGGTGTCGCCGTTCTCGCTGTGTCCACCCCTTCCTTCGCGCACGTCAGCGTGCAGCCGGAGGGCGAGGCCGCGAAGGGCGGCTACGCGGTCGTCGGCTTCAAGGTCCCCAACGAGCGGGACAACGCCTCGACCACCAAGCTCGAGGTCACCTTCCCCACGGACCACCCGCTGGCGTCCGTGATGCCGCAGCCGGTCGAGGGCTGGGACGTCAAGGTCACCACGTCCAAGCTGGACAAGCCGCTGGAGATGCACGGCAAGAAGATCGACGAGGCCGTCTCCAAGGTCACCTGGACCGCCAAGGGCGACGGCATCGAGCCCGGCTTCTTCCAGAAGTTCCCGGTGTCCGTCGGCACGTTGCCCGAGGACGCCGACGAACTCGTCTTCAAGGCCCTGCAGACGTACTCCGACAAGGAGGTCGTCCGCTGGATCGAGGTGCCGCAGGAGGGCCAGGAGGAGCCCGAGCACCCGGCCCCTGTGCTCACCCTGTCCGAGGCCTCCGAGGACGGCCACTCGCACGGTGCCGCGGACGACGACAAGGCCTCCGACGACGCCGCGGCGGCCGAGAACGCCTCCGCCCAGACCTCCGCCTCCGACGACGAGGGCGACTCCGGCGGCACGGACACCACCGCCCGCGTCCTGGGCGTCGTCGGCATCGTGGTCGGCGCCGCGGGCGTCGCCTACGGCGTCCTCGCCGGTCGCCGGCGCACCACCGCCTGACCACCTCCCTCTTCTTCAACGGCGCGCACCGGGCCGCCCACGGCCCCGTGGCCTCCCGGTGCGCGCCGGAGCACTCACCTCTCAGGACCATTCATGCGCAAGAAGACCTTCGCGGCCGCGGCCCTGCTCGCCGTCGCCTCCCTCACCCTCTCCGCCTGCGGGAGCGGGTCCGGCGACAGCGGCGACCCCGTCGCCGTGGTGTCCGAGGAGGCCGGCGCCCGGAAGGCGGCCACCGTCCTCGACAAGCCGTTCGAGAAGCCGGACCTCGTCCTCACCGACACCGACGGCGAGGAGTACGACCTCCGCGAGCAGACCGCGGGCCGGCCCACGCTGATCTACTTCGGCTACACGCACTGCCCCGACGTCTGTCCGCTGACGATGAACAACCTCGCCGTGGCCAAGAAGCAGCTGTCCCAGGAGCAGCAGGACGAGCTGCGGATCGTGTTCGTCACCACCGACCCGGAGCGTGACACCTCCGCCGCGCTGGGCAAGTGGCTCAAGGGCATCGACTCCCAGGTCGTCGGCCTGACCGGCGACTTCGACACCATCCAGGCCGGTGCCCGCACCCTCGGCATCTCGATCGACCCGCCACGCAAGGACGACAACGGCAAGACCGTCTCCGACCACGGCACCCAGGTCATCGCCTTCTCGCCGAAGACCGACGGCGGGTACGTCCTCTACGGCGAGGACGCCACCGTCGAGGACTACACCAAGGACCTCCCCGAGATCATCAAGGGCGAGAACCCGTGAGGCGCCCGGCAGCCGCGGCCCTGGTCGTCGCCGGGGCGCTGGCCCTGGCCGGCTGCGGCGGCTCGGACGGCGGTGCGGCGGAGCTGTCCGTCGGCTCCGCGTACATGCCGCAGCCGATCTCCGACATGGCCGCCGGCTTCCTCACCATCACCAACGACGGCGACTCCGCGGACCGGCTGACCTCGGTCAGCAGCGACGTCGCCGACCAGGTCACCGTGCACGAGACCGTCGACGGGGCCATGCAGGAGGCCGAGGCCCTCGACATCCCGGCCCACGGCAGCCTGGTGCTGGAGAGCGGCGGCAGCCATCTGATGTTCGAGCAGCTGAAGCGGAAGCCGAAGCAGGGTCAGAAGGTCTCCGTCGAGCTGCGCTTCGCCGAGTCGGACCCCGTCACGGTCGAGATCCCGGTGAAGCCCGCCACCTACACCCCGAAGACCGGACACTGAGGGAGACACCCCTGTGACCCAGACCATCGCCCCCCGCGTGCGGACCCTGGTGCTGCTGCTCCTGGCGGTCCTCGGCGCGCTCCTCGCCGGAGCCGCTCCCGCCTCCGCGCACGCCGCGCTGACCGGCAGCGATCCCGGGCAGGGGGCGGCGGTCGACACGGCGCCCACCCAGGTCTCGCTCACCTTCTCCGAACAGATCGCGGTGAGCGCCGACGCCGTGCGCGTCCTCGACCCCAAGGGCAAGCGGGTCGACAAGGGCGACCCGGCCAACCTCAGCGGCACGACGTACACCGTGCGGCTGCTCAGCGGGCTGCCCGACGGCACCTACACCGTGGCCTACCAGGTGGTGTCCGCGGACAGCCATCCCGTCGCCGGTGCCTTCACCTTCTCCATCGGCGCCCCTTCCGAGACCTCCGTCTCCGCCTCCGCGCAGGCCTCCGACGACGGCCTGGTCGGCTGGCTGTACGGCATCGGCCGCTACGTGTCGTACGCCGGCTTCGCCGTCATGGCCGGCGGGGCCGCCTTCGTGCTCGCCTGCTGGGGGCGTGGCGCCGGGGTGCGGGCGGTGCAGCGGCTGGTCGTCTCCGGATGGCTGGCGCTCACCGCGGCCACGCTCGCGCTGCTGCTCCTGCGCGGCTCCTACACCACCTCCGGGGCGGTCGGCGACGTCTTCGACCTGTCGCTGCTCGGGGACGTGCTCCAGACGAAGACCGGCGCGGCACTGGTGTCCCGGCTGCTGCTGCTCGCCGCGGCGGCCCTGTTCATCGCGGTGCTGTTCGGCGCCTACGACAAGCGGGAAGCCGAGGAGAAGCGGGACCTGACCTTCGGACTGGCGATCGGCGGGATGGTCGTGGCGGCCGGGATCGCCGCGAGCTGGGCGATGTCCGAGCACGCCTCCCAGGGACTCCAGCCGGGTGTCGCCATGTCCGTCGACGTGCTCCACCTGCTGGCCGTCGCCGCCTGGCTCGGCGGACTCACCGCCTTGCTCGTCGCGCTCTACCGGGCGCCCGCCGGCACCCCGGTCGACCGGGACGCCGTCCAGCGGTTCTCACGGCTCGCCTTCGGCAGCGTGGTGGCGCTGGTCGTCACCGGCGTCTACCAGAGCTGGCGACAGCTCGGCTCCTGGTCGGCGTTCACCGACACCCGGTACGGGCAGCTGCTGCTCGCCAAGATCGGGCTCGTGGTGGTGATGGTCGCGATCGCCTCGATCTCGCGGCGCTGGACGGCGCGGCTGGCGGAGGCGTCGGCCCCGGCGGCGCGCGAGGAGGAGAAGAAGGAGAAGCAGCCGGCAGGGGCAGGCAAGGCCACCGGGGCCGAAAAGGGCGGCGACGCCCGGGCCGCTCAGCTCGCCCGGCAGCGGGCCGCGATGGAGAGCGCCCGGCAGAAGCGGCTGCGCGACGCCGACCCCGACCGCTTCGGTCTGCGCCGCTCCGTACTCGCCGAGGCGGGCATCGCCGTCGTCCTGCTCGCCGTCACCACCGTGCTGACGCAGACCGAGCCGGGGCGCACCGAGCAGGAGGCCGCGGCGGCCACCTCCGCCTCGTCCTCGTCGTCCGCCCCGACCGGCCAGGGCACCGGCGCGGTGACGCTGAACATGCCCTTCGACACCGGCGGCGAGAACGGCAAGGGCGTCGTCACGGTCGACCTCGACCCCGCTCGGGTCGGCGACAACGACATGCACGTCTATGTGGAGGGCCCGGACGGCCAGGCCGTCGACATCCCCGAGGTGAAGGTCGCCTTCACCCTCTCCGCCAAGGACATCGGGCCGCTGCCCGTCGTCCCCGACCACATCACCACCGGACACTGGTCGGCGAGCGGAGTACAGATCCCCATGACGGGCGACTGGAAGGTCGAGGTGACCGTGCGGACCTCCGACATCGACCAGGTGACCGTCTCGAAGAACACGAAGATCGGCTGAACCACCATGGCTGACCAGACCCTTCCGCAGGCCCGGACCTCCGGGGCACCCCAGGAGGAGCCCGGGGACCGGACCACCGGGAACGGCATCTCCCGGCGCCGGCTGCTCGGCACGGCCGGTGCCACCGGGCTCGTCCTCGGGGCGGCGGGCGGGGCCGCGGGATACGCGGCGGCGCCCGCCGGAGCCACCCCGCTGACGTCGGTGGGCGACAGCCGGGTCGAGTTTCACGTGAAACATCAGCCCGGCATCACCCAGCCGCTCCAGGCCCGCGGCCATCTCATCGCCTTCGACCTCGCCCCAGGGGCCGGACGCAAGGAGGCTGCCGCCCTGCTGCGCCGCTGGTCGGACACCGCCCGTCGGCTGATGGCGGGCGAGGCCGGCGCGCAGGACGACACCGGCGTGGCCCGTGACGCCGGCCCCTCCTCACTGACCCTCACCTTCGGCTTCGGCCACAGCTTCTTCGCGCGCACCGGTCTGGAGAAGCAGCGCCCGGTCGCCCTGGACCCGCTGCCCGACTTCTCCTCCGACCATCTCGACAAGACCCGCAGCAACGGCGACCTGTGGGTGCAGATCGGCGCCGACGACGCCCTCGTGGCCTTCCACGCCCTGCGCGCCGTCCAGAAGGACGCGGGCTCGGCGGCGAAGGTGCGCTGGCAGATGAACGGCTTCAACCGCTCACCCGGCGCCACCGCTCACCCCATGACCGCCCGCAACCTGATGGGCCAGGTCGACGGCACCCGCAACCCCAAGCCCGCCGAGTCCGACTTCGACGAGCGGGTCTTCGTCCCCGGAAAGGGCGAGCCGGCCTGGATGGCGAACGGCTCCTACGTCGTCGTACGTCGTATCCGCATGCTGCTGGACGACTGGGAGAAGCTGCCGGTCAAGGAGCAGGAGAGCGTCATCGGGCGCCGCAAGTCCGACGGGGCGCCGCTGTCCGGGGGCACCGAGACGTCCGAGATGGACCTGGAGAAGACGGATTCCCGGGGCAACCTGGTCGTCCCGATCAACGCCCACGCGAGGATCACCCGGCCCGACCAGAACGGCGGCGCCGCCATGCTCCGCCGCCCGTTCTCGTACCACGACGGCATCGACGCGGACGGGGCGCCGGACGCGGGGCTGCTGTTCATCTGCTGGCAGGCCGATCCGCTGCGCGGCTTCGTGCCGGTGCAGCGCAAGCTCGACCGGGGCGACGCCCTGACGCCGTTCGTCCGCCACGAGGCGAGCGGGCTGTTCGCGGTGCCGGGCGGCGCGGCGGAGGGAGAGTATGTGGGGCAGCGACTGCTGGAGGGGTGAGAACCGTCCCGTGTCACCCCTGAGGGCTCTGGCGGAGCTGCCGTCGGCCGGGGCCCATTAGGGTGAGGTCATGCCAGCGAGCTATGCGTATCTCGGACCAGAGGGCACCTTCACCGAAGTCGCCCTGCGCACGCTTCCCGAGGCGGCCACCCGTGAGCTGATCCCGTACGTGTCCGTGCAGTCCGCGCTCGACGCGGTGCGCGTCGGCGAGGCCGAGGCCGCGTTCGTCCCCATCGAGAACTCCGTCGAGGGCGGTATCACCACCACCCTCGACGAACTGGTCGCGGGCACCCCGCTGATGATCTACCGCGAGGTGCTGCTGTCGATCACCTTCGCGCTGCTCGTCCGGCCGGGCACCAGGCTGTCGGACATCAAGACGGTCACCGCCCACCCGGCCGCCCAGCCGCAGGTCCGCAACTGGCTCAAGACGCACCTCCCGGACGCCGTCTGGGAGTCGGCCGCCTCCAACGCGGACGGTGCGCGGCTGGTCCAGGAGGGCCGGTACGACGCCGCCTTCGCCGGTGAGTTCGCCGCCGCCCGGTACGGCCTGGAGGCCCTGGAGACGGAGATCCACGACGCGGAGAACGCCCAGACCCGGTTCGTGCTGGTGGGCCGCCCCGCCCGGCCCGCCGCGCCCACGGGCGCCGACAAGACGTCCGTCGTGCTGTGGCAGCGCGACGACCACCCCGGTGGGCTGCGCGACCTGCTGGGAGAGTTCGCCACCCGTGGCATCAACCTGATGCTGCTCCAGTCCCGGCCGACCGGTGCCGGGATCGGCAACTACTGCTTCTGCATCGACGCCGAGGGACATATCTCGGACCGTCGGATGGCCGAGGCGCTGACGGGGCTCAAGCGGATCTGTCTGCAGGTGCGCTTCCTCGGTTCGTACCCGCGTGCGGACGTACGTCCCGGGGAGGTGCTGCCGCCGTTCCCCGGGACGTCGGACGAGGAGTTCGTGGGGGCGGCGGACTGGGTCGCACGGTGCCAGGACGGGCGGTTCTGACAAGACCGGCCGGTCCTACCTGCTGATTTTCGTTGTCCACAGAAGTTATCCACAGGTCCGCTTCTCCATCTGGGGACAAGTCGACACCGAAGCCCCATCCAGTCGACAAATCGCTCCACAGCGCATGACCTTGTTCATCACCCCGCACATCCCCCTTCGTCCACCCTTTTCCTTTGGTCAACCCTTTGGGGTGAGCCTTTTCCACTCAAAAGTGGGGAGGAGGGGAGTTTGTCCTGGGAATCCTCGGCTTTGATCAGACGTTTCGGAGCGATCAATTCCGGAGTCCACAGACCTTCCCCACACCCTGTGGATAACTCCCCGAGAGTGTGGATACCTGTGGACAACCGAAGCCCAAGTTCCGTGCCGCGCAAGGAATCCTGGTCAACCGACGTCCCGCGAACTGACCCGTTCCAGGGGGAGCGCCCCATTCATTGACCTTGCGGAACATTCTGCGCAATTCCCTCATAACGGCACGTGCGTCGCCGCACCGCAATAGTGAGTCGTGAGGCGTCACCCCGCACCGGTAGCCTTGACCGCGTGATTGACCTTCGCCTGCTTCGTGAGGACCCCGACCGTGTGCGTGCTTCGCAGCGCGCCCGTGGAGAGGACGTCGCGCTCGTCGACGCCCTCCTGTCTGCCGACGAGCGGCGCAGGTCGTCCGGCGTCCGCTTCGACGAGCTGCGCGCCGAGCAGAAGTCGCTCGGCAAGCTCATCCCCAAGGCGGCCGGTGACGAGAAGGCCGAGCTGCTGAAGCGGGCCGGCCAGCTCGCCGCCGACGTCAAGGCGGCCGACGCCGACCGCGACACCGCCGCGAGCGAGACCCAGGAGCTGCTGCTCAGGCTGAGCAACCTCGTCCACCCCGACGTGCCCGTCGGCGGCGAGGAGGACTTCGTCACGCTGGAGACACACGGCGACATCCGTGACTTCGACGCCGAGGGCTTCGCGCCCAAGGACCACCTGGAGCTCGGCCAGCTCCTCGGCGCCATCGACGTCGAGCGCGGCGCCAAGGTCTCGGGCTCCCGCTTCTACTTCCTGACCGGCGTCGGCGCGCTGCTCGAACTCGCCCTGGTGAACGCCGCGATGGCGCAGGCCACGGCCGCCGGCTTCACGCCGATGCTGACCCCCGCGCTGGTGCGCCCCCAGTCGATGGCGGGCACCGGCTTCCTCGGCCAGGCGGCCCAGGACGTCTACCACCTCGACAAGGACGACCTCTACCTGGTCGGCACGTCCGAGGTGGCGCTGGCCGCGTACCACATGGACGAGATCATCGACGCCGACCGGCTGCCGCTGCGGTACGCGGGCTTCTCGCCCTGCTTCCGCCGCGAGGCCGGCTCGCACGGCAAGGACACCCGGGGCATCTTCCGCGTGCACCAGTTCGACAAGGTCGAGATGTTCTCGTACGTCGCCCCGGAGGACTCCCGGGCGGAGCACCAGCGGCTGCTGGAGTGGGAGAAGCAGTGGCTGACCTCGCTGGAGCTGCCGTTCCGCGTGATCGACGTCGCCTCGGGCGACCTGGGCTCCTCGGCCGCGCGTAAGTACGACTGCGAGGCGTGGATCCCGACCCAGGGCAAGTACCGCGAGCTGACCTCGACCTCGGACTGCACCGAGTTCCAGTCGCGCCGGCTGTCGATCCGCGTCCGTGAGGACAAGAAGGTGCGCCCGCTGGCCACGCTCAACGGCACGCTGTGCGCCGTACCGCGCACGATCGTGGCGATCCTGGAGAACCACCAGCAGGCCGACGGCTCCGTGCGCGTGCCCGAAGTGCTGCGTCCGTACCTGGGCGGCCGGGAGATCCTGGAGCCGGTCACCAAGTGAGCACCACCCCCGCGCCCTTCCCGTACCGGCTCATCGCCACCGACCTCGACGGCACGCTGCTGCGGGACGACCACTCGGTCTCCCGCCGCACCCGTGACGCGCTCGCCGCGGCCACCGCGGCGGGCGCCGCACACATCGTCGTCACCGGCCGCGCGGTGCCCTGGACCCGTCCCATACTCGACGACCTCGGCTACGAGGGCCTCGCCGTCTGCGGCCAGGGCGCCCAGGTGTACGACGCCGGGGCGCACCGCCTGCTGACGTCGGTGACCCTGGACCGGCAGCTGGCCGGAGTGGCGCTGGCCAAGATCGAGGCGGAGACCGGCCCGCTGTACCTGGCGGCGAGCCGCGACGGTCTGGACGGCGAGGTGCTGGTCGGTCCCGGTTACGAGGTCGTGGGCGGGCTGCCCGCGACCCCGTTCACGGACGCGTCGGACCTGTGGACGGCGCCCCTGAACAAGCTGTACATCCAGCACCCGACGCTGACCTCGGACGAGCTCGCCGACGCGGCCACCCGCACGGCGGGCGGGTTCGTCACCGTCACCATGGCGGGCGAGGGCATCGTCGAACTGCTCCCGCTCGGCCTGTCCAAGGCCACGGGGCTGTCACTGGCGGCACGCCGGCTGGGCATGAAGGCCGCGGAGACGATCGCCTTCGGCGACATGCCCAACGACATCCCGATGTTCGCCTGGTCCGCCCACGGCGTGGCCATGGCCAACGCCCACGAGGAACTGAAGGCGGTGGCCGACGAGGTGACCACCTCCAACGAGGACGACGGCATCGCGGTAGTGGTGGAGCGGCTGCTCGCGTGACTGCGGGCAATCGTGCCTCCCCTCAGTGCCCAAAGGGCCTGGGAGGTGCCCCCAGCGGCACGGGTGGGCGGCGGGGGCACCTCCCGCTCATGGGGGTCCTTCCCGCTCGAGCGAAGTCGAGAGTGGGGGGCACTCCGCAGGCGCAGGGCTGCGCAGCCCCACCCGCCCCGCCACAACGAAGTCGGGAAGGGCGGCCCACGCGACTGACTGCGCGTGCTCGAAGCGGCCGCCCCGGGCAGTTCCCCGTACGGGCGGACTCAACGGAGCAGTAGGGACGACTCCGGAGTCAGCCACGGGCTGCCCTGACAGGAGTGGGACGTGCCGTGCATGGACACCGTCCCGCTCCCCTCCCCGCAGATGACGCCGGACTTTCCCGGCGATGCGGACACAACCACTCTGCCCGCCGGGCAAGCCGGACGCCACCGAATAAACACGCGAGGGCTCCTCACTCCTCGCCGGCGAGCGTCAGCGACCGCAGCTTCTGCCCGGCGTACCAGGTGGCCAGCACGGTGACCGCGGCCAGCAGCACCGTCGCGGTCGTCAGACCCACGTCCGAGGTGACCAGGTCACCCCCGGAGACCTTCTGCGCCACCGCCAGCGACCACTGCTGGACGCTCAGCGTGCGCGCGCCCGGCACCAGGGAGCCGAACAGCGCCTCCCAGACCAGCGCGTAGACCAGCCCGAACACCACCGCGTGCCGCGAGACCGTGCCGAGCAGCAGGAAGAGCGCCGCGTACGCGATGGAGGCGACCAGCGCGGCCACGGTGTAGGCGACGGCGACCTGCTGGCCGTTGCCGTTCAGGATGAAGCCCGCGATCAGGGTCGGCACCGCCGAGAACACCATGGTGACGGCGATCGCGACGATCAGCTTGGTGTAGATGATGGTCGGCCGCTTGATCGGCTTGGACAGCAGGTAGACCACCGAGCCGTCGTCGATCTCGGGACCGATGGCTCCGGTTCCGGCGATGACACCGATGATCGGCACCATGGTGGCGAGCGCGAGCCCGCCGAGGACGTCGGCCGCGGTCTGGTCGTCGGCGCCGGCGAGGGCGCGCACCGCCAGGGAGATCGCGATCAGCAGCAGGGGCAGGGCGCCCAGGATGAGGGCCCGGCGACGGCCGAGCAGGGCCCGGTAGGTGAGCCGGGCGACTGTGGGGTCGTACATCTTCGGCCTCCTACGCGGCGACGAGATACGAGAAGACGGACTCGAGGGACTCGTCGGACGGCGAGACCGTGAGCAGCCGGATGCCGTGCTCGCGCGCGACCTTCGGCAGCAGGGCGGTGAAGCGGCCGAAGTCGACGGCCTGGATGCGCAGCGCGCCCTCGGCGTGGTCGACCTCGATGCCGGACGTCGACGGGTCGGCGATCAGCGCGGCCGCGAGGGCGCGGTCGTCGCTGGAGCGCACCAGGTAGCGGTGCGGGCGGTCCGTCATCAGGCGGCGGATCCTGCGGAAGTCACCGCTGGCCGCGTGCCGGCCGGCGACGACGACCTCGATGTGCCAGGCGAGCTGTTCGACCTCTTCCAGGATGTGGGAGGAGAACAGCACGGTGCGGCCTTCGTCGCCCATCCGCCGCAGCAGGTCCATGAGCTGCATGCGCTGACGCGGGTCCATGCCGTTGAAGGGCTCGTCGAGGAGGAGCAGCGACGGCTGGTGGACCAGCGCGGACGCCATCTTCACGCGCTGCCGCATGCCCTTGGAGTACGTGGCGATCTTGCGGTCCTGCGCGTACTCCATCTCGACCGTGGCCAGCGCCTGCTGGGCGGCCTTGGCACCCAGACCGTGGAGTTCGGCGTTGGCGAGGACGAATTCGCGGCCGGTGAGGAAGTCGTACATCGCCTCGCGCTCGGGAACGATGCCGATGTGCCGGTAGATGGCCTCGTTGCGCCACACCTGCTGTCCGTCGAGGGTGACGGTGCCGGTGGAGGGGGCGAGGAAGCCGCCCATCATGTTGATGAGGGTGGACTTCCCGGCGCCGTTGGGGCCGAGCAGACCGGTGACGCCGGGGCCGATGGTCATGGTGATGTCGTTGACGGCGACCACGTTGCCGAACCAGCGGGAGACGTGGTCGATGCTGAGCGTGGTCACAATCCCACCTTCTTGTAGCGACGCACCAGGAGGCCGTAGCTCGCGGCGATCAGGCCGAGGGTGAACAGGACGTAGACGACGCCCTCGGCGTTGCTCGGGCCCACCCCGCCCGGGAAGGCGGAGCTCGCTCCCAGGAAGGCGGACTGCACGCCGTCGATGAGGGTGATCGGCGAGAACAGGCCGATCCAGGCGATGCCGTCGCCGCTGTTCTGGGTCTCCGCGATCGCCTGGAGGGTGGAGACCGCACCGTAGGAGATGGTCAGTACGGCGATGACGGCCGCGATGCCGAAGCCGCGGCGCGGGGTGACCGAGGCGATGACCAGGCCGATGCCGGCGAAGAGCAGCGAGAGCAGTGCCACGGAGACGAGTCCCTGCGCGAATCCCTTGGTCTGGTCGGTGAAGTCGAGCTCGGCCAGCAGCGCGCCGATGTACAGCACCAGCAGGGGAGCGGCGGTGAGGACGAACAGGGCCGACGCCAGCGCGGCGAACTTGGCGCGTACGTAGTCGGCGGTCTCGATGGGCCGCGAGAAGTACAGCGGTACGGTCTTGAAGCGCAGGTCGCGCGAGACGGACTGGGGCGCCTGCGAGGCGACGTACAGGCTGATGACGGCCTGCATGACGATCGCGTAGCGGGTGTAGTCGAGGGGCAGTTCCTTGGTCTTGGTGGCGACGGCGACGGCCACCATGATGGCGGCGGGCACGCACATCACCACGAACAGCAGCATCGGCAGCACCTTGGACTTCACCGAGCGGCCGAGGCCGTAGGCGCCGCGCAGGGACTGCGAGTACAGCGAGAGCCTCGCGTAGGAGCGGCCGAGGCGCGGGCCGTCGTAGGAGCGGTAGCCGATGTTGTGGATACGGGTGTCACCCGATGCAGTGGCTGGTGTCTGCATGGACTGCTCAGTTGCCATGGCCGACCGCCTCCTTCCGCTGCGCGTCGCTGTCCGCGTCGTCCTTGAAGACCTCGGAGATGTGGTGCCGGCGCTGTTCCATGCGCACCAGGCCGAGGCCGAGGTCCGCGATGACGTCGCGGACCAGGTCGTAGGTGTCCTCGCCCTGCGCGGTGAGCAGCAGGATGTGTCCGGCGCCCGGCAGTCCGCTGCCGTCCTCGACGGTCACCCCGCGCGCGTGGAGCGCGTCGCGCACCGCGCGGGTGCCGTCCGGGTGCTCGTCGGTGTCGGTGACCTCGATCGCGAGGGTCGTGGTGTTCTGGGTGAAGTCCGTGGTGGAGCTGGAGCGCAGCAGCTTGCCGCCGTCGACGACCACGACGTGGTCGCAGGTGCGCTCCAGTTCGCCCAGCAGGTGGGAGGTGACCAGGACCGAGATGCCGAAATCGGTGTGGATGCGGCGGATCAGGCCGAGCATCTCGTCGCGGCCGACCGGGTCGAGGCCGTTGGTGGGCTCGTCCAGGAAGACCAGCCGGGGGTCGTGCACGAGGGCCTGCGCGAGCTTCACCCGCTGCTTCATGCCGGTGGAGTAGCCGCCCATGGGGCGGTAGCGCTCCTCGTAGAGGCCGACGTGGCGCAGGGTGTCCGCGGTGCGCTCCCGCGCGGCGGTGGGCGGCAGGCCGGACATGCGCGCCATGTGGACGACGAACTCGGTGGCCGAGACGTCCGGCGGCAGGCAGTCGTGCTCCGGCATGTAGCCGACCCGTTCACGGATGGCGGCGCCCTCGGTGGCGACGTCGAGTCCGAGCACTTCGGCGCGGCCCTCGGTGGCGGGGGACAGACCCAGCAGGATCTTGATCAGTGTGGACTTGCCGGCTCCATTGGCTCCGACGAGTCCGGTCACACCGGGCCCGACGTCCACGGAGAGCCGGTCAAGAGCGGTCACCCGGGGGAACCGCTTGCTCAGGCTTTCGGTCACGATCACAGTCACGTCCATGACACTAGTGACCCGTACCACTCCGGTCGTCAGACCGGAGAGCCGTCTTGGTGTCCGTCTGGAGTCGTACGGGCCCGTAGGGGAGCCCTGCCTGAGAGTTATGCACAGGCTCCGGGGCACCGTTGACGGGCTCCGCGACAACTGCCACATTCGCCGGTGTGACGGGACTGAGGGGGGCGCGGGAGCGCCGGGTGCGTACGGGCGGGGTCGAGCTGTGCGTGGCCGAGCTGGGTGAGCGCGGGCGGCCGACGGTCGTCCTGGTGCACGGCTACCCGGACAGCAAGGAGGTGTGGTCGGAGGTCGCGTCCCGGCTCGCCGAGCGTTTCCACGTCGTGGCGTACGACGTCCGGGGCCACGGCCGGTCCACGGCGCCGCGCCCGCTGCGCGGCGGGTTCACCCTGGATAAGCTGACCGACGACTTCCTGGCCGTCGCCGACGCGGTCAGCCCGGACCGGCCGGTGCATCTGGTGGGGCACGACTGGGGTTCGGTGCAGTCCTGGGAGTTCGTCACGGTCGGGCGCACCGCGGGGCGGATCGCCTCCTTCACGTCGATGTCGGGGCCGTCGCTCGACCACTTCGGGCACTGGATCAACCGCCGTCTGAAGCGGCCCACCCCACGCCGGGTCGGCCAGCTGCTGGGCCAGGGCGCCAAGTCCTGGTACGTGTACCTGCTGCACACGCCCGTGCTGCCCGAACTCGCCTGGCGCGGCCCCCTGGGCAGACGCTGGCCGCGGATCCTGGAGCGCGTCGAGAAGGTGCCCGCCGGCGGCGGCTACCCGACCCCGTCCCTGCCGTCGGACGCGGCCCACGGGGCCTGGCTCTACCGGGACAACGTGCGTCCCCGGCTGCGCAGCCCGCGCGCGGACGCCCACGCGCACGCGCCCGTGCAGCTCATCACGCCGCTGGGGGACGCTTTCCTCTCGGAGCGGCTCCACGAGGACCTGGAGCTGTGGGCGCCGCGGCTGACCCGGCGGACGCTGCCGGCCCGGCACTGGATCCCGCGCACCCGCCCCGACCTGCTGGCGACGTGGATCGGCGAGTTCGTGGCGTCCGTGGAGGACGGCCGGCCGGAGGTGACGCCTCCGGGCCGGTACGCCGACCGCTTCGGCGGGCAGCTGGTCCTGGTCACCGGGGCGGGCAGCGGGATCGGGCGGGCGACCGCGCTCGCCTTCGCGGAGGCGGGCGCGCGCGTGCTGGCGGTCGACCGGGACGCGGAGGCCGCGGCCCGTACCGCCGGGGAGGCCCGCGGTCGCGGAGCGGCGGCGGCCTGGGCGGAGACGGCGGACGTGTCCGACGAGCAGGCCATGGAGAAGCTCGCCGAGCGGGTCACCACCGAGTACGGCGTGGTGGACGTGCTGGTGAACAACGCCGGCATCGGGCTGGGCGGCTCCTTCTTCGACACCACCCCGGAGGACTGGAGGAAGGTCCTCGACGTCAATCTGTGGGGGGTGATCCACGGCTGCCGGCTCTTCGGGCGGCGGATGGCCGAGCGCGGACAGGGCGGCCACATCGTCAACGTCGCCTCGGCGGCGGCGTTCCAGCCGTCCAGGGCGCTGCCCGCCTACAGCACGTCCAAGGCGGCGGTGCTGATGCTGAACGAGTGCCTGCGGGCGGAGCTGTCGGGCCGGGACATCGGTGTGACGGCGGTGTGCCCCGGTTTCGTGAACACCTCCATCACCTCCACCGCGCGCTTCGCGGGTGTGGACGCCGAGGAGGAGCGGCGGCTGCGCAAGCGGGCGGCCCGCCTGTACGGACTGCGGAACTATCCGCCGGAGAAGGTCGCCGCCGCGATCCTGCGGGCGGTGGCGCGTGACGAGGCGGTGGTGCCGGTCACCCCGGAGGCACGGACGGCGTACGCGCTGTCGCGGTGGATGCCGGAGGTGCTGCGGAGGATCGCGCGGGTGAAGCCGCCGATGTGAGGCCGGCCGGTGTGAGGCCGGTTGTCCACAGTGAGCGCCAATTC
The DNA here is from genome assembly GCF_042732315.1 of Streptomyces sp. NPDC059787. NCBI lineage: Bacteria > Bacillati > Actinomycetota > Actinomycetes > Kitasatosporales > Streptomycetaceae > Streptomyces > Streptomyces sp. NPDC059787. Next base: position 89,038 of record NZ_JBHWHX010000002.1, read on the forward strand.
TCCTGTGGATAACCGTACTTGGCTGTGGATCAAACCTCTGGAGCTAAATCGATCGCGTGATGCGCGTCTCTCCCGGCAATCTGGACGGATGGATGAAAGACGCACCGTGAAGGTGTCGAAGTACCTCTCCAAGCATCTGCGCCATCAGCCCGAGAGGATCGGGCTCGCCCTCGACGAGGGCGGCTGGGTCGAGATCGAGGCGCTGATCGCCGCGGCGTCCGCGCACGGCTTCCGGTTCACCCGGGAGGAACTGGACCATGTCGTCGCCGCCAACGACAAGCGGCGCTTCGCCGTCGAGGGCACCCGGATCCGCGCCAGCCAGGGCCACAGCGTCGAGGTCGACCTCGGCCTGGCACCGGCCGTCCCGCCGCCGTACCTGTACCACGGCACCGTCGCCCGGAACCTGGAGGCGATCCGCGCCGAGGGGCTGCGGCCCATGAACCGGCACGACGTGCACCTCTCCGCCGACCGCGAGACGGCGACCCGCGTCGGCGCCCGCCGGGGCCGCCCGGTCGTGCTGTCCGTGGACGCGGCCGCCATGCACCGGGACGGCCATGTCTTCCACATGAGCGCCAACGGCGTGTGGCTGACCCGGGCCGTGCCGAGCCGGTATCTGCGGTTTCCCGCGAGCCACTGAGGCGGAACACGGACGGCGTGATCGTTTCACGTGAAACACGGCTCGCCGCATAGGCTCGGTGACATGACTCTGCGCCTGAGCACCGTGATCCTCCCGTACCGCCGCTGGCACGAAGGCAGCCGTGAGGCCTGGGAGCGCGCCGAGGAACTCGGTTTCCACACGGGGTACACCTACGACCACCTGTCCTGGCGCACCTTCCGGGACGGCCCCTGGTTCGGCGCCGTTCCCACCCTGACCGCCGCCGCGGCCGTGACCGACCGGATGCGGCTGGGCACGCTGGTGACCTCGCCGAACTTCCGGCACCCGGTGACCCTCGCCAAGGAGCTCATCTCCCTCGACGACATCTCCGGCGGGCGCGTCACGCTCGGGATCGGCGCGGGCGGCACCGGCTTCGACGCCACGGCGCTCGGCCAGGAGCCCTGGACACCCCGCGAGCGCGCCGACCGCTTCGCCGAGTTCGTCCCGCTGCTCGACCGGCTGCTCACCGAGGACTCGGTGTCGTACGAGGGCGACTTCTACGCGGCGCACGAGGCGCGCAACATCCCGGGCTGTGTGCAGCGGCCCCGGCTGCCGTTCGCCGTGGCGGCCACCGGACCGCGCGGACTGCGGCTCGCGGCACGCCACGGGCAGGCCTGGGTGACCACGGGCGATCCCCGGCTGTACGAGAACGGCACGCCCGAACAGTCGGTTCAGGCCATTCGCGGCCAGGCGGAGAAGCTGGCCGACGCCTGCGCCGAGCTGGGCCGGGACGTGACCGGGCTGGACAAGATCCTGCTCACCGGATTCACCCCGGACCGGGGCCGTCCGCTGGAGTCCCTGGACGCCTTCGTCGACTTCGCGGGCCGCCACGCCGAGCTGGGATTCGCCGAGATCGTGATCCACTGGCCCATCCCCGACTCGGACTTCGCCGCGGACCGGAAGGTCTTCGAACGGATCGCCATGGAGGCGCCGGCGCAGCTGCGGTGACCCCGGCTGCCCCGGGGTGCGGGAAAGACCGCTGGTGACGGCGGTAACCACTCAGATGTGCGGAGTCCCGCACGGCCGTGCGGGCATATGCGGGACAATGACCGGGTGACCTCAGCGACCCGACAGCCCGAGACCCAGGCAGCCCCCACTCGACCGCGGCTCATCGCCACCGACCTCGACGGCACCCTGCTGCGCGACGACAAGTCGGTGTCCCCGCGCACCGTCGCCGCGCTCGCCGCCGCCGAGGAGGCGGGCATCGAGGTCTTCTTCGTCACCGGCCGCCCGGCCCGCTGGATGGACGTCGTCAGCGACCACGTCCACGGTCACGGCCTCGCCATCTGCGGCAACGGCGCGGCCGTCGTCGACCTGCACGGCGGCCCCGGCGCGCACCGCTTCGTGAAGGTGCGCGAGCTGCCCCGGAGGAACGCGCTGGACGCCGTACGGCTGCTGCGCGAGGCGGCGCCGGGCACGGTGTACGCCGTGGAGCAGACCTTCGGCTTCAACCAGGAGCCGGCGTACCCGAAGCTGCACATGGAGGTCCCGGACACGCTCGCTCCCGCCGAGGAGCTGCTGGCCCCGGACTCCCACACCGCCGGCGAGCCGGTGCTCAAGATCCTCGCCCACCACCCCGATCTCGACCCCGACGCCTTCCTGACCCTGGCCCGGCTCGCCGTCGGCGACCGTGCCAACGTCACCCGCTCCAGCCCCAGCGCCCTGCTGGAGATCAGCGGCCCCGAGGTGTCCAAGGCCAGCACGCTCGCCCTGTGCTGTGCCGAGCGGGGCATCTCGCACGAGGAGGTCGTCGCCTTCGGTGACATGCCGAACGACGTCGAGATGCTGACCTGGGCCGGCCGTTCCTACGCGATGGGCAACGCCCACCCGGACGTGATCGCCGCCGCCTCGGGCCGCACGGTCGCCAACAACGACGACGGGGTGGCCGTGGTGATCGAGCGGCTGCTGAACGAGCACCCGTAGCTCAGAGCGACACCCCGTGCCGCGCCAGCCACGGCACGGGGTCCACCGCCGACCCCGTCTCCGGCGTGACCCGCACCTCGAAGTGCAGATGCGGGCCCGTGGAGTTGCCGCTGGTGCCGGACTGGCCGATCCACTGTCCGGGTTCGACCCTCTCCCCCTGGTCGACGGCGACGGCCGCAAGATGGGCGTACTGCGTGTAGTAGCCGCCCGCGTGCCGGATCACGATCTCGATGCCGAAGGCGCCCCCGCAGGACACCTTCACCACCTCCCCGGCGCCCGCGGCCCGCACCGGCGTGCCGATCGGCACCGCGAAGTCCTGCCCGGTGTGCCGGTTCGCCCACCGGGCACCGCCGCTGCCGTAGGAGGCGGACAGTTCGTACGTCTCCACCGGCGCCACCCAGCTGGTGGTGAACCGCGTCCTGGGCCGGTCGAGACGGACCGCGCCGCGACAGGCGCCGGCCGCGACGGAGGCGTCCGCCTGGCCCTGGAGTTTCCACCGCGCCGCTTCGAGCTTCCGCTCGATGCCCTGTCGCAGGGTGGCGAGCTCCGTGTTCCGCTCTTCCAGTCTCTGCCATGCCGCCGCGGCCTTCGCCTCGTCGCGGGCGAGCCGGGCCTCGGCCCGCTCGCTCTTGCCGATCGCATTGTCGAGCGACATCTCCGCCTGTCGCACCACCCGCTGACCGCGCATCAGCTCTTCGGGGTCGTCGGCGAGCAGCATGTGCGCGGTGAGCGGCAGCCCGCCGCCGTCCCGGTACTGGGAGCTCGCGATCCGGCCCAGGTCCTCGTGCAGCACGGCCATCTCCCGCCGCTCCCGGCCGAGCCGCTCCTCCAGCCGCTGCCCCTTGGCCCGCTGCTCCTCGGCCTCGCGCCGGCCGGCCTCGTACCGCTCCGTCGCCGCCGCCGCTTCCTCGTACAGCCGCGCCACCTCCGCGCTGACGCCGGACACGGAGCCGTGACCGGGGGCGTGGTCGCCGTCGGCGGGCCGGGCGGCGACCACGGCGAGCGCGCACAGCAGCACGGCGGTGAGCAGCGGATGGCGGCGGGTGAAGCGCATGACTGCGATCCTGGCCCCCACCCCGGCGCACGGCCCTGTTCATGTCGTACACATGGGGGACCACTGGCCCCGTACGGACCAGCGATACCGCCGAACAGCCGTCTTTCTCTCCGCGCTTGACGTCCCGTCACGCGGAAGGCGTCCACCGGGCTAGCGTGCCGCCACCAGGAGTCCGGCCTGCTCCTCCCGGCGTGCCATCGCCCGCAACGGACCGGCGGCGGCCACCAGTTCGGCGTACGGACCGCGCTGCACCACCCGTCCCTCGTCCAGCACGACCACCTCGTCCACCGCCTCCAGACCGGCCAGCCGGTGGGTGATGAGCAGCGTCGTACGGCCCTCGGTGGCGGCCAGCAGGTCGGCGGTGAGCGCGTCGGCGGTCGGCAGGTCGAGGTGTTCGGCGGGTTCGTCCAGCACCAGCACGGGGAAGTCCGCGAGCAGCGCCCGGGCGAGGGCCAGCCGCTGCCGCTGGCCGCCGGACAGCCGCGCCCCGTGCTCGCCGACGAGCGTGTCGAGCCCGTCGGGCAGGCCGTCGGCCCACTCCAGCAGCCTGGCCCGGCGAAGAGCGTCGCGCAGTTCGTCCTCGGTCGCGTCCTTCCTGGCGAGCAGCAGGTTCTCCCGTACCGAGCTGTTGAAGAGGTGCGCGTCCTGCGCGCACAGTCCGACCAGCCTCCGCACGTCGTCGCCGTCCAGGGCGTACGCGTCCACCCCGGCCAGGGTGTAGGCGCCCGCGTCCGGGTCCAGGAACCGCAGCAGCGCCTGCGCGAGGGTCGTCTTCCCGGAGCCGGACGGGCCGACCACCGCGATCCGGCGGCCCCGTTCCAGCGTCAGGTCCACCCCGGCGAGCGCGTCCCGGTCCTGCCCGGGGTGCCGGGCGGCCAGCCCCTCGACCACGAGCGGGAACGGCGACGCGGGCGCCTGCCGGGGCGCCTCCGGTTCCCGTACGGGCACCGGGGCGTCCAGGACCTCGTACACGCGCTCGGCGCTCCGGCGCACCCGCTGCCGGTACTGCACGGCGAGCGGCATCCCTAGGACGGCCTCGAACGCGGCCAGCGGGGTGAGGACGACGACGGCGAGGGCCACACCGTCCAGCCGGCCGGCGGCCACGGCCTGGACGCCGACGAGGGCGGCGCCCGCGACGGTCAGTCCGGAGACCAACGCGGTGAGCCCGTCGCCGAGCGCGGTGGCGGTGGCGGCGCGCGAGGCGATCCGGGTGAGCGTGCCGTCGGCCCGGCGCGCCTCTGCGGCCCGCGCGGGCAGGGCACCGGCGACGGTCAGCTCGGCGGTGCCGGTGAGCAGATCGGTCACGCGGGTCGCGAGGACGCCCCGCGCCGGTGCCAGCCTGCGCTCCGCACGCCGGGCCACGGCACCGGTCAGCAGGGGCACGCCGGCGCCCGCCGCGAGCAGCCCGGCCGCGAGGACGGCCCCGGCCTCGGGCAGCAGCCAGGCGGTGAAGCCGACGGACAGGGCGGAGACGGCGACGGCCGCACCGGCCGGCAGCAGCCAGCGCAGCCAGTAGTCCTGGAGCGCGTCCACGTCGGAGACCAGCCGGGAGAGCAGGTCGCCCCGGCGGGTGCCGCGCAGTCCGGCGGGCGCCAGCCGCTCAAGGCGCCGGTACACCGCGACCCGGGTGTCGGCCAGCATGCGCAGCACGGCGTCGTGCGACACGAGCCGCTCGGCGTAGCGGAACACGGCCCGGCCGATGCCGAAGGCGCGGGTCGCCGTCACGGCCATCATCAGATACAGCACGGGCGGCTGCTGGGAGGCCCGGGAGATGAGCCACCCGGAGGTCGCCATGAGCCCGACGGCGCTGCCCAGGGCGAGGGTGCCGAGCAGCAGCGCGAGGGTGATCCTCCCCCGCCGGGCGCCGGACAGGGCACGGACGCGGGCGAGGACACCACCCGGGACCGTGTCCGCCTCGGGACCGGCGGACCCGCTGACCGGTACGGGGCCGGCTTCCGCGGCCGACGCGGGGTCGGCCGCCCGGCGTACGGGCTCCCCGTGGACGCCCGCGGGAGCCGGCTCGGCGAGCCGCACCACCCGGTCCGCGACGGCCAGCAGCGCAGGCCGGTGCACCACGAGCAGCACCGTCCGTCCGACGGCCAGCCGCCGCACCGCCGCCACGACATCGGCCTCGGTGGCGCCGTCCAGCGCGGCCGTCGGCTCGTCGAGCAGCAGGACGGGCCGGTCCGCGAGGAACGCACGGGCCAGCGCGAGCCGCTGCCGCTGCCCGGCCGACAGTCCCGTTCCGTCCTCACCGAGCACGGTTTCGGCACCGTCGGGCAGCGCGTCCACGAACTCCAGCGCCCCGGCGTCCCGCAGGGCGCGCCGCACGGCGTCGTCGTCCGCGTCGGGCCGGGCCAGCCGTACGTTCTCGGCGATCGTCCCGGCGTACAGGTGCGGCCGTTGCGGCACCCAGGCGACGCGGCCGTGCCACTCGGCGAGGTCGAGTCCGGCGAGGTCGGCTCCCCCGATCCGCACCCGGCCCCCGGTGGGGCGGACGAACCCGAGCAGCACGTTCAGCAGGGTCGACTTGCCCGCGCCACTCGGTCCGACGAGCGCGACCGTCTCCCCAGGGGCGACGGTGAAGGACACGCCCGTCACCGCGTCCGTGGACCGGCCGGGGTGGCGGACCGTCACGTCCTCGAAGGCGAGGGCACCCGTCGGCACCGCCGCCGTCCCCGGCGCGGGCACGGGCGTCTCCAGTACCGAGAAGATGTCCTCAGCCGCTCCCAGCCCTTCCGCCGCCGCGTGGTACTGGGCGCCGACCTGCCGCAGCGGCAGATATGCCTCGGGCGCCAGGATCAGGACGATCAGACCGGTGTAGAGATCCAGCTCGCCGTAGACGAGCCGCATTCCGATCGTCACGGCGACCAGCGCCACCGACAGCGTGGCGAGCAGTTCCAGCGCAAAGGAGGAGATGAAGGCGATCCGCAGTGTCCGCATGGTCGCCCGCCGGTACTCGGCGGTGATCCGGCGGATCGACTCCGCCTGCGCCTTGGCCCGTCCGAAGACCTTCAGCGTCGGCAGTCCTGCGACGACGTCCAGGAAGTGGCCCGACAACCGGGACAGCACCAGCCACTGCCGGTCCATCCGGGACTGGGTGGCCCAGCCGATCAGCACCATGAAGACCGGGATGAGCGGCAGGGTGCCCACGATGATCGCCGCCGAGACCCACTCCTCGGTGACGATCCGCGCCAGCACCGCCACCGGGACGACCACCGCGAGTCCCAACTGGGGGAGGTAACGCGAGAAGTAGCCGTCGAGGGCGTCGACCCCACGGGTGGCCAGGGCGACCAGCGATCCGGTGCGCCGGCCGTCCAGCCACCCCGGTCCCAGCGCCGTCGCCCGCTCCAGCAGCCGCCCCCGCAGCTCCGACTTGACCGCGGCGCTCGCCCGGTGCGCGGCCAGCTCGGTCAGCCAGCCGACCAGCCCGCGGCCGGCCGCGACGACGACGAGAAGCAGCAGGGGGGTGCCGAGTCCACCGGCGGACAGCCCGTCCTGGAACGCGCCCACCACGATCTCGGCGATGAGCATGGCCTGGGCGATGACCAGCACCGCCCCGAAGGCCCCCAGGCCGACGACCGCCGCCAGGAAGCCACGGGTGGCGCGGGCGTACCGGAGCAGGCGCGGATCGATCGGTTTCACGTGAAACACACCTCAGTGCACGGGATCGGCGATGTGCTGGGTGCCGATCCGCTTGCGGAACACCCAGTACGTCCAGCCCTGGTAGAGCAGCACCACCGGTGTGGCGATCACCGCGAGCCAGGTCATGATCTTCAGGGTGTAGGGACTGGAGGAGGCGTTGGTGACGGTCAGGCTCCAGTCGGCGTCCAGGGTGGACGGCATGACGTTCGGGAACAGCGTCAGGAAGAGCATCGCCACCGCGGCCACGATGGTGAGGCCGGACAGGGTGAACGACCATCCTTCGCGGCCCGCCCGGTTCGCCAGCAGGGCTGCGACCAGTGCGGCGACCGCCACGACCAGCGCGACCAGGCTGCTGCCGTCGCCGCGGTCGGCCTGGGTCCACAGCAGGAAGGCCGACGCCAGTACGGCGGTGACGAGACCGACGCGCAGGGCCAGCCTCCGTGCCCGCTCCCGGATCTCACCGACCGTCTTCAGCGCCGTGAACACCGTGCCGTGGAAGGTGAACAGCGTCAGCGTGACCAGGCCGCCCAGCAGGGCGTACGGGTTGAGCAGGTCCCAGACGTTGCCCACGTACTCGAACTCGGCGTCGATCTTCACGCCGTGCACGATGTTCCCGAAGGCCACGCCCCACAGGAAGGCCGGGAGCAGCGAGGTCCAGAAGATCGCCGTCTCCCAGTTGCGCTGCCAGTTCTCCTCCGGCCGCTTGGCCCGGTACTCGAAGGCGACACCGCGGACGATCAGACAGACCAGGATGAGCAGCAGCGGCAGGTAGAAACCGGAGAAGAGGGTGGCGTACCACTCGGGGAAGGCGGCGAAGGTCGCGCCGCCGGCCGTGAGCAGCCACACCTCGTTGCCGTCCCAGACGGGGCCTATGGTGTTGATCAGTACCCGCTTCTCGGCGCGGTCGCGGGCGAGCAGCCGGGTGAGGATGCCGACCCCGAAGTCGAAGCCCTCCAGGAAGAAGTAGCCGGTCCACAGGACGGCGATCAGGACGAACCAGACGTCGTGCAGTTCCATGACGGTGCAGCTCCCTCGGCCTAGTACGAGAAGGCCATCGGCCTGTCGGCGTCACGGTGGTCGCCGCCGAGCTTCGTGGGCGGGTTGAGGTCGGAGTCACTGAGCTCGGGCGGGCCCGCCTTGACGTACTTGGCGAGCAGCCTGACCTCGATGACGGCCAGGACGGCGTAGAGCAGGGTGAAGACGGACATCGAGGTGATGACCTCGGCCGTGGAGACACCGGGGGAGACGGCGTCCTCGGTCCGCATCACTCCGTAGACGACCCAGGGCTGCCGGCCCATCTCGGTGAAGATCCAGCCCCAGGCGTTGGCGATCAGCGGGAACGCCATGGTCCACAGCGCCAGGAGCCAGTACAGCCGGGTGAGCCGGGAGCCGAGGGGCTGCTTCAGCAGCACCAGGTGCGGGACCTCGTCCTCGCCGGTGCGGTGGGCGGCCGGGAGCAGGAACTTCTTGCGGGTGAGCCACAGGCCGAGCAGACCGAGCGAGAAGGAGGCCATGCCGAAGCCGATCATCCAGCGGAAGCCCCAGTAGGCGACCGGAACGATGGGCTTGTAGTCGCCGGGGCCGAACTTCTCCTGGAGGGCCTCGTTGGTGTCGTTGATGCCGGGCACGTACGACTCGAAGTCGCTGTGGGCGAGGAAGGACAGCAGGCCGGGGATCTCCAGGGCGACCTTGTTGTGGCCCTGGTCGACATCGCCGTAGGCGAACACGGAGAACGGCGCCGGTTCCTCGCCGTCCCACAGGGCCTCGGCGGCGGCCATCTTCATCGGCTGCTGCTCGTACATGACCTTGCCGAGGGTGTCGCCGCTGATCGCGGTGAACAGTCCGCCGACGGCCAGGGTGACCAGGCCGAGCCGGAGCGAGGTCCGCATCACCGGGATGTGCTTCTTGCGCATCAGGTGGAAGGCGGCGATGCCCACCATGAAGGCGCCGCCGGTCAGGAAGGCCGCCGAGAAGCTGTGGAAGACCTGGTTGAGGGTGGTGTTCTGGGTGAGCACCAGCCAGAAGTCGGTGAGCTCGGCCCGGCCCTTCTCCTCGTTGATCCGGTAGCCGACCGGATGCTGCATCCAGGAGTTGGCGGCGAGGATGAAGTACGCCGACAGCAGGGTGCCGATCGAGACCATCCAGATGCAGGCCAGGTGGATCCTCTTGGGCAGCTTGTCCCAGCCGAAGATCCACAGCCCGATGAAGGTGGACTCGAAGAAGAAGGCGATCAGGGCCTCGAAGGCGAGCGGGGCACCGAAGACGTCACCGACGAACCGCGAGTAGTCGGACCAGTTCATGCCGAACTGGAACTCCTGCACGATGCCGGTGACCACACCCATCGCGATGTTGATCAGGAAGAGCTTGCCCCAGAACTTCGTCGCCTTGAGGTACTTCTCCTTCTCCGTGCGCACCCAGGCGGTCTGCAGCCCCGCGGTGAGGGCGGCGAGGGAGATCGTCAGGGGAACGAAGAGGAAGTGGTAGACGGTGGTGATACCGAACTGCCATCGCGCCAGGGTCTCCGGCGCCAGAGCCAGATCCACGTCGTCGCTCCTTACTTCGCCGTGGTCGCGGCGGCCTGCTTGATCCCGTTCGTCCCCGACATCTCGGAAGAAAACGGGATGCGCTTGTGAACGCGTTCACATTCACAAGCAATTATGACCTACTGCTTTTCCGACCGGGAAGGGGGGTCCCCTGTGACGTCGACCCCTCCGCGCGCGCTTCCGGCACACACGAAGGCGGCCGGCGGGCAAGCCGCCGACCGCCTGGACATGCGCGCTGGTCAGAGCTGCCTGCGGAAGCCTTCCGTCACCTTCAGGAAGATGTCGTTCGCCTCGGTCTCGCCGACCGTGACCCGCACGCCCTCCCCGGGGAACGGCCGGACGACCACACCCGCCTGCTCACACGCCTGCGCGAACGCCGCCGTGCGCTCCCCCAGCCGCAGCCAGACGAAGTTGGCCTGGGTCTCGGGCACCGTCCAGCCCTGGTCCCGCAGCGCGTCCATCACGCGGTTGCGCTCACAGACCAGCGAGCCGACCCGGCCGATCAGCTCGTCCTCGGCGCGCAGCGAGGCGATCGCCGCGTCCTGCGCGATCTGGCTCACCCCGAACGGCACCGCCGTTTTGCGCAGCGCCGCCGCCACCGGCTCGTGGGCGATGGCGAAACCGACGCGCAGCCCCGCCAGGCCGTACGCCTTGGAGAAGGTCCGCAGGACGCAGACGTTGGGCCGCTCGCGGTAGATCTCGACGCCGTCCGGCACCTCGGTGTCCCGGATGAACTCGCGGTAGGCCTCGTCGAGCACCACCAGGACATCGCTCGGCACCCGGTCGAGGAAACGCTCCAGCTCGGCCCGCCGCACGACCGTGCCGGTCGGGTTGTTGGGGTTGCAGACGAAGACGAGCCGGGTCCGGTCGGTGATCGCCTCGGCCATCGCGTCCAGGTCGTGCACATCGCCCGGGGTCAGCGGCACCTTGACCGAGGTGGCACCGCTGATCTGCGTGATGATCGGGTACGCCTCGAAGGACCGCCAGGCGTAGATCACCTCGTCGCCCGGGCCCGCCGTGGCCTGCACCAGCTGCTGGGCGACACCGACCGATCCGGTGCCGGTGGCCACATGGGACACCGGGACGCCGAAGCGCTCGGACAGCTCGGCCATCAGCGCCGTACAGGCCATGTCCGGGTACCGGTTGAAGGAGGAGGCCGCGGCCGTCACGGTCTCCATCACGCCCGGCAGCGGCGGATAGGGGTTCTCGTTGGAGGACAGCTTGTACGCCACCGGTCCGTCGGCCGCCGCCGGCTTGCCCGGCTTGTACGTGGGGATCCCCTCCAGCTCGGCGCGCAGCTTGGGGCTCGTCTCGCTCACCGCAGTCCTCCTCGCGAAGACCGGCGGCACCTGTGTCCGCCGCCGACATCCAATACTGCTCACCTTAAGAGGATTCGCCGCCGCTGCGTAGAGGAGCGGCGGATGCTCACGCCTGCCTCGTACGCCACAGCGGCAACAAGGGCAACGTAACCCGAAGGTGTACGAATGGCGTGCGGGCCAGGGGCGCGCCGTACATATATCTACGCGCCGGTGGCTTGCGCCGTGGCGCGCGTCCCCCGTGCAGGTGAGTTGAGACCTCTTCGCAACATCGCACCCACGGCAGGCTCGCATGCGCCGACACGCCAGCTCCTGGCATGGGAACGTTCAACGTCCTTTACTTCCAAGGCAATTGGTTATAAATGATCATGCAGAAACGTGCCTGTCGATGCGTGCATATGCGTCCGCCCTACCCCACCGCATGAGCCCTACTATCGGCTCGCCATGACAGCAGCAGGGAAGCACCAGGTGAGCCGCGCGGATACCTCACGCCGAAGCAGCCGGCCGGAACGAGCGGGCATCAGGGACGTGGCCGCCGCCGCCGGAGTCTCCATCACGACCGTCTCCGACGCCCTCAACGGCAAGGGCAGGCTCCCGGACGCCACCCGGCGCCACGTCCGCGAGGTGGCCGACAGACTGGGGTACCGCCCCTCGGCCGCCGCCCGTACGCTCCGCACCGGAAAGTCCGGACTCATCGGCCTGACCGTGACGACGTACGGGGATGAACCTTTCACCTTCACCGAGTTCGCGTACTTCGCCGAGATGGCGCGCGCCGCCACCTCCGCCGCGCTCGCCCGCGGCTACGCCCTCGTCATCCTGCCCGCGACCTCCCGCCACGACGTGTGGTCCAACGTCGCCCTGGACGGCACGGTCGTCATCGACCCCTCCGACCAGGACCCGGTCGTCAGCGAGCTGGTCCGCCAGGGCTTACCGGTCGTCTCCGACGGCCGCCCGGCCGGCTCGCTGCCGGTCACCGCCTGGGTCGACAACGACCACGAGGCCGCCGTGACGGGCATCCTCGACCACCTCGCCGACGCCGGCGCCCGCCGCATCGGCCTGCTCACCGGCACCACCACCGACACGTACACCCACCTGTCGACCACCGCGTATCTGCGCTGGTGCGAGCGTGTGGGCCAGGACCCGGTCTACGAGGCCTACCCCGCGCACGATCCGTGCGCGGGCACCGTCGCCGCCGACCGGCTGCTCGCCCGCCCCGACCGGCCCGACGCCGTCTACGGCCTGTTCGATCCGAACGGCACCGACCTGCTCGCCGCCGCCCGCCGCTACGGCCTGCGCGTCCCGGACGACCTGCTGCTCGTCTGCTGCAGCGAGTCCGCGGTCTACGCCAACACCGAGCCGCCCGTCACCACGCTCTCCCTCAAACCGCGTCGCATCGGCACGGCGGTGATCCAGCTGCTCATCGACGCCATCGAGGGGGTCGACTCGGACCAGCCGGTGGAGCAGGTCATACCGACCGAGCTGATCGTGCGGACCTCCTCGCAGCGGCGTCCGCCTCGTACGACGGTCAGCCCGCCGAGGTCGCCGAAGGGGTCGTGAGGCGGGGAGCCCGCTCGGGGTCGCATCGTGGGTCGGGGGTGTGGTGGTGCGGCGAGGCCGCCGTAGTCGGGCTCGTACCGTGCCGCCACGGTGGGCCGGGGTGGGGACCGGGTGTGCGGCGGCCTCCGCCGCACCACCACACCCCGCTCCCGTGGATCGGCGCCTGCGGGAGCCCTGGTGGCCGGGGCAGGGGCCCCGGTGGGGTGTGTCGCCGTCGGGGTGTGGAGCTTCCGCTTCCGGAGGGGGGAAGCGGCAGTTCCGCGGCATCCCCGGGGGAGAGGAACGAAAGGGCTCTCCGGTCGCCCCTCCGGGCGAAACAGGTGGGCCCCCGGAACACGACGGTGGCCGGTCACTGGCGGAAAGTGCGCGGCAGGGACGAGTCCAGGGCGGACGAAGACCGGCTCAAACGGGGCGAAAGCCGCGGCGAACCGGAGTCTTGCTCTGATTCACCACCCCTGGGTCATCACACGGCGCGATCCGCATTCCTATGATGGGCCCACGACACCGCGGGCCGCTGCGACCAGGCAGTCCGACGCGGTGCAGAAGCGGCGCGATGGTGGAGGGGTCGATGACTCAGGGGGCCGGTCAGGGACCCGAGGTGGAGCGGACGGCGACGTTGCGCGACTTCCGGGTGCCCGCGTACGTCCACGAGACCGGTCCGTACGCCCAGAGCACACACCCCGGCGACGTCGTCCCGCCCTCCGAGGAGACCTACCCGGAGGGATACACACCCACCCAGCGGGACCTCCCCGTCATCAATCGGGGTGACACTGTTCAGGTGACCGTCGACCCCGCGTCCGTCCCCGCCCCGCAGCCCGCCACCGGCCAGGGACCGCTGTACGTGGTCGGCGACGTCCACGGCTATCTCGACGAACTGGTGGCCGCCCTCCAGGAGCAGGGCCTGCTCGACTCGGCGGGCCAGTGGTGCGCCGGCACCGCGCGGCTGTGGTTCCTCGGCGACTTCACCGACCGCGGCCCGGACGGCATCGGCGTCATCGACCTCGTGATGCGGCTGTCCGCCGAGGCCGCCGCCGCCGGCGGCTACTGCAAGGCCCTCATGGGCAACCACGAGCTGCTGCTGATCGGCGCCAAGCGGTTCGGCGACACCCCCGTCAACTCCGGGGCCGGCACCGCCACCTTCCAGGCGGCCTGGCTGCTCAACGGCGGGCAGAAGACCGACATGGACCGTCTCCAGGACCACCACCTGCAGTGGATGTCCCGCCTCGACGCCGTCGAGGCGGTCGACGGCCATCTGCTGCTGCACTCCGACACCACCGCCTACCTCGACTACGGCCGCTCCATCGAAGAGGTCAACGACACCGTCCGCGAGACGCTCACCCGCAACGACGCCGACGAGGTCTGGGACCTGTTCCGCAAGTTCACCAAGCGGTTCTCCTTCCGTGACGAGGGCGGCGCCGACGCGGTGCGCTCCCTGCTGGATACGTACGGCGGCACCCGGGTCGTTCACGGCCACAGCCCGATCCCCTATCTGACGGGCCAGGTCGGTTCCGAGGACGGCGAGGACGACAGCGGCCCCGTGGTCACCGGACCTCATGTCTACGCCGACGGACTCGCCATCGCGATGGACGGCGGGGTCACCATGGCCGGAAAACTGCTGGTCCAGCAACTGCCGCTGGTCGTCTGACGGTTCAGCGGGCCGTGCCCGTGCGGCCCGCAACCGCCCCGTGCACGTGCCAATTTCGGTAAACCCCCTGTCACCGCGCGCCGTCACCGCTCTACCATCGGCTTATCCGTAGCAGGCTCCCCTCCGTTTCTGCCCGACGGCTCGTCAGCATGCCGAGCCCCAAGCCCTACGGAGCATCGGGGGATGCACATGAACAGCGTTCCGCAGCACCTGCTGAGCGAGGACCGCCAGGAATACCAGCGGATTCTCGATGAGGCGCTGCGCTCCGCACCACACCACCCGGAACTGGCCGCGGTCGGACAGCGGCTCAACTCGGAACAACTGCGCACGATGGCACTCGACGCCACGGCGATCATCACGACGGCTGCGGCGACCGAGTACCAGCACTATGTGAAGGTCCGCGAGGAACGGCGCCGGCCACCGGAGTCGTCCATCTCGTCCGTCCGCGAGTCCGGCTCCACCGAACCGGGCACGAACCCGATGGGGCTCGCCGCCACCATGGGAGAGGTCGCCGAGACCACCGGGGCCGGTGCCGTCGCCGTCGTCGCCGTCCTGGCACCCGTCCTGGCCGGAACCGCGGCCGCGATCTTCCTGCTCGTCGGCTACATCCTGCGGATGCTCGACCCCGACGCCGCGTTCGCCCGGACCATGCTCACCACGGGGTGGGTGTTCGGCGCGGTGACGGCGGTCGCCATCCTCGTCGCCGCCGTGGGCCTGCTGCTCACCGCACTGCGCAACAAGCCCTCGGCGCTCGGCAGGTCGTACGACGAACTCGACGAGGAAGTGACCCTGGCCAGGGACGCCTGGCGCGAGGCCCTGCTGGAGCGGGGGATCCTGCCGTTCCTGCGGGACGCGCTCACCGACCCGGCGACGGTCACCGCGCTGCAGCACACGGCGCCACCCCCGCCGACCAGCCGTATCCCGCACCTGGGGTACGACCGGCCGGGCTTCTCCAGCCCGGGGGAGGGAGCGGCCCGTGGCACACGGCCGAGCTACTCCAGTCCGGACTACTCGAGCCCGGACTTCGGGGGACCGGAGCACCAGCCGGAGTAGCCGGGCGGCCCGTCCGTCGGCTTGCGCTCTCCGTACCGGAGGCGCGAGCCGGATGGACGGATCCGGCGACGGGCCGGACGGTCGGGCCGGGTCTCAGAGGATTCCCGCCCGTCCCGCGGCCGTGATCCACTGCGGGAACTCGGAGAGCAGACGGTCGTACAGCTCCGCGTCCGGCACGGTGCTGATGTCGTCGACGGCGAAGAACCCGACGTTGTCGACGCGGCGTCCCGGCAGCGTGTCGAACCGCTCCAGCACACCGTAATGGGACTTGCCCAGCCCAACGAACTGCCAGAAGACCGGTTCCTCCACCGCCTCACGGAGCTCGTGCTCGATCTCCTTGTTGCGGTAGACGCCGCCGTCGGAGAAGAACAGGACGAGGGTCGGAGCGGACGCGGGATTGCCCCGGACGAACGCCCGCACCTCGGCGATGACCTTCTGCTCCTCGTTCTGGATGCCCACGTCCCGCATGTCGACCTGGCTGGGCTCCAGCCCTTTCTTCCGCCCGCGCCGGAACAGGCCCACCTCCCCCACCCGCACATGCAGCCGCAGCCACTCGGGAAGCTCCCCCAGCCGCAGATCCGGCAGCCGGGCCGGGTTCGAGGCGAACGTCCAGGCCTGCATCTCGCCGTCGTCGTCCAGCTGCGCGGCGACCGCCGCCATCCGCTCGACGACGTCGGCCACGACCCCCTTGGAGTACAGGAAGGACATGGACCCGGAGGCGTCGAGTACGAGGATGACGCGCGCGGTGACCTCGGCGGCCCCGTGCTTGCGCAGACTGACCGCCACCTGTTCCTTGCGCAGCGACAACCGCTTGCGCATGTCGACGGGCAGCCTCTCCTCGCCCTTGGTGAGCCGCGGAGCACCGGGGTGGGGGTGGGGCACGGCAGACTGCTGGGCGGGCGCGACCGGCACGGCGGGAGGCACGGACGGGGGCGGCGGAACCGGGGCCGAGGTGGCCGCGGGCGAGACCGGCGGGACCGGAGGCGTGGTGGCCGCGGGGGAGGCGGACGAGGCCGGGGGCGCGTCGTCCACGGTGATGCCGAAGTCCGTGGCAAGACCCGCGAGCCCGGAGGCGTACCCCTGCCCCACCGCCCGGAACTTCCACTTCCCCTGCCGCCGGTACAACTCGCCGCCGATGAAGGCGGTCTCCGTCCCCGCCGCCATGTCGAACCGGGCCAGCTCGGTCCCCGCCCCGGCGTCGAGCAGCCTGAGCACCAGTCCGGGCACCTGCCCGAACGTCCCGCCGTCCGCCGACGCGCACAGCACGATCCGCTCGACCACCCCTTCCACGGCCCCCAGATCCACCTCCACGGTGTCGGTCGTGTCCCGCGCTCCGCGCTGTTTCCCGAGATGCGTCACGGCGCCGGACGTGTGACGAGGCTGGTTGTAGAAGACGAAGTCCCCGTCGTCCCGCACCCGCCCGGCCTCCGTGAGGAGCAGCGCCGAGGCATCGATGTCGGGCACACCGGCCCCGGCCGCCCAAGCGAGCTCAACGCGCACCACGCGGGCATCGACGGGAAGATTGGACCCCTTGCTCATCGGACTCGCTGTCATGGGGCCAGTCTGCCCACCCGCCCCGGCGAAGGGGAGGGGCCACCACACCTGCCGCGCTGCGGAAGCGGCACCCACGGCGGGCACCGCCTCCGCGCCGCCTGCGGCGAACGCCCGGCCCGTGATCGGCAGGCGCACGCGGTTGCCCGTGGCCGCGAACCCCTTCGGCTTCCGGGCCGCACCCTCCTCGGTCTCGTCCCGGCTTCCGCCGTGTTCACGACGGATGTCCCGGGGGATCTCCATCGATGACCGCACGAGGCCGGTGTGCACTACAGGCGGCGGAGAACCTGCGCCTCGACCCGTTCGACGGTCGAGCGGCTGAAGGCGTGCACGAGAGCGAGGTGGAACAGCGCGGGTGCCGTCGCCGCCCACCGGTGGACGCGGTCCTCCCGCAGCAGGTACCTGACCACCGTCGCCGGACGGAAGGGGACGAAGTCGATGGTCCGGTGCTCCCACCGGTCAGCCACGCCCCGGCTCATGCGCGTCTGGAGGCCCGTGCTCCCGAGGTCCTTCAGCCGTGCGTGGAAGTGGGCGCTCCAGCCCCGGCCGTCCACGTCCAGCACGAAGGCCAGGAGGTCGAGCGAGTATTCGTGGGGCTCCAGGGACAGTTCCTCCCGCATTCCGCGGCGGGCCACCGCGTGGAGATCAGGTGCGTTCCTCCCGGAGGAATCGATGTGTCTCGACAGTCCCTCGTTGACGGAGGAGTTCCAGACGCCCGGTGCCGTACGGACCCGATCGCTGCGTCGGGTCACCACGAGCATGTCGTCGGCGGTGACCACCGCGACATTGACGCCCAGGCTGCACTGCAGGAAGGAGGGGGCCTTCAACGGCTCGTCCGGATCCAGGTAACGGGACCGGGGCGTCGTACCGTCCGGAAGCCGGCGGTCGAGTTGTCGTGCGGCCAGGAAGGTGTAGTAATCGGTCGGACGGAGCCTCAGGTGCACCTCGGACTTCTCTTCGAGAGCGGTACGGGAGACGTCCAGGGAATCGACGGCGTACCGCGGACCGTTCCACAGCGGAGCTCCTCCCTCCGTTTGCAGCCGCTCGCTCTCCTCGGCTATCTCGTCCCGCCAGCCGGTCATGTCCGGAGGCAGTTCCACCTCGTCGTCCAGTACGTGGACATGAATGGCCTCGGGCGATATGGGAGTCTCCCCGTCGCCTTCGACGATCAGTGCGGGGGTGTGCAACGGCCCGAGGGAGAAAGCCCGCCAGGCGGGACCCGACTCCTCCCGGCGCCCCAGGCTCCGTATCACGCTCGTCGAACGCCTGCGGAGCCGGAACCACGCGTCCTGCAGGGGCTGTTGGAACAACACGGCGAACAACATGCCGAGCACGGCGCCCACGACGCCGTTGAGTACATCGATCCCGTCCATGGTCAGCGACAGTAGAGATCATGACGTGGCCGAGCGCCATCGTGCTGCTTCCGTTATGAGGCCGCTCCCCCACGCAGGCGCGGGAACCTGAGCACGGAGTGAGGCGAGAGGTACCCGGTCGGTCCGACGGTTCGGCGCGCACGGCGTTGCCCGCCGCTCCACGACCAGGACCCGGGCGGCGACCCGGTGGGGCTCCGCCGGTACCCGCACGACACCACGAGATGACGGAGCCGGAGCATCCGGTCCGGTGCGCGGCACACCGGACCGGATGCCCGAGAAGGACTCAGTCCGCCAGCGGGAGGTACACCCGGTTGCCCGCCTCGGCGAACTCCCTGGACTTCTGGAGCATGCCCTCGGCGATCTCCTCGGGGGAGACCCCCTCGGCCGCCGTACCGCCGAACCGCTCCGTGATGCTTTGGCTGATCTTCATGGAACAGAACTTCGGGCCGCACATCGAGCAGAAGTGGGCCGTCTTGGCGGGTTCCGCCGGCAGGGTCTCGTCGTGGAACTCGCGTGCCGTGTCCGGGTCGAGGGCGAGGTTGAACTGGTCCTCCCACCGGAACTCGAAGCGGGCGTCGGACAGCGCGTCGTCCCACTCCTGGGCACCCGGGTGGCCCTTGGCGAGGTCGGCGGCGTGGGCGGCGATCTTGTAGGTGATGACGCCGGTCTTGACGTCGTCACGGTTGGGCAGGCCCAGGTGCTCCTTGGGCGTGACGTAGCAGAGCATGGCCGTGCCCCACCAGGCGATCATCGCGGCGCCGATGCCGGACGTGATGTGGTCGTACGCGGGCGCGACGTCCGTCGTCAGCGGGCCGAGCGTATAGAACGGGGCTTCATCGCAGATCTCCTGCTGAAGGTCGATGTTCTCCTTGATCTTGTGCATCGGGACGTGCCCCGGGCCTTCGATCATGGTCTGAACGTTGAAACGCTTCGCGACCGTGTTGAGTTCCCCGAGCGTGCGCAACTCCGCGAACTGCGCCTCGTCGTTGGCGTCCGCGATGGACCCGGGCCGCAGACCGTCGCCGAGCGAGTACGTGACGTCGTACGCGGCGAGGATCTCGCAGAGCTCCTCGAAGTTCTCGTACAGGAACGACTCCTTGTGGTGCGCCAGACACCACGCGGCCATGATCGAGCCACCGCGCGAGACGATGCCGGTCTTGCGGTTCGCGGTGAGCGGCACGTACGCCAGGCGCACGCCCGCGTGGACCGTCATGTAGTCCACGCCCTGCTCGGCCTGCTCGACGACCGTGTCCTTGTAGATCTCCCAGGTCAGTTCCTCGGCCCGGCCGTCGACCTTCTCCAGGGCCTGGTAGAGCGGCACGGTGCCGATGGGGACGGGGGAGTTGCGCAGCACCCACTCGCGGGTGGTGTGGATGTTCCGGCCGGTGGAGAGGTCCATGACCGTGTCGGCGCCCCAGCGGGTCGCCCAGGTCATCTTCTCGACCTCCTCCTCGATGGAGGACGTCACCGCCGAGTTGCCGATGTTGGCGTTGACCTTCACCAGGAACCGCTTGCCGATGATCATCGGCTCGATCTCCGGGTGGTTGACGTTGGTCGGCAGCACCGCACGGCCCGCCGCGATCTCCTCACGGACCACTTCGGGCGCGACGTTCTCCCGGGTCGCCACGTACTCCATCTCGGGTGTGATCTCGCCGCGGCGCGCGTACGCCAGCTGTGTGACCGCCTGGCCCGCGCGGCCCCGGCGCGGCAGGCGCGGCCGGCCGGGGAACACGGCGTCCAGATTGCGCAGGCCCCCGCGCGGAGAGGTGTGCTTGATCCCGTCGTCCTCGGGACGGACGGGACGGCCCGCGTACTCCTCAGTGTCGCCGCGGGCGGTGATCCAGTTCTCCCGCAGCGGGGCCAGGCCCCGGCGGACGTCGGTGTCGACGAGCGGATCGGTGTACGGGCCCGATGTGTCGTACAGCGTGACCGACCGCCCGTTGGTGAGGTGCACCTGACGGACCGGCACCCGCAGGTCGGGGCGTGTGCCCTCGACGTACGCCTTGTGCCAGCCGATGGACTTCCCGGCCTCCGTGTTCTCCTCCTGGGCGGAGTTCTGCGTGGAGGCAGGCGTGCGTGCGTCCTTGTTGGTCATGAGACCTACTCCCTACGCCGGCATTACCCGGTAACAGGTTCGGCGGTCGACGCAGCGGTTTCCGTCTGCCGACGTTCCGTGGGAAACATCACTCGCCTTCGGTGATGTTTCATGTGAAACGTCGCTGGGACGGAGGTCAGCGCCCTCTCAGCCCGGTGCTCCGAGCTCCCGCGTGTACAAAAGCGACTCCACGCTAGCGTCATTTCTGGCGCGGTGAACAGAGGGCCCCATCCCGTTCTTGCGATGATCGGGCGGTGACCCCCACTCAACCTCCTCCGTTTCCACCGCCCGAACCGTCACGCGCGCCCGGCGCCGGAGACGGCGGCGGCCACGCCCACGGGCACGCCCATGGGCACAGCCACGGTCACGGCCCGGCGGCGCCCGTCTCCCAGCACCTGCGCAAGGTCATCGCGGCGATCCTCATCCCGTTCGCGGCGGCGGTGCTGATCGGGCTCGCCGTGCTGTGGCCGGGCGGCGCCCCGGCGCACGAGCGCACCGGCGTCGGTTTCGACCGGCAGACGCAGCACGCCACGGTCACCAAGGTGGTCGAGCTGAGCTGTCAGTCCGTCAACGCCTCCGGAGGCGTACCGACCGGCGACACCTCCACCGCCGAGGGCTCCTCCGCCCAGCAGCAGGCGGACGGCGCCTGCAAGAAGGCGACGATCCGGGTCGACACCGGTGACGACAAGGGCCGTACGTTCAACGAGATCGTGCAGCCGGACCAGTCCCGGCAACTGCACGAGGGCCAGAAGGTCGTGGTGGCCTACGAGCCCTCCGCGCCCGAGGACCTCCAGTACTCGGTCACCGATGTGAACCGGCGCTTCCCGATGGCGCTGCTCGCGGGCATCTTCGCGCTCGCCGTCGTGGCCGTGGGACGGCTACGCGGCGTCATGGCGCTGGTCGCACTGGCGATCAGCTTCCTGGTGCTCAACTTCTTCATCCTGCCCGCGATCCTGCAGGGGTCGAACCCACTGGTCGTGGCGGTGGTGGGGGCGAGCGCGATCATGCTGATCGCGCTGTATTTGTGTCATGGGCTGTCGGCGCGTACGTCGGTGGCGGTGCTCGGCACACTGATCTCGCTGCTGCTGATCGGCTTCCTGGGTTCGGTGTTCATCGGGTGGGCCGCACTGACCGGCAACACCGACGACAACACCGGTCTGATCCACGGGCTGTATCCCGGGATCGACATGAGCGGTCTGCTGCTGGCCGGCGTCATCATCGGTTCGCTCGGTGTCCTCGACGACGTGACGGTCACCCAGACGTCCGCGGTCTGGGAGCTGCACGAGGCCAACCCGTCGACGGGCTGGCGCGGGCTGTACCGCGCGGGCATCCGCATCGGCCGCGATCACATCGCGTCCGTGGTCAACACGCTGGTCCTCGCCTACGCGGGCGCCGCGCTGCCGCTGCTGCTGCTGTTCTCCATCGCGCAGAGCAGCGTGGGGACGGTCGCCAACAGTGAGCTGGTCGCGGAGGAGATCGTACGCACCCTGATCGGCTCGATCGGCCTGGTGGCCTCGGTGCCGGTGACCACGGCCCTGGCCGCACTGGTGGTCTCGGCCGACCGCCCGACGGCTCAGGCACGGGCGCAGGGAGCCGGACCGGCACAGACGCAGGGAGCCGGGCAGGCACCGGAGGCGCGGCCGGCCGTGGGGCGCGGCGGGCGGGGCAGACGCCGTAAGCGCTGATGTCCCGCGTGGCGGGCGGAGCGCGCTGAAGCGTTCCGCCACCGGTCCACCCGACTGGCGTAACGCTTCAGCCGGCGCTCTGCTCCGCCAGGATCCGGTCCAGTGCGTCGTCGAGGTGGGCGTCGAAGTCGGCGAGCGCCCCCTCCTGGCCCAGTGGCACCAGCTTGTCGGTGCGGTCGAGGAAGGCCACGAGCGGCGCCGTCGACGAACGGAACAGTGCCTGGTCGCTGCCGACCTGAAGCCGGATCAGCACCTCGCCCAGCATGTCAGGATCCACCGGCGAGACGCGTACGTCACCCTCCCCGCACGGCCGTCCGACGCCGTCGATCAGCAGCTCCCGGCCGAACGCCCAGGTCACGGGGGCGTCCCCCGGCAAGTGGAAGGTCAGCCGCACGGCGTAGGGATCACAGGTGTCGTAGCGGAGCTCCACCGGGATGCGGAAGGACAGCTCCTCCGACACGAGAAAGCTCATCATGACCTCTGCCTGTACGGATTCGCGCATCGCCTACCCCGTCATTCGCCACGGACTGGCCGGGCATGGACCCTGACACCAGAGGGAATCTTGCTGAACGTACACAGCAGATCACAAGGAGTGAGTTTTCAGATACTGATAGACAGCGTGAGTGACCCGACGAAATGCTCCATCTCGGCCTGCAGTCGCTGTGCTGCGGGGACGAGCCGGTCGGCCTGGTGCGTGGGCAGCGAGATGGCCACCGACGCGGCCACGGAGCCGACGGTGACGGGGATCGCCGCGCAGACCGTGCCCAGCACGTACTCCTGACGCTCCATCACGGGCCCCATGCGCCGCGTCCGCTCCAGGCGCCTCAGCAGGCTGTGGTCGTCGCGCACGGTGTACGGCGTGACGGACCGCACGGGGTGGCGGTCGAGGTGGTCACGGCGGGCGTCCTCGTCGAGCTGGGAGAGCAGGCACTGGCCGATCGCGTGGGCGTGTCCGGTCTCCCGGAAGTCGGCCCACTCCTCGACCGCGGGGTGGGCGGGGGTGTCGGAGACACAGACGACGTCGATCTCGCCCTCGCGGTACACGGCGTAGTACACGGGGGCTCCGATCGCGTCCCGCCAGCGGGCGAGGGTGTCGGCCACCGTGCTGCGACGTTTCTGCTCCGCTCCGCTGCTGCTCAGCCGCTCCGCCGCCTCCCCCAGGAAGAACAGCCCCTTGTCGCGGCGCAGATAGCCCTCGTGCACCAGGGTGCGCAGCAGGTGGTACGTGGTGGGGAGCGCCAGTCCGGTCTCGCGGGCCAGTTGTTTGGCCGGAGCCCCGTAGCCGTGCCCGGCGACGGTCTCCAGCAGGCGCATGGCTCGCTGGACGGAGCCGATGAGCGTGGCGGTGGGCGGCGGTGCGGGTGGCGCCGGCGAGCGGGGCTGCGGGGGGACCGCGGTCAGCTGCGCGGAGCCGGTGCCAGTCGTGGCCAAGGGTCACTCCCGAAACGCGAGGGGGCAGCCCGTGCGGGGAACACGGGTGGGGGTTGCCGCTCGCGGGGATCGTCCCCGCGTCGAGTTCCGGACTCTAACGGGCTGTCACCGCGTGCGGACGGCCCGCCGGAGAAACTTCCCCCGCCCGAGGGAACCGGTGATTCCTGTTACCGCTTCACCGGTCCCCCTCGGCTCACCAGTCGCTGCGCGACGAGGAACTCGATGTGAACTTCCGTACGACGTAGATCAGTCCGCCGACCAGCGCCACGAAGACCAGCGCCTTGAAGAGCAGTCCGATCACGAAGCCGACCACGCTCGCTATCAGCCCGCCGAACACGACCAGGGCGATGACCGGCACCGCGATCCACTTCACCCACCACGGCAGTCCCGCGAAGATCTCTCGCATCGCCCTCGTCCTTACCTCTCCGCCCGCCGAGTGCCGGGTCGTGTCGATGATGTCCTGCACTCGATGCTAGGGCGGCGGGTGCTCCGGCGGAGGGCTCGGAGCCCTTGTCCGTCCCTGACCGTTCCCCTAGGGAACCCCGACGGCGCCCCTCAGCTCTCGGGGGGAGAGAACACCACCAGAACCCGCAGGTCCTCGCTGATGTGGTGGAACCTGTGGGCCACTCCGGCCGGTACGTACACGACGCTGCCGCGTGCCACCTGGGTGGTCTCCATGCCGACGGTGATCGCCGCGCGGCCGCTGACGACGAAGTACACCTCGTCCTGACTGTGCGGCTGCTGCGGGTCCTGGGCGCCGGCGTCCAGGGCGTAGAGGCCGACCGACATGTTCCGCTCGCGCAGAAACTGCAGGTATGCCCCGTCGTTGGCGGCGCGCTCCGCCTCCAGTTCGTCCAGCCGGAATGCCTTCATCGCCTGTTCCGCCCCTGCCTCACTGCCCGAGTCCGATCGTGTCTGCCACGATCAGACACATGATGAATTTCCTAGTCAAGACGATCGCCAACGCGGGCGCCCTGGCGGTCGCGGTGTGGCTGCTCGACGACATCACCCTGACCGGTGACAGCACGGGCAAGGAGATCGGCACGCTGCTCCTGGTCGCGCTGATATTCGGACTGGTGAACTTCCTGGTCAAGCCGGTGGTGAAGCTGCTGAGCCTCCCCCTGCTCATCCTGACGCTCGGACTGTTCACCCTGGTGGTGAACGCGCTGATGCTGATGCTCACCTCCTGGCTCGCCGATCAGCTCGACCTGAGCTTCCACGTGGAGGGCTTCTGGACGGCCGTACTGGGCGGCCTGATCATCTCCGTCGTCTCCTGGGCGCTCAACGTCGTCCTGCCCGACGGGGACTGAAACCGATGACCTACCGCGTCTGTTTCGTCTGCACCGGCAACATCTGCCGCTCCCCGATGGCCGAGTCCGTCTTCCGCGCGCGGGTGGCGGAGGCCGGGCTCGACGGCCTGGTCGAGGTGGACAGTGCCGGTACGGACGGCTGGCACGAGGGCGAGGGCGCCGATCCCCGCACGGTGACCGTGCTGCGGGAGAACGGCTATGACGCCGGCCACACGGCCCGGCGGTTCGACCCGTCCCGGTTCGCCCGCCTCGATGCCGTCATCGCGCTCGACTCCGGCCACCTCGGGGCACTGCGCCGCCTCGCGCCCACACAACGGGACGCGGACAAGGTGCGTCTGCTGCGCTCCTACGATCCCGCCGCCGGCGACGATCTCGACGTCCCGGACCCCTACTACGGGGGCGCGGACGGATTCGACGCGTGTCTTGAGATGGTGGAGGCGGCGAGCACCGGACTGCTCGCCGCGGTACGTGAGCAGGTGGAAGGACGAGTGGCATGAACGATTCGACGACGGGCGCGGGCCACGGGCCGACGCTGCCGGACGGGGCGGGCGACGGCACCCGCGCGGTGCGGGCCGGACTGCCCGAGCCGGTCAAGCACGAGCCGACCCTGCCCGGGCCGGTGTTCGCCGCCCACTTCCATCTGCCGGGCGACCCCACCGGCCCGTACACCTACGGCCGGGACGAGAACCCGACCTGGACGCTGCTGGAACGGGCCATCGGCGAGCTGGAGGCGCCCGGCCGGGACGATGTCGAGGCCCTGGTGTTCGCCTCGGGCATGGCCGCGATCTCCTCGGTTCTCTTCTCCCAGCTGCGCGCCGGGGACACGGTCGTCCTGCCGAACGACGGCTACCAGGCCCTGCCCCTGGTGCGGGAGCAGCTGGAGACGTACGGCATCGAGGTGCGGACCGCGCCGACGGGCGGCGACGCCCAGCTCGAGGTCCTCGACGGCGCGAAGCTGCTGTGGATCGAGACGCCCTCGAATCCGGGGCTCGACGTGTGCGACGTACGACGGCTGGCCGAGGCGGCGCACGCGCGCGGTGCCCTGGTCGCCGTGGACAACACCCTCGCGACGCCGCTCGGCCAGCGCCCGCTGGAGCTCGGCGCCGACTTCTCGGTGGCCAGCGGCACCAAGCAGCTCACCGGGCACGGCGACGTGCTCCTGGGGTACGTCACCGGCCGGAACGCCGAGGCCATGACCGCCGTCCGCCGCTGGCGCAAGATCGTCGGTGCCATTCCGGGGCCCATGGAGGCCTGGCTCGCGCACCGCTCGATCGCCACGCTCCAGCTCCGCGTCGACCGGCAGAACGCCACCGCGCTGACGCTCGCCCGGGCGCTGCGGGAGCGGTCCGAGGTCACGGGGCTGCGTTATCCGGGGCTGCCCGACGACCCCTCGCACAAGATCGCCTCGCAGCAGATGCGGCGCTATGGGTGCGTGGTGTCCTTCACACTGCCCACGCGCGCGCGTGCCGACCGCTTCCTCGACGCGCTGCGGATCGTGGACGACGCGACGAGCTTCGGCGGCGTGCGGTCCACGGCGGAGCGGCGCGGGCGCTGGGGCGGTGACGCGGTGCCGGAGGGCTTCATCCGCTTCTCCGTGGGCGCCGAGGACCCGGAGGACCTGGTCGCGGACGTACTGCGCGCCCTGGACGCATCAGCCGGCTGACCGGCCGGGCCGGCAGGCGCCCGGCACACTGCGGCGGACGGTCCGAGCCTCCCCCCTCGTGGCTCGGACCGTCCTCGGTTCTGCGCGCGAAGAACCGCGCGACCAAGGCTAGTTGACTCAGTGTCAGTGTCCAATCACGGTAGCGACAGCGGCCTATCGACTTATTTATAGTTGGACGTCCGGGCCGGAGCCGGTCCGGCGAGGGAGGGTGTGGCGTGGATCTGGCCTTGCTGCGGACCTTCGTGACCGTGCACCGGGCCGGTTCCTTCACCCGCGCCGCCGCCCTGCTCGGCCTCTCCCAGCCGGCCGTCACCTCGCAGATACGGACGCTGGAACGGCAGCTGGGGCGGCCCCTCTTCCTTCGGCAGGCGCGCGGTGTGACACCGACGACCATCGGGGACGAGCTCGCCCACAAGGCGGCGCCACATCTCGACGCCCTGGTGGAGATAGCCGAGTCCGGGCTGGAGGAGGACTCCTCCTTACGGACGCTGCATCTGGCCGGCCCTCCGGAGTTCACCGCCGAGCGGGCACTGCCCGCGCTCACGGAGCTGACCGGCGAGGACGCCCAGAGCTTCGCCCTGCGCGCCTCCTTCGGCACCGCCGAGGAGGTCCTCGATGGGCTGTCCGCCGGACATCATGATCTGGCCATCGGCACGGTCCGGCCGCGCGGCGCCCTCCTCTCGGCGACCGCGCTCTGCGACGAGGAGCACGTCCTGGTCGCCGCCCCGCACTGGGCCGAGCGGATCGGCTCCGGCACGCTCCACCGCACGGGTCCGTCGGTCCTGGAACACGTCCCGGTGATCGAGGTGCACGAGTCGCTGCCCTTCGTCGCCCGCTACTGGGCCTCCGTCTTCGACTCCCGCCCCGTTGCCCCGGGCACCGTCATCGTCCCGGATCTACGCGCGGTGCTGGCCTGCACCGCCGCGGGAGCGGGGCTGGCGGTGCTGCCCCGCTACCTGTGCGCGGGCGCGCTCGGGCGGGGTGACGTGGTGCCCCTGCACGAACCGACAGTGCCTCCGCTGCGTACGTACTTCCTGGTGGTCCGCACCGGCACGCTGGCGATGCCGCACATCGCGCGGGCCCACGAGTGGCTGGAGCGGGCGGCCACCGGCTGGTGCTGACCCGCCGGTCCGGTGTCCCACCATGGGAAGCCGGCCGCTGCCCTCCCGCGATGTTTCACGTGGAACCAGCCGGGCCACATTTCCTCCATGACCGTCCGACCCGTGGTCAAGCGCACCGCCCGAGCCGTTCTGCTGGACGGCGAGAACCTGATTCTGATCAAGCGCACCAAACCCGGTGTGGATCCCTACTGGCTCACCCCGGGCGGCGGAGTGGAGCCGGAGGACTCCACCGTCGTGGACGCCCTGCACCGGGAGGTGTACGAGGAGCTCGGCGCGAAGATCACCGACGTGGTGCCCTGTTTCGTCGACACCGTGGAGCACATCGGCGAGGACGGCGGCGCCACCGGCGTGAAGGTGCAGCACTTCTTCGTATGCCGCCTGGAATCCATGGACCCCTCCCTGCGCCACGGCCCGGAGGTCGACGAACCCGTCGGCGAGTACGAGATCGTCCGCGTGCCGTTCACCCGCGTCGGGATCGCTTCCGTCCACCTGGTACCGCTGTCGCTGCGGCACTACCTGGACGGCAACATCGAGGGCGTACGCGCCATGCACGCCCCCGACCTGGGGTGACACCCGAACCTTACGCGGCCCGCACCAGTTCGTAGGCTTCCCAGAGGTCCTGCCCGGTGTAGGAGTGGGTCGCGAGGCCGGTCAGGTGCCGGTCCGCGTTGACCGCGACGGAGACCGGCACCGCGCCGAACAGGTCCTTGTCCGACATCGAGTCGCCATAAGCGACGCAGTCCGCGCGGGTCACCCCGAACTCCGCGCACAGACGGTCGGCGATCCGGACCTTGGCCGCCGCGTTGAGGACGCCGGCCGGGTCCACGGGCTCCACGAACGGCACGGTGGGAAAGCGAGAGCCGTACGCCGCGTGCGCACCCCAGTCGGTGAGCCGCTCCACGAAGAAGGACGGGGACAGCGAGACAACGGCGCAGTAGTCACCGTTCCGTGTGAGCTCCGCCCAGACCTCGCGGATACGGGCCAGCCATGGAGCCGCTTCGAACGCCGCCGCCACATGCGCCTCGGTGAGACCGGCCCAGAGGGTGTGCACCTGTGTGGCGTACTCCGGTGGTCCGATCAGGCCGGAGGAGATCGCCCGGTCAAGGGCCACCGCCTCGGCCTCCACTCCCAGTTGCCGCGAGATCTCCACGGGAGCCGAGGTGCCGTGGAGCAGGGTGCCGTCGAGATCGAAGAGATGCAGCCTCGCCATGAGCGACGAGGTTAATGGCTCCTGCTCCCTTCGTCTCCGGGGTAAGGAACCGGCCACGCGCCGTTCTCGCATGTTTCACGTGAAACATGCCGTGCCCGTGTCCGCGCTCCGTCTGTGACCACGGCATGGCCGAAAGCTCGCACGAGTCTCCTGAAACGGGTGGACGTCGAAGCCCCCTGTCGGACAGCCTGACCTGCGTGCCGACACCTTCTCTTGCCTCTCTGCCCATCCGCCGTCTGACGCTCCGCGACCTCACCGCCTGCGCCGACTTGTCCGAGGACCGGGGGTGGCCACGGGAGGAGCACAAGTGGGGCCTCCTCCTCACGGCCGGGAAGGGCTACGGCATCGACGATCCCGACGGTGGCCTGGTGGCCGCCTGTGTCGTCACCGAGTACGGACCGCGGGAACAACCCGCTCTCGCGGCCGTCGGCATGGTCCTGGTCGCCGAACGGCATGCCCGCCAGGGCGTGGGGCGCCGGCTCATGCGTCACATCGTCTCCGCGAGGGGCACCACGCCCCTCACCCTGCACGCGACCCCCTTCGGCCGGCCGCTCTACGAGGAGCTCGGTTTCAAGGTCACCGGCCGTGCCGAGATGCTGCGTGGCCACTTCGTCCCCACCGGTGACCGGGTGGAGGTCGCCACCCGGGCCGCGACCGCGGAGGATCTCCCCTCGGTCGTCCGGCTCGACGAGGAGGTGTTCGGTACCGACCGGACGCACATCGTCACCCGCCTGCCCGCCTTCGCCGATCAGCTGCGCGTCGCCGAGGAGGGCGGACGGATCATCGGTTACGCGGCCGCCTGGCCCAATATGGACACCCATGTCGTCGGGCCGCTCATCGCCCGCGACACGGCGACGGCCGAGGCACTGCTCGCTTCGCTCGCCGCCCGCACCGACCGGCCGCTGCGCACCGACATCGATGTACGGCACGAAGAGCTGCTGAGCTGGGTGAAGGCACACGGGCTGGCGTCCGTCGCGTCGAACGCCGTCATGACGTACGGGATCACGGAGCTGCCCGGGGACTGGAGCCGGCGGTTCGCCCCGGTGACGGTCGCTGCGGCCTGACATCCATCGGATGTGACGACGGCGGCCCCGGGCTTCGGGGCCGGCGTCGTCACATGCGGTGGGCGTCATCGTCAGACGAGGGCCTCCACGGCGGCCGTGGCGAAGGCATGGTCCTGCTCCGGGGCGCCACCGCCGACACCGATCGCGCCGATCAGCCGGCCGTCGCGCCGGACGGGCACGCCCCCTGCGATGAACAGCAGTGGCCGGTCGAGTGCGGTGGGTAGGGTGTGGAAGAGACCTCCGGGCTGCACGGCGTCCACGAGGTCGGCGGTCGGCGCGTTCAGTTGGAGCGCGGTGTACGCCTTGCGGGTGCTGGTCTCCCCGGAGATCAGCACGGCACGGTCGTCCCGGCGGAAGGCGAGCAGGTGCCCGCCCGCGTCGAGGACGGTGACGCTGACCGTGACACCGGCCGCCTCGGCGGCCTGGCGTGCGGCGACGACCAGGGATTCGGCATCCGCGGTGGTGAGCGGGGCGACGGCGGTGGTGCTCATGAGGTGGTTCTCCTTGTGGTGCGGGTGATGTCGGTAGGGCCGGAGTGAGGAGTCGGCGGATGCGGGGACGGCCCTGGCCCCGCATCTGCCGGTCCTGTGGGTCAGTGGGGGACGGCGGTCCGCTGCTCGGTGGTCACCGGGCCGGTGAGCACGGTGGCGGGCGGGGTGTCGCGGCGCTCGAGAGCGGCCGAGACGAACGCCAGCACCAGGGCACCCGCGGCGAGAACGGCACCGACCCAGTTGGGTGCGGTGTAGCCGAGGCCGGCCCCGATCACGAGGCCGCCGAGCCAGGCGGACAGCGCGTTGCCGAGGTTGAAGGCGCCGATGTTCAGGGCCGAGGCCAGGGTGGGGGCGCCGTGCGCCTGGTCGAGGACCCGCTTCTGCAGGGGCGGCACCGTGGCGAATCCCAGGGCGCCGACGAGGGCGATGGTGACGGCGGCGGTGATCTTGTTGTGCGCGGTCAGGGTGAAGAGCGCGAGGACGAGGGCGAGGGCGCCCAGGGAGAGGTACAGCATGGGCATCAGGGCGCGGTCCGCGTACCTGCCGCCGATGAGATTGCCGCCGACCATGCCGAGGCCGAAGAGGACCAGCAGCCAGGTCACGGAGCCGTCGGCGAAACCGGTGACGTGCGTCATCATCGGCGCGATGTAGGTGATGGCCGCGAAGACGCCACCGAATCCGAGGACGGTCATCGCCATGGCGAGCAGGATCTGGACGTTCTTCAGGGCGGCCAGTTCATGCCGCAGCCGCACGCCCTCGGCCTTGGGCATGTCGGGGACCAGCCTGGCGATGCCGGCCAGGCCGACGACGCCGAGGGCGGCGACGATGCCGAAGGTGACCCGCCAGCCGATGGACTGGCCGACGAGCGTGCCCAGCGGAACGCCGACGACGTTGGCGACGGTCAGTCCGGTGAACATCAGGGCGATGGCTCCGGCCTTCTTGTCCGGGGCGACCAGGTCGGCCGCGACCACCGAGCCGATACCGAAGAAGGCGCCGTGGGCCAGTGAGGCGACCACCCGTCCGGTCAGCATGAGGCCGAAGGACGGGGCCAGCGCGGACAGCAGGTTCCCGGCGATGAACAGCCCCATCAGCAGCATCAGCATCCGCTTGCGGGAGATCCTGGTGCCGAGCACGGTCATCAGCGGGGCTCCGAGCATGACGCCCAGCGCGTAGCCGGTCACCAGATAGCCGGCGGTGGGGATGGAGACACCGAAGTCACCCGCGACCTCGGGCAGCAAGCCCATGATCACGAACTCCGTGGTTCCGATTCCGAAGGCCCCGATCGCGAGGGCCAGAAGCGCGAGAGGCATGGGGGACAGACCTTCCCAGACGATTGCAGGAGCGCTTTGCGTGCTCCGACAATAATTGCAGACGCTGGTTATTTGCAAGCGCCGTATATTGCGGGCTTGCTCTACCCTGGTGTCAGCAGCTCCTGGACGGAGGAAACGCCCATGACAGCCACGGACCCCGCGCTCACCGCCCTCGCTCAGGGCTGGTGCGCGCTCTCCCTGCTGCACGGGAGGATCGAGGCCCACATCGAGCGCGCCCTTCAGGCCCGGCACGATCTGAGCGTGCGGGAGTACTCCCTGCTCGACGTACTGAGCCGACAGCACGACGGTGACGGGGGCCATCTGCAGATGAAGCAGGTCGCCGACGCGGTCGTGCTCAGCCAGAGCGCCACCACGCGCCTGGTCACCCGCCTCGAGGACCGCGGACTGCTGGAGCGCTACCTGTGCCCCACCGACCGCCGGGGCATCTACACCAACGTCACCGAGGCCGGCCTCAAGTTGCTGGGCGAGGCGCGGCCGACCAACGACACGGCCCTGCGCGAGGCCCTCGACACGGCGGCGGAGAACCCCGACCTCGCTCCCCTGGTCCGGGCCGTGGAAACACTGAAGGCGCCGGTGCCCGCGTAGGGTGCCGGCATGGATGATCTGGAGATACGGGCCGCGGTCGCCGACGACGTCCCCGCCATCGTCGGCATGCTCGCGGACGACCCCCTGGGCGCGCGGCGCGAGTCGCCGGACGACCTCAGCCCGTACCTGACCGCGCTGGAGCGGCTCGATGCCGACCCGAACCAGCACCTGGTCGTCGCGGTCCGTGAAGGCCGCGTCGTCGGCACGCTTCAGCTCACGGTCGTTCCCGGACTCTCCCGCCGCGGCGCCACCCGGTCGATCATCGAAGCGGTCCGCGTCCACGCCGACGAGCGCGGCAGCGGCCTGGGAAGCAGGCTCGTCAAGTGGGCGATCGACGCCTCCCGCCGAGAGGGCTGCCAACTGGTCCAGCTGACCTCCGACAACACCCGGACCGATGCCCACCGCTTCTACGAGCGACTCGGCTTCACGGCCTCCCACGTGGGCTTCAAACTGCCGCTGTGACCAAAGGCCCGGGGCCCTGTTTCACGTGAAACAGGGCCCCGCTCGCACTCCTGGACGCTAACCGATACCCCGCCATCCCGCCGGGTCCACTCCGCCCGGCACAGGAGCCCTCTCGTCGTACGGTTGACGTGTGAACACGAACGACCCCAGGTCGAGATGGCTCAGCGAGCCGTCCGGCCGCCGTACGGGCTTCAGGAGTTCTCCGGCGTAGTAGCCCTCCAGGCCCACCCAGGTGCCGTCCTCCGCCGGACGGAAACGCGAGCGCCGGCCGTTGCCGGACAGCGGCTCCAACGAGACGAGACCGTCGGCCGAGAGCCGGAGCGCGAACGCGGACGTCCCCCAGTACCACTGCCCCACCAGCTCCAGTACCGCCGGATCCGCCTCTCGCAACGGCTGCCAGGGAGCCGGGATACGTGGTTCCGCCTCGGCCACGATCCGGACGAGGTCGGCGGCGACCGTGAACGGCGCCGGTCCGGACGTGCAGTTGGCCAGGACCACCGCGCTCACGTCGTCCGCCACTCCGATCGTGAGGCAGGCGAGGAAGCCCGGCAGTGAACCCGTGTGCCCGACGAGAGAACGTCCGTGCTGGTGACGGATCTCCATGCCCAGGCAGTACGCGTAGCCGCTCGCCACGTCCGCCGCCTCGACCGGTGCGGCCGGCGTCCTCATCTCCCGCAACGACTCGGCGCTCAGCACCCGTTCGTCGCCCTCGGCCAGGAAGGCGGCGAAGCGCGCCAGATCAGCCGCGGTGGACCACAACTGGCCGGCGGGCGCCATCACCCCGAGGTCCTCCAGGGGCTCGGGCAGCATCACATCGGCCCATGGATGCACCGCCCAGCCACCCGCGTGCGGCGCTTCCGCGCGCACGGTCGTGCGACGCAGCCCCAGAGGCACGAGCACTTCGCGCCGAAGCACCTCCTCCCACGAGGCGCCGCGCAGCTCCTCGACCAGGGCGCCGAGCAACGCGTATCCGGGGTTCGAATAGTGGAACCGCCGGCCGGCGGGGTGCACCAGGGGACGCTCGCCCAGCACGTCGGCGAGGCCGGGGCGCAGGGAACCAGGGGTCCGCTCCCACCAGGGTCCGGGCGTCTCGGCGGCCAACCCGGCACTGTGTGCGAGCAGTTCGGCGACGGTCACGTCGCCCACGCCCGTACCCGGCAGGTGTTTCTCCAGCGGGTCGGCGAGGTCGAGCGCTCCCTCGTCGCGCAGCCGGAGCACCAGAACGGCCGTGAAGGTCTTGGTGATCGAACCGATCCGGTACTGCACGTGCTCGTCCGGAGCGTGTCCTTCCACCGACGTCCGCGCCCCCGTCCACACGGTCTTCCCGCCCCGCACCACGGCCGCGACGAGCGACGGCGCGCGTCCTTCGCTCTGGGCGACGGCGATCCTGTGCAGCAGCGCCCGCCGGGTACCGGGCAGCAGTTCTTCCTGATGAGGTGTCGTCATGCCCTCAGTTCAGCAGGTGCAGGTTCTCCGGTCCGCTGTCATATGGCGATGCTGTGACCTGCTGTTCTGCCTGCTGTCTCAGATCGTGACGGATGAGTTGAGTCTCAGGATCGTGTCATTTCCTTCGACCGCCTCCGGCGGAGTTGAGCAGGTCATGCGCGATTCAGATCGAGGCTTGGAGGGCCTTCCGCAGGAGCTCGCCGAACTCTGTGGGGTGTGTGGTCAATCCGATGTGCCCGCCGGGGAAGTGCTGGAGTTCCGTGCCGAGACGCTCGGCCAGGAAAGCTGCCGAGCGGTAGGGCAGCTCACCGTGTGAGTCCTGGCCACCGGCGATCACGAGCCGGTCCGACAGCCCCTCCAGCCGACGGATGTCCGGCGCGTAGGACATGAAGCTGGGCACGATCCGCCCGACGAAGTACGGCAGGTTGGCCATCGTCTGCTCGGCCCGCGCCGCTGCCTGGGGCGGAAGCTTGAGCTCGGCCTTCGGCTCGGTGGTGTCGCCGTCCTTCTTCAGGCCCGCAGCGAACACGGCCATCGCCGGCATGAGCCCTTGGGTGCGGAACGTGTCCCGCACGTGTGCGATGAGTGCACGGTGTTCAGCCGCGTCCGGCAGGACCTCCACTACTGGCGGCTCGTGCGCCACAACGCGTGTGATGCGTTCGGGGTGGGCGGTGAGCAGGTGCAGGGAGACGATCGCGCCCGAACTGGCGCCGAATAACAGGGCGGGCTCACCGGGCGACAGCAGTTCCAGCATCCGGAACGCGTCATCGGCGTGCTCGGCCACTTGCTGCTCGGCGTCGGGGTCGTCCAGCGTGCTGCGGGACATGCCGCGCGGGTCGTAGGTCGCGACTGTGCATTCGGCAGCCAGGTCGTCGGCGATGCCGTCGAAGGATGCCGCGCCGCCCGTCCCTCCGGGGATCAGTAGCACGAGCGGACCCTGGCCTCGCACTTCGTAGTGCAAGGTCGCGCCGTTCACACGCAGGCTGCCGATGGTCGGGTCGGTCATGAGGAGTCTCCTTCTCGGGACGGGGGCCAGTGCTCCAGGAGGGCGTGCAGGGCGTCGAGCGCGCGGATCCAGGACTGCTGCGGCGAACGTTCGTGCGCGAAGCCGCCCGCCGCTTCCAGGGCGACGAACCCGTGGAACGTGCTGCGCAGCAACCGGACCGCGTCGGTCAGGTCCGGCTCGGCCAGTCCGTAGCCGCGCAGCATGCCGTAGGTCAGCTCGACCGCCCGCCGTGGTCCGGGCGCCTTTGCGGCCAGCTCGGGGGCGATCTGGATCGGGGTCTGCGTTGCCATGTAGCGGCCCGGATGCTGGTGGGCGTACTCCCGCCAGGCATTCGCGAAGGCGACGAGCGCCTCCTTGCCTGCTCGCCCGGCGGTCACCTCCGCGATGCGGATGGTCTTCTCGTCCGCCGCCAGCAGGGCGATCCGACCGCGCAGATCCTCCAGGCTGCGGACGTGCGTGTAGAGGCTCGCGTCCTTCACGCCCAGTCGCCGCGCCACCTGCGACATGGTCACCTGGTCGAGCCCGACGTCGTCCGCCAGCTCTGCGCCCGCGACCGTCACCCGCTCCGCTGTCAGCCCGGCCCGCACCATGCACCCTCCTAAGATCCTTGAGGCCCTAGTTTTAACCTAGGGGTCCTAGGAAAGCAATCGAGGGTGTAAGCAAGGAGGGCGTCCGCGGGATCACGGGCTGCCTGACAGTTCCTCGGTTGGTGGGCTCATCAGGGCATCACGCGGTAAGCCCGTTGTTCGTGCCGGCGCGGTCTGCCGCCCGGAGGGCAGCTTCGTGGGAGGCTCCGCCGCGGGCTCGGAGGGGGATCTTGTGGGTGTGGGCCCATCTCGCCATGTTCGCGGTGCTCATGCCCTTCTCCTGGGCGAGATCGAGCAGGGTCCGGCGGTGGTGAACGTACTGTTCGATGAGCCAGTCGCGGTCGATGGTTCCGCGGGGCTTGTAGTCCTGCGGGCCGTCGCGGAGCAGGATGCCCGGCAGGCTTCGTTCACGAGAATGGGCAGCAGATGTTCGCCGCTTCGGGAGGCGCCACAGCGCACCGGGAGTTCGAACACTGAGTGAGTCGCTTGCCGCAGTCAGAGGCGGCGGTTGGCACTTGCCCGCGCTGCGTTGATGCTCCACGACGGTGGCAGGTACCGCTCCCGCACGGATGAGAAAACATGTTGGTCGGCTGTCGGCGAGCTGCCAGGATGCGTCCGATTCCCAATCGGAGGACATTTGTTCGTTTTCGTGTGTGCGGGATGCGGTGCCGGGTTGACCACCCCGCTGTCCCAGGTCTCACTGCCGGTCCACGCCCGTCAGAAGTACGGGAACGGGGTCCAGCTTCCGGTGCTCATGGAGTCCGGGACGTTTGCCGTGGATCCGGACCCCTGGGGAGGGCCGTGGCGGCTGTGGGACGAGATCGATCCTGGCGAGGCGGAGGCGCGCGGTATCTACGCGCCGGTGTACGCCCTGTCCGACAGCACGCCTGGGGCGAGTGTCATTGCGCCCGGTGATATCCGTGGAACCCGGCTGATTCCTGAGAAGCGCGACGGTGCCTGTTGCGGCCTCGACGGGGCCGACGGGCCCAACATGGCGTGTGAGGCATGCGACCTCCCCGTGGCGGCCAGGGTCGATGATTGCTCGCTCTGGCAGGCAGTGCGGCTCAGCCCGGACGCTGTGCACCGCGTTCCCGTTGACGGTATCCACGCTGCGCCCCTCTCCTGGAAGGAGCTGGCAGAGAGGGGGGAGAAAACGCCTCCGTTCGAGCCGATTGCCACGTGGGGAGGACGGTCGGGGGCAAACCACTACTGGTCGTGGAGTCCGCAGTGGGAGGCGGCAGCCGGCCAGGCGCTCGCCCACCTGCTGGTTGCCTCCCAAGGGCAGCCGGTCAAGGTCCCAGGCGGTCTGACCGCGGACATGTTCCAACGCGCGCTCGACGCCCTGCTGCCCGCAGGCCCCCCGAAGCGGCGCGCCGTTCTGGCTGGCCCGGGGCAGCCATCCCCGGACGCGGGCGTCGACATCCTCCTCGTACCGGTCCATCCTCAGACAGGCCGGACCTGGACCCCCGCTGGCCCGACTGCGTCGGCATACCTGGTGCCCCTGCCGCTGGGGGTGTGGCTGTGGCTGGTCTCTCCCCAGCCCTACCTGCCGGTTCCCGCGTCAGGCCGCATACCCCAAGACGTCTTCCGCGACGACCCGCTCCCGCTGCTCCCCAATCACCTGCTTCGGGCCGACCGGGGAACGTTCCAGCACACCTTGGTCCGGCTACCAGCCGTGCGCAGCCCGTGGCTGCGCACGATCCTCAAGAACCTCACGCAGGGCACCTCGACCAACCTCTTCTAGCCGCCTGGCAATCGAACAGCGCCAGACTCTCGTGCCTCCCAAAGTGGTCGACATCTGCTGTCCAATCTCGTGAACAAAGCCACCCGGCAGGAAGTCGGAGCGTACGGGTCTGTGTCAGATCGAATCCACAGCCCCCGGAAGGCGGACGTCCCGGTCTCGCAGAGAGGGCGCCGCAAAGAGCCGGGTGAGGGACGACCTCCCCGGACCGGGGCCGCTGCCTGGGGACGCGCCCGCAGGCAGAGCAGCAGTCCGCCAGTAGTTGCAGGTGCAGCGGGCAGGCGAAGGACCAGCCCAGACGCCAGGTGAGTTGCCAGCGGCCGCTGCTGTGCTTGAGGCAGTCCGGGCAGAACCGCCAGCCGGCACCACGGCCCCAGAGCACCCAGCGGTTGACGTACCGGCGCTCGAAGTTGATGCGAAGGGCCCGCTCGGCGTAGTACGCCAGCGTCATGGCCGTGACCGTCCGCTCGTCCAGCCCGCTCGCATGCGCGATGGCCGCGGTCTGGTCCGCGCCCAGCAGGATCTTCCAGTCCGGCGTACGGAGGGAAGAGAGACGACTGTCTCCGCGTCGGACTCAGGCAGTTCGAGGGCTGTCTGCTCGCGCGAGAGCCGAAGTGCCATGCGCCGCTCGGCCAGCGTGGTGCCCAGGCCCAGGTTCCAGCGCTCCAGCAGATCGGCGACTGCAAGCCGGTCATCGGGGGCAGCGGTACTTTGCTGCGGCCAGCTTCCGGGCGAACGCCAGCGCGTCCTCGCTCAGCGGCATCCGCGCCGACGGGGCGTGCTCCCAGGTCAGCGTGTGCCAGCCACGCGTAGAGGGGTCACGGAAGTAGATCCGGGTGACATCGTCCGGGTCGACCTGGAACGGCCAGCCGTTCCGAAGTGGCCCGTCGTAGGGGCTGTGGACGCCGGGCTCAGGAAGGCCCGGACCGCTGTAGCGACGGCGGCCGATCTCGACACCGTAGTGCTGGACCGTGCGCCACTTCGTGGGCAGGAACTCAAACGCGAGATCACGGTCCCGGGGACCTCGATGTATCCGGATCGGGCCATGCCGTGCTCGAACATCTGCGCCGGGGACATCCGCAGCCCCGCGTCGACCAGACTGGAGTGCGGCCGACAGTGAGAGACCGTCGCAGTCCACTCCCGGATGATCTCCTCCAATTCGTCGAGGAAGAAGAACGCCTCCGCCTCCGGATCCTCCCCACGGGAGTGGATGTCTGGGCCCTTGTAGCCGGGCAGGGCCTGCAGCAGGTCCTCACGCAAGGTTCGGAAGAACCGCTCAACCGGGCCTTTGTCCCGACCTGTCCGCAGCCGAGCGGGCTGCATCGAGATCCCCATGCGTCTGCAGACACTGGTGAG
This sequence comes from Streptomyces sp. NPDC059787, assembly GCF_042732315.1. NCBI lineage: Bacteria > Bacillati > Actinomycetota > Actinomycetes > Kitasatosporales > Streptomycetaceae > Streptomyces > Streptomyces sp. NPDC059787. The sequence goes on from NZ_JBHWHX010000002.1 coordinate 127,937, forward strand.
GTGGTCCGAGACGTAGACCTTGCCGTGGTCGACCACCAGCGTCTCCGGGACGATCGGCGGCAAGGCCAGGCCCACCCCCCTCGACGGCAACGTCGACCAGCGCGGTGCGCGGGATGCCATGCTCGGGCCAGACGGCCCCGCGCGGCCAGTCCTCGCTGAACGGGCCGAGGGCGGAAGGATTCGAAGAGCACCGCCGCGACGTCCACGGCCTTCGTGGAGACCGGCGTCACCCTCACCCCGGTGATGCAGCGGGTGTACCAGTCCATGCCGATACTCAGCTCGGCCTGCACCCACCGCAGTGTGAGCGGATCGAACGCGAACACGTCCAGCCGGGTTGAGTCCATCAGCAGGTACTCGCCCGGCCTTGTGGGCCGCAGCTTCCCGTAGAGACCCTCCGGCCGGTCGGCGATGTCACGGTTCCGCTTCGTGCTCAGCCGGAACAGCGGATGCTGGCGTTCCAGATCCTCCAGAATCCGAAACGCCGTCGCCCGGCTCGGCTGCGGGACCGCCTCCGGGCCGAACCGGGCGATCACCCGCGCTCGGGTCCTCTCGATCACCATCGTCCGTGAGGGCCTCGACGCGTCGGTGTGCTCGACCATGACTTCCAGCGCCGTCTCCACCCACCGCTGGTCCACCGATGCCGCTGGACCATTGGCATGCCCCTTCCTGGGGGCCAGCCCGGCCTCGCCCCGGTCACGGAAGGCAGCGAGCCACCGTTCGATGGTGCGGACGGTAACGCCGAGTTCCGCCGCCTTGGCCGTCTTCTTCGCCTCCATCGGCGCAGCCGGGGCGTACTCCCCCCGCGGCTCACCGTCGGCCGCTAACTCCGGGCTGCCCGACCGGTAGCCCGTCAGCACTTCTTTCATGTGGCCGGCCCGCTCGGCCGTCAGCTCGCGCTCTTCGTCGTTGAGCTGGTCCAAGACCACCGAGGCGACCTCGTCGGCATCTCCTCTCGAAGGACCAGGACCGTCGTGGAGCACACGAGCGCGGTCGGAGAAGAGCAGTTCCTTCCGCGACAGACACTGAACACGGCCGCGACCATCCTTCAGGACGACCTCGTTGCCCGCCGTCGTCGTAGCCAACTCGACCACCTCGACGGCCTCGCCGTCGTAGAGGAAGCGCGTCCCGACACCGACCCGTGTTCCGGCGCCGCTCACGCCGAATTCCCCAGCACCGTCGAAGACCGCAGCGGACGCGTGAGATCTATTCGCATCTCGTGCCTCCACAGCAAATGGTGGATTGCGGCCCGAACCCGCGCCTCCGCTTGGCCGGGAACGCGCCGGGCAGCTTCCCCTAGCGCGACACCGTCCAGGTCAACACGGCGCACGTCCTCAAGGAGCTCAGGGCTGAACAACCAATCGCGGAGGTACCCGGCAAGGAAGCGGATGTTGGCCAGCTCCGTCTGCGCCGGCTCGCTCCACACCTCGTAGCGCCACCCGCGCGACTCCACCACCTGCCGGGTCCACGCGAAAGTGAAGGCCACCGTCGGCTTCGACAACCACCTCCGCGGCTTGACGTCCACGACGACCGGGCCATCCTCAGTGGTCAGGAAGTAGTCCGGGATGTGTTTGCGGGTCTTCCCCTCCACCTCGGCCTTCAACAGGAACGGCTGGGCCACGACGCCGCGTACCGAAGGGTCGAAGTCGGCGAACAGCAACCGCGCAAGCTCCAGGCGTGACTCGTAGATCACGTGATCCCGCGCCGTCGCAGCCCAGTACGTGCCGGAATAGTGTTGCTGCCCCTTGTACCAGCGGAACGTCCGCCAGGGAGCGGCTGACTGAAGTGATGCCGCTGCCACAGATTCCCAGGGCCGGTCCTCAACTCTCCCGCCCTGCCTGCGGAAGCTGACCTCCGCGTCCATGCCCACCCCCAGGTCGGACTGCCGTCCACAGCACAGCGCTCCCGTCGACACGCCAACGGGAGCACAACTTCATGGCTTCACTCGAACGAGCGACTGTCACGACCTGCGAGTCTCAAGTCGGTGTCGCATCCGACTCTGATCCGACATCACCTCTGAGATTCCGACACGAAGTTTGAGAACCTACAGCAGGAACGGATCAGGTCTGCGCCATGTCCACGAAGCGCGAGTAGTGGCCCTGGAAGGCGACCGTGATCGTGGCCGTCGGACCGTTTCGGTGCTTCGCCACGATCAGGTCCGCCTCACCCGCGCGCGGGGACTCCTTCTCGTAGGCGTCCTCGCGGTGCAGCAGGATGACCATGTCGGCGTCCTGCTCGATGGACCCGGACTCACGCAGGTCGGAGACCATCGGCTTCTTGTCCGTGCGCTGCTCTGGGCCACGGTTGAGCTGGGAGAGCGCGATGACCGGGATCTCCAGTTCCTTGGCGAGCAGCTTGAGGTTACGGGACATGTCCGAGACCTCCTGCTGACGGCTCTCGGAGCGCTTGGAACCGCCGGACTGCATCAGCTGGAGGTAGTCGATGACGACCAGCTTCAGATCGTTGCGCTGCTTGAGGCGACGGCACTTGGCACGGATCTCCATCATCGACAGGTTCGGGGAGTCGTCGATGTAGAGCGGTGCCGCCGAGACGTCCGGCATCCGGCGTGCCAGGCGCGTCCAGTCCTCGTCGGTCATCGTGCCGGAGCGCATGTGGTGCAGGGCGACGCGGGCTTCGGCGGACAGCAGGCGCATCGCGATCTCGTTGCGCCCCATCTCGAGCGAGAAGATGACGCTCGGCAGGTTGTTCTTGATGGACGCGGCCCGCGCGAAGTCCAGGGCGAGCGTCGACTTGCCCATCGCGGGACGCGCGGCGATGACGATCATCTGCCCCGGGTGCAGGCCGTTGGTGAGCGAGTCGAAGTCGGTGAACCCGGTGGGCACCCCGGTCATCTCACCACTGCGCGATCCGATCGCCTCGATCTCGTCGAGCGCGCCCTCCATGATGTCGCCGAGCGGCAGGTAGTCCTCGCTGGTGCGCTGCTCGGTGACCGCGTAGATCTCCGCCTGCGCGCGGTTGACGATCTCGTCGACGTCGTCGTCGGCCGCGTATCCCATCTGTGTGATGCGCGTGCCGGCCTCGACCAGGCGGCGCAGCACGGCGCGCTCGTGCACGATCTCCGCGTAGTAGGCCGCGTTGGCCGCCGTGGGGACCGTCTGGACGAGGTTGTGCAAGTACGAGGCCCCGCCGACCTTGTTGATCTCACCGCGCTTGGTCAGCTCCGCGGCGATGGTGATGGGGTCGGCCGGCTCGCCCTTGGCGTAGATGTCGAGGATGGCCGTGTAGATGGTCTCGTGGGCCGGCTTGTAGAAGTCGTGGCCCTTGAGGATCTCGACGACGTCGGCGATGGCGTCCTTGGACAGCAGCATGCCGCCCAGCACGGACTGCTCGGCCTCGAGGTCCTGCGGCGGCACCCTTTCGAACGCGGAGCCTCCGCCGTCCCACGCGCCGTTGTCCCGGCCGCGGTCGTGCTGCTCGTCACGGCCCCTGCCCCGGTCCTCGCGGCGACGGGAGGCGGGCAGACGATCACTGGGTCCGCTCTCGGCCCACGGGTCGTCCAAGGGCTCGGAAATGCTCACCGAGCCACCTCCTCCCGTCCGCCGGAACGGACCTCGCCGTGCCTCTCTGTTCTACGGCACGGCACTGACAAATAAGAGGCCCAACTCCAGTTGTCACACGCCGGGTTTGTGGTGTTTCTGAAACCGGTGGACGGAGCGAGCGCCGGACCACCGTAGGCCCGTCGGCACCGTCAGCCAATCTGGTTATCCACAGGCCCTGTGGACGACTGGCCCAATGCTGTGGAGAACTCCGTGAAACCTGTGCACGAGCCGGTGGACAGCCCTGTGAACAAGCCCAAACCTTTGACATCCACAGGGCTGTGACCTGCATTTTCATCATCCACCGGCTGTGCAGAAGAAAAAGTTGCCCAGTCGGCTCAAGATCGCTTCATGCGATGTACCCAAGCCCACACCCAGAGCCACAAAGTAAGGGTCTATAGGGCTTTGCATCTCTTACCTGTGGACGATTAGATTGGTGCACATGACACAGGCCCCCGCGCGGCCCGGAGCCGCTCGACGGCGGCATGACCGCGAAATCGTCATGCTGGCAGTCCCCGCCTTCGGCGCCCTCGTCGCCGAGCCGCTCTTCGTCATGGCGGACAGCGCCGTCGTCGGCCATCTGGGCACGGCACAGCTCGCCGGTCTCGGCGTCGCCTCGGCCCTCCTGATGACCGCCGTGAGCGTCTTCGTCTTCCTGGCCTACGCCACCACGGCCGCCGTCGCCCGGCGCGTCGGAGCCGGCGACCTGTCCTCGGCCATCCGCCAGGGCATGGACGGGATCTGGCTGGCCCTGTTCCTCGGCGCCACCGTCATGGCCGTCGTCCTGCCCACGGCACCCGCCCTCGTGGACCTCTTCGGCGCCTCCGACACGGCGGCTCCCCACGCGACCACCTATCTGCGGATCTCCACACTCGGCATACCGGCCATGCTGGTCGTGCTCGCCGCGACCGGTGTCCTGCGCGGACTGCAGAACACCAGGACACCGCTCTACGTCGCCATCGCCGGCTTCGCCGCCAACGGTGTGCTCAATGTCGCCCTGGTCTACGGCGCCGGCCTGGGCATAGCGGGCTCCGCCTGGGGCACCGTCATCGCGCAGTGGGGCATGGCAGCGGTCTACCTGACCGTGGTGCTGCGCGGAGCGCGCAGGCACGGGGCGTCGCTGCGCCCGGACGCCGCCGGGATCAGGGCATCCGCCCGAGCGGGCGTTCCCCTGCTGGTCCGGACCCTCTCGCTCCGGGCGATCCTGATGATCGCGACAGCCGTCGCCGCCCGTCTCGGTGACTCCGAGATCGCGGCCCACCAGATCATCCTCTCCCTGTGGAGCCTGCTCGCCTTCGCGCTGGACGCCATCGCCATCGCCGGGCAGGCCATCATCGGGCGTTATCTGGGCGCCGGCGACGACCGGGGTGCCCGTGAGGCATGCCGCCGCATGGTCGAGTGGGGTATCGCGGTCGGTGTCGTCCTCGGCGTCCTGGTGGTGCTCGCCCGGCCGGTGTTCCTGCCCCTGTTCACCAGTGACGCCACGGTGACGGACGCGGCACTGCCCGCCCTGGTGCTGGTGGCGCTGTCCCAGCCGATCTGCGGCGTCGTCTTCGTCCTGGACGGGGTCCTGATGGGCGCGGGCGACGGACCGTACCTGGCCTGGGCGATGCTGCTGACCCTCGCGGTGTTCACCCCCGCCGCCCTGCTGGTTCCCTCACTCGGGGGCGGACTCACCGCACTGTGGGCCACGATGACGCTCATGATGACCGTGCGGATGCTGACCCTGTGGTTCCGTACCCGGTCCGGCCGCTGGATCGTCACGGGCGCCGCACGCTGAGCGTTTCACGTGGAACACGGCGATGGGGGCCGCACCCCGAAGGGTGCGGCCCCCATGCTCACTGCTTCAACGAGCTCGGCACTCAGCCGGCGACGACCTCGATGTCGACCTTGGCGGCCACCTCGGGGTGCAGACGCACGGACGTCTCGTAGGCGCCCAGCGTCTTGATCGGCGAGCCCAGCTCGATGCGGCGCTTGTCGACCTCGGGACCACCGGCGGCCTTGATCGCCGAAGCGATGTCGGCCGGGGTGACGGAACCGAAGAGACGACCGGCGTCGCCGGAGCGGACGGCCAGACGGACCTTGACGCCCTCGAGCTGGGCCTTCACCTGGTTGGCCTGCTCGATGGTCTGGATCTCGTGGATCTTGCGAGCACGACGGATCTGCTCGACGTCCTTCTCGCCGCCCTTGGTCCAGCGGATCGCGAGCTTCCGCGGAACCAGGTAGTTGCGAGCGTAACCGTCCTTGACGTCGACGACGTCGCCCGCGGCACCGAGGCCGGAGACCTCGTGGGTGAGGATGATCTTCATGAGTCGGTCACCCTTCCCTTATCGCGCGGTGGAGGTATAGGGCAGCAGCGCCATCTCACGGCTGTTCTTGACGGCCGTGGCGACGTCACGCTGGTGCTGCGTGCAGTTGCCGGTCACGCGGCGGGCACGGATCTTGCCGCGGTCGGAAATGAACTTCCGCAGCATGTTCGTGTCCTTGTAGTCCACGTACGTGACCTTGTCCTTGCAGAATGCGCAGACCTTCTTCTTAGGCTTGCGCACAGGCGGCTTCGCCATGATGTTTCTCCTGTGTGATCAAGAAGTGTGGGTACGGCCCGCCTAGAAGGGGGGCTCGTCCGAGTAGCCGCCGCCGCTGCCGCCGGAGCCACCGCCCCAGCCGCCGCCACCACCCTGCTGGCCACCGGCGGGAGCGCCGGTCGCCCACGGGTCGTCGGCGGGAGCGCCACCGCCCTGCTGGCCACCGCCGGGGCCGCCGCCCCAGCCGCCGCCACCCTGGCCGCCACCGCCGCCGTAACCGCCACCACCCTGCTGACCACCGCGGCCGGTGGTCTTGGTGACCTTGGCCGTGGCGTTGCGCAGGCTGGCGCCGACTTCCTCGACGTCCAGCTCGTAGACCGTGCGCTTGACGCCCTCACGGTCCTCGTAGGACCGCTGCTTCAGCCGGCCCTGCACAATGACGCGCATGCCTCGCTGGAGCGACTCGGCGACGTTCTCCGCCGCCTGACGCCAGACCGAGCAGGTCAGGAACAGGCTCTCGCCGTCCTTCCACTCGTTCGTCTGACGGTCGAAGGTGCGGGGGGTCGACGCGACACGGAACTTCGCGACGGCCGCACCGGACGGGGTGAAGCGCAGCTCGGGGTCGTCGACAAGATTGCCGACGACCGTGATGACGGTCTCGCCTGCCATGGGGAACCTCTCGGCGGGTTTGCTGCTGGCTGCTTGTGCTGCTACTCGAGTCCCGGGATCAACTGAGCGGGAGAGCTCAGTGGGTCTCGGGGCGGAGGACCTTGGTCCGGAGGACCGACTCGTTCAGGTTCATCTGGCGGTCGAGCTCCTTGACGACCGCAGGCTCGGCCTGCAGGTCGATGACCGAGTAGATGCCCTCGGGCTTCTTCTTGATCTCGTACGAGAGACGACGACGGCCCCAGGTGTCGACCTTCTCGACCTTTCCGCCGCCGTCACGGACGACAGAGAGGAAGTTCTCGATCAGCGGGGAGACAGCGCGCTCCTCGGTGTCGGGGTCGAGGATGACCATCACCTCGTAGTGACGCATGTGGAACCCACCTCCTTTGGACTCAGCGGCCACGGTCGTTCCGTGGCAGGAGGGTCGTGATGCGTTGCCGCAACGATGCCTGTCAGTAAAACAGCCGCCACTGACAATCGAGGTCGGGCGGCGATCTCCCAGGCCAGCCGGAACGGACCGTGGCCCTTCCTCGGCTTGCCTGGCTCTGTCCGGACAGAGACCGGTGCGGACGGTACAGAGTACCCGCACAGCGGCTTCCGGTTGAAATCCGGCCGTGGGGACAGTCAATCTGTACACATCGGGTGTGTACGGCGCTACGATCCGCCGCCTTTCGCAGGAGGTGCCCCATGGCACAGGCATTGCGACCCAACACCGCCGGAGGCCTTTTCGCCACGGACGGCAAACCCCACCCGCTCCAGGACACCCTCATGGCGGTGACCCTGGTGCTGGGCATCACGTCCTTCATCACGGCGATGTTCCACCATCTGCACCTGCTCAGTTCCTGGACCGGCCTGGTGGGGATCCTCACCGGCGCGTACGGCCAGTGGATCTCGGTGACGACCCGCGAGCGATTCGGCCTCGTCCTGGGCCTGGGTGCCGCGGCGGTCGGGTTCTTCCTGGGCATGGCGCACGGGGGCCTCTTCGGCGGTCTCTTCGACTGACGTCGGACACCCCCTCTTTCGAACATCGTCGAACGCCCCGGCCGGCGACGGGCCGGGGCCAAGGCCCCGTGCGCCCAACCGGGGCGCCCCCGAGGCGCAGTAGGCTTCGCGCGAGAGCCGGAGCCCCTGAACCCATGGGGACACACCAGCCCGAGGAGCGCCCCGAATGAGCCTGACCCTGAGGACCATCAGCCGAGAGCAGCATCTGGCCTACATCCAGAGCCTGCCGTCGGCGAGTCACATGCAGGTCCCGGCCTGGGCTGATGTCAAGGCGGAATGGCGCTCGGAGAACCTCGGCTGGTTCGACGACCGGACCGGTGAGCTGGTCGGTGCCGGTCTCGTCCTCTACCGGCAGCTTCCCAAGATCAAGCGCTACCTCGCCTATCTGCCCGAGGGCCCGGTCATCAACTGGTTCGCGCCGAATCTCCAGGAGTGGATCGAGCCGATGCTCGCCCACCTGAAGCAGCAGGGCGCGTTCTCGGTGAAGATGGGCCCGCCGGTGATCATCCGGCGCTGGGAGGCCTCGACCATCAAGAAGGGCATCCAGGACCAGGACGTGAAGCGTCTGCGCGACCTGGAGGCCGACTTCATCGAGCCCCGCGCCTTCGAGGTCGCCGACAAGCTGCGCCGCATGGGCTGGCAGCAGGGCGAGGACGGCGGTGCCGGCTTCGGGGACGTCCAGCCCCGCTACGTCTACCAGGTGCCGCTGGCCAACCGCGCCCTGGAAGATGTCCACAAGAACTTCAACCAGCTGTGGCGCCGCAACATCAAGAAGGCGGAGAAGGCCGGCGTCGAGGTCGTCCAGGGCGGCTACAACGATCTGCCCGAGTGGCAGCGGCTGTACGAGATCACGGCTGTGCGCGACCACTTCCGGCCCCGCCCGCTGTCGTACTTCCAGCGCATGTGGTCGGCCCTCAACACCGAGGACCCCAACCGCATGCGGCTGTACTTCGCCCGGCACAACGGCGTGAACCTGTCCGCGGCGACGATGCTGATCGTCGGCGGGCACGTCTGGTACTCCTACGGCGCCTCCGACAACATCGGCCGCGAGGTCCGGCCCTCGAACGCGATGCAGTGGCGGATGCTGCGCGACGCCTACGCGCTCGGCGCGACCGTCTACGACCTGCGCGGCATCTCCGACTCGCTGGACGAGACCGACCACCTCTTCGGTCTGATCCAGTTCAAGGTGGGCACCGGCGGCCAGGCCGCCGAGTACCTCGGCGAGTGGGACTTCCCGCTGAACAAGCTGCTCCACAAGGCGCTCGACATCTACATGTCGCGCCGCTGACCTCTGCTTCGCCGCTCCGGCGGCTCCATTCGCTTCCACACCTCTGATACACCGCAGCCACGAGAAAGGTTCCAGGTCCGGCCATGGCGCTCACGCTCTACGTCGACACCGCGCGCTGGCGGGCGCATCACAAGCACGTGCAGGAGCAGTTCCCGGGGCTGGTCCCGGTCTGCAAGGGCAACGGCTACGGCTTCGGTCACGAGCGGCTGGCCGAGGAGGCCACCCGGCTGGGCTCGGACGTCCTCGCCGTCGGCACGACGTACGAGGCCGCCCGGATCAAGGACTGGTTCGGCGGTGACCTGCTGGTGCTGACGCCGTACCGGCGCGGCGAGGAGCCGGTGCCGCTGCCCGACCGGGTCATCCGCTCGGTGTCGTCCGTCGACGGCGTGTACGGCCTGGTCGGTGCCCGGGTGGTCATCGAGGTGATGTCCTCGATGAAGCGGCACGGCATCAGCGAGCAGGACCTGCCCCAGCTGCACTCCGCGATAGAGAACGTCCGGCTGGAGGGCTTCGCCATCCATCTGCCGCTGGACCGCACCGACGGCTCGGACGCCGTCGAGGAGGTCATCGGCTGGATGGACCGCCTGCGGGCGGCCCGCCTCCCGCTGCACACCATGTTCGTGAGCCATCTCAAGGCCGACGACCTCGCCCGGCTGCAGCAGCAGTTCCCGCAGACCCGCTTCCGCGCGCGGATCGGCACCCGGCTCTGGCTGGGGGACCACGAGGCCACCGAGTACCGGGGCGCCGTCCTGGACGTCACGCGCGTCGCCAAGGGCGACCGGTTCGGCTACCGGCAGCAGAAGGCCGCCTCCGACGGTTATCTGGTGGTCGTGGCGGGCGGTACGTCGCACGGAGTGGGCCTGGAGGCCCCCAAGGCCCTGCACGGGGTCATGCCGCGGGCCAAGGGCGTCGCCCGCGCCGGTCTCGCCACGGTCAACCGCAACCTCTCGCCGTTCGTCTGGGGCGGCAAGCAGCGCTGGTTCGCCGAGCCGCCGCACATGCAGGTGTCGATCCTGTTCGTGCCCGCGGACGCGCCGGAACCGACGGTGGGCGAGGAGCTGGTGGCCCATCTCCGGCACACCACCACGCAGTTCGACCGGCTCGTCGACCGCTGACAGCGAGAAGGCCGTACACGCGCTGACAGCGGGAAAGGCCGTACACGGGAGAACCGTGTACGGCCTTTCCCGCGTCCTGAGGGGGCGTCACCCTCCGATTTGTTCGCTCAGAGCGAACCGCCGGTGGTTTCCGTCCTGCCCCACTCGACCGGAGGCCCCTCGAAGTGGGCCGCGTGACGAGCGGGGCGAGCCGCCGGCCCGAGCACGAACACGTCCTCGGCCCCGTCCAGCACCCCGCCCGAGGGGTCGTCGTCACCGGACCGGCGCACCGGGTCCCGCTCCGGCATCAGGATGTCTCGCAGGACCATGGCACACAGGTAGAGCGTCCCCAGCAGATGCACACCGATCGCCCAGTGGTAGCCGTCGGTGGGCAGTCCCTTGTGGGCGTCCCCACTGGTCGTGTAGGCGAGGTACATCCAGATGCCCAGGAAGTACGCCACCTCACAGGCCTGCCAGACGAGGAAGTCCCGCCACTTCGGCCGGGCGAGGGCCGCCAGCGGCACCAGCCACAGGACGTACTGCGGCGAGTAGACCTTGTTGGTGAGGATGAACGCCGCGACGATCAGGAAGGCGAGCTGGGCGAAACGCGGCCGGCGGGGCGCCATGAGTGCGAGGGCCGCGACGCCCACGCAGCACAGCAGCATCAGCGCCGTGGCGAGCGTGTTGACCGTGTCGGTGCTCAGCGGGTCGTCCGAGTTCTGCGCCAGGATCAGCCAGAAGGATCCGAAGTCGACACCTCGCTCCTGGCTGAACGTGTAGAACTTCGACCAGCCGTCGAACGCGAAGAGCATCACGGGCCCGTTCACCACGAGCCAGGCGACGGCCGCGCCGCCCAGGGCCGTGCCGTACGCCCGCCATCGTCCCGCACGCCAGCACAGCACCAGCAGTGGCCCGAGCAGCAGCACGGGGTAGAGCTTGGCGGCCGTGGCGAGCCCGAGGAGGACACCGAATGCTAGGGAGCGCCCCCGTGACCACATCAGCATCGCGGCGGCCGTCAGAGCGATCGCCAGCAGGTCCCAGTTGATGGTCGCGGTCAGCGCGAAGGCCGGTGCCAGGGCGACCAGCAGGCCGTCCCAGGGCCGCCGCGCGTGCGTACGGGCCACGCAGACGACGATGACGGCCGCGCACGCCATGAGCATCCCGGCGTTGACCATCCAGTACCACTGCTCCTGGTCCTGGATGCTGCCGCTGCCGGGGGTGAGCCAGGCGGCGACCTCCATGAACAGGCCGGTCAGCACCGGGTACTCGAGGTACTCCATGTCACCGGGAAGCCTGTCGAAGTACGGCACCAGCCCGTCGGCGAAGCCGCGCCCCTGGTAGAGGTGCGGGATGTCCGAGTAGCACGCATGCGTGTACTGGGAGCTGGCGCCGAAGAACCAGGCGCCGTTGTAGCAGGGTGCCTTCTGCACCAGACCGAGGGCGAACATGCCGATCGCCACGAGTGCGATCACTCGCACCGGCGTCCACCAGGAGGTCCCGGTCAGAGCACGCCGTCCGAGCGGACCGCCGATCAGCTCGCTGCCGGCCGCGGCGACCCGGTCCTCCTCGGTCGGCCGCACCGGTTCCGGCTCGTGGACGCTCGCTTGCGTCGATTCTCCACTGGGCATGCCGCACATCCTGCCGTACATAACTGGGGATACGCCGAGGGCCGCCGCACCCGGAGGTGCGGCGGCCCATGTTTCACGTGAAACACCCAAGCCGGGCGATAGGTCGGCTAACCGGCCGGGCCTCCGAAGAGACCGCCTCCGTTGCCGTTGCCTCTGCTGTTTCCGGTGTCACTGCTTGCCGTGGGATCCGGCGAGCTGGTCGCCCCTCCGTCCGTGCCGCCGTTGTCCGTACCACCGTTGTCCGAACCGCCGGTTTCCTCCTCACCGTCGTCTTCGCAGTTGAAGTCGAACGGTCCGCACGTGGCGGTGTTGGTCGGCGGCGGCGGCGTGACCTCGGTCTGCGTGGGCGACGGAGGCGCCGACGGCGTCTCCTTCTCCTCTTCTTCCTCGGTCTCCGTGGCCGTCGGAGTGGGGGACGGCGCTCCGATCCCGTCCGCGACCTCACCGATCTTCTCGGCCTTGGGGAATCCGGGGTCGTCCTCGCCCTTCAGCGCGAGCTTCATGTACTCGGTCCAGATCTGCGTGGGAACGTCACCACCGTGGATGGAGTCCTCACCCGCCGTGCCGTTCATGGAGAGCAGCTTGTGGTCCTTGGGGTCCTCGCGGAACATCCCGACCGAGGTAGCGAGCTGCTGGGTGTAGCCGACCCACCACGCGGACTTGTTCTTGTCGGTCGTACCCGTCTTGCCGGCCGCTGTACGCCCCAGCTCCTGCGCCTTGTAACCGGTACCGTTCTCGATCACGTTCTCGAGGATGTCGGTGATGTTGTTCGCCACGTTCTCCGGCATCGCCTGCGTGACACGCGGCTTCTCGAAGCCGGGCAGTTCCGACCCCTTGTGCTTGACGGCGGTCACCGAGTACGGGTCGGCCTGCTTGCCGGATGCAGCGAAGGTCGCGTAGGCGTCGGCCATGCGGATCGCGCTGGGGGTCGACGTACCCAGGGCGAACGACGCGTTGAGGCCGGCGAAGCTGTCCTTCAGGATGCCGGACTTCTCGGCGACGTCCGCCACGTTCTTCATCCCCACGTCCATGCCGAGCTGCACGAAGGGGGTGTTGACGGACTGCTCCATCGCCTTGCGCAGGGTGATGTAACCCCACGGGTAGTCGCTCTCGTTCTCCTGGTAGAAGGGCGTGTTGTCCTTCTTGAGGACGAGAGAGCCGTCGTTGTTCTTGATCTGCAGGTGGTCGTCGCCGTTGTACTTGCTCTGCGGCGAGACGCCTACGCCGTCCGTCTTGTAGGTGCCGTGCTCCATCGCGGCGGCCAGCACGAACGGCTTCCACGTCGAGCCGACGGGGACACCCGAGGTGTCCGCGTTGTTGTTGAAGTGGCCGTTCTCGAAGCCGGCACCGCCGTAGAGAGCGACGATCGCGCCGTCGTTGGGCTTCACCGACGCCGCGCCGAACTGGACGTGCTGGTCCTCGTCGCGCTTCTTCGGGTCGATCTTCTCCTTCTCGACCTTCTTCACGGCCTTGGCCAGTGCGTCGACCTTGTCCTTCTCGAAGGTCGTGTAGATCTGGTAGCCGCCCTGGTCGAACTGCGCCTCCGTGACGTCGGAGTTCTTCAGGACGTAGCGCTTCGCCGTGTCGACGAGATAACTGACCTGGCCGGTCATGCCCTTGATCGCCTTGCGGCCCTGAGGCTCGGGGTACTTCTTGATCGCTTCCTGGTACTTGGCGTCCGAGAGGTGCTCGTCCGCGTGCATCTGCTCGAGGATCCAGCCCCAGCGCTCCTCGGACCGCTCACGATTCTTCTCGGCGGTGGCGGAGGAGTCGAGGTTCGTGTTACCCGCCGGGTCGTAGTACGTCGGCCCCTTGAGCAGGGCGGCGAGGAAGGCGCACTCGCTGGGCGTGAGATCGACCGCGTCCTTGCCGTAGTAGGTCTGGGCGGCGGCCTGGATGCCGTAGGCGCCACGACCGTAGTACGAGGTGTTCAGGTAGCCCTGGAGGATCTCGGCCTTGGAGAGCTTCGTGCCCACCTTGATCGAGATGAACATCTCCTTGAACTTCCGGGAGATCGTCTGGTCCTGGCTCAGGTAGGTGTTCTTCACGAACTGCTGGGTGATCGTCGAACCACCCTGGGTGTCACCGCCCGTGGCCATGTTGCCGAGCGCCCGGGCGATGCCCATGGGGTCGATGCCCGAGTCCTCGTAGAAGCTCTTGTTCTCGGCCGAGATCACCGCCCACTGCATGGCCTCGGGGATGCGGTCGATCGTGACGTTCTGCCGGTTCTGCCCACTGCCGGTGGCGACCATCTGGCTACCGTCGGCCCAGTAGTACACGTTGTTCTCGGACAACGCCATGGCGTTCTCCTCGCTGGGCACGCTCACCATCGCGTACCCGATCCCCGCCACGGCGACCAGGCTGCCGAAGAACGCGATGCACAGGCCGGACACGAGCTTCCAGGACGGCGTCCAGCGGCGCCAGCCGTCCTTGTCGTAGCGCGGATAGTCGATGATCCGCTTCTTTCCTGGAGGGGCCGAACGCCCCCCGCCCCGGCCGGGGCCGGCGGCACCGGCACGGCGGCCCCCGCCTCTCTGTGCCGCGCGTCGCGCCTCGGCGCGGCTGCCGTACGTATGCTCCTCACCCCCCGGGCCATGGGAGCCCGACCCATAGGAATCGGACGGAGACCCGGTGGCGCCTCGCGGTGCCGCGCGGCGGCCGGAGGACGAGCCGGACTGGCCGCGTCGGGCCGCGGCACGTCCGCCTCCCTGCGGCTGCGGCGGTTTGCGACGGTGCTCGCTCATCGAACGACTACTCCTCGGGCAGGCGCACCCTTGCGCGCCTGGAAACGGCGGCTGGTTTCCGGTCCCCCCGAAGTACGGATGCGGTGCTTCCCGCATTCACCCGTACTGCACCGGGGAGCAAGACGTCCCCAAGCGTCACTCGGTTCCCGGTGGTGTGCATGGCGCACAGACTACGCACCGTCAAAACCCGCCGAGCACAGAAGTTCACCTCAAATCAGGCAACTTGCTCCCTATCAATCGGTGATGTGATCCCGTTCACCTTTCTGCCCCTTGTCGCATCCGGAAGGCCGTTCTATCGTCGTGATGTATCGAGTCGATACATCAGCTCGACATAAAGGCGGCGACGAGCCGCACACGAGCCCGTCACGGCACGACCGCGGCAGAGGGGAGGCGACGATGAGCCGGCGTTCCGGGATCCTCGAGTTCGCCGTACTCGGCCTGCTCCGCGAATCTCCGATGCACGGCTACGAGCTGCGGAAACGACTCAATACGTCACTGGGTGTGTTCCGTGCGTTCAGCTACGGGACGCTCTACCCCTGCCTCAAGACGCTGCTCGCCAACGGCTGGTTGATCGAGGAACCGGGGAACACCACCGAGGACGCCCTCGCCGCTCCGCTCACGGGGCGCCGCGCCAAGATCGTCTACCGGTTGACGGCGGAGGGTAAGGAGCACTTCGAGCAGCTGCTCTCCCAGACGGGGCCGGACGCGTACGAGGACGAGACCTTCGCCGCGCGGTTCGCCTTCTTCGGGCAGACGTCGCGCGACGTGCGCATGCGCGTGCTCGAGGGCCGCCGCAGCCGGCTGGAGGAACGCCTCGAGAAGATGCGCGCCTCCCTGGCCCGGACCCGGGAGCGCCTCGACGACTACACGCTCGAGCTCCAGCGCCACGGGATGGAGTCCGTGGAGCGCGAAGTGCGCTGGCTGAACGAGCTCATCGAGAGCGAGCGGGCCGGGCGGGACCTGAAGGGGTCCGCCACCGGGGGGCCCGCTCAGCAGGACACCACATCTGGAGCGACGGGCGGCCTGCCCCGGACCGGGGACGACCCCCGGCCGGATACGCCCGACGACACCGCCACGTGAGACCCGCTGAAGGGCCTCACTCGTACACACAGGGAGCAACCGGAATGGGTTCGGTTCGCGTAGCCATCGTCGGCGTGGGCAACTGCGCCGCATCGCTGGTGCAGGGCGTCGAGTACTACAAGGACGCCGACCCGGCGTCCAAGGTCCCGGGCCTGATGCACGTCCAGTTCGGCGACTACCACGTCCGTGACATCGAGTTCGTCGCCGCCTTCGACGTGGACGCCAAGAAGGTCGGCCTGGACCTCGCGGACGCCATCGGCGCCTCCGAGAACAACACCATCAAGATCTGCGACGTGCCGAACAGCGGCGTCCAGGTCCAGCGCGGCCACACCCTCGACGGTCTCGGCAAGTACTACCGGGAGACCATCGAGGAGTCCGCCGAGGCCCCGGTCGACGTCGTCCAGGTCCTCAAGGACAAGCAGGTCGACGTCCTCGTCTGCTACCTGCCCGTCGGCTCCGAGGACGCGGCGAAGTTCTACGCCCAGTGCGCCATCGACGCCAAGGTCGCCTTCGTCAACGCCCTCCCGGTCTTCATCGCCGGCACCAAGGAGTGGGCGGACAAGTTCACCGAGGCGGGCGTCCCGATCGTCGGTGACGACATCAAGTCCCAGGTCGGCGCCACCATCACGCACCGCGTGATGGCGAAGCTGTTCGAGGACCGCGGTGTCGTCCTGGACCGCACGATGCAGCTGAACGTCGGCGGCAACATGGACTTCAAGAACATGCTCGAGCGCGACCGCCTCGAGTCCAAGAAGATCTCCAAGACGCAGGCCGTCACCTCGCAGATCCCCGACCGGGACCTCGGCGAGAAGAACGTCCACATCGGCCCGTCCGACTACGTGGCCTGGCTGGACGACCGCAAGTGGGCCTACGTCCGCCTGGAGGGCCGCGCGTTCGGTGACGTCCCGCTGAACCTGGAGTACAAGCTCGAGGTCTGGGACTCCCCGAACTCCGCCGGTGTCATCATCGACGCCCTGCGCGCCGCGAAGATCGCCAAGGACCGGGGCATCGGCGGCCCGATCCTCTCGGCGTCCTCGTACTTCATGAAGTCCCCGCCGGTGCAGTACTTCGACGACGAGGCCCGCGAGAACGTCGAGAAGTTCATCCAGGGTGAGGTCGAGCGCTAAGACCCCCCGCTGTGGGCAGTTGAGGGTCTCCGGGTCGCATGGTCCGGAGACCCTCTCCGTATGTGAGGCTGTGCCCCATGGCCGTCGTCCGTGACCTGCGCGTCCTGCTGCGCCTCCAGGGCTTCAGACGCCTGCTCGCCGTCAGGTTGCTCTCCCAGGGCGCCGACGGCGTCTTCCAGGTCGCGCTCGCCGCCTACGTGGTCTTCTCCCCCGAGAAGCAGACGTCGGCCACGGCGATCGCCTCCGCGATGGCGGTTCTGCTCCTCCCGTACTCCGTGGTCGGCCCCTTCGCGGGAGTCCTCCTGGACCGCTGGCGCCGCCGCCAGGTCTTCCTGTACGGCAACCTGCTGCGTGCCCTGATGGCCTCGGTGACCGCCCTCCTGATCCTCGTCCGGGTACCCGACTGGCTCCTCTTCGTCGCCGCCCTGTGCGTCACCGGCGTCAACCGCTTCGTCCTCGCCGGACTGTCCGCCGCGCTGCCTCGCGTGGTCGACAGCGAGCGGCTGGTCGTCGCCAACTCCCTGTCCCCGACCGCCGGAACGCTCGCCGCGACCGCGGGCGGCGGTCTCGCCTTCGTCGTCCGTCTGGTCGTCGCCGACTCCGACGCGGCCGTGGTGCTCGTGGGCGCCGCTCTGTACCTGTGCGCGGCCGTGGCATCGCTGCGCATGTCGAAGGGACTGCTCGGTCCCGACCGGGCGCTGGTACGTCCCCGGCTGGCCACGGCACTCACCGGAACCGGTCGTGACCTGGTGGCGGGCGTACGGCACCTCGCCGCGCCCCGGCGCAGGGAGGCCGCCTGGGCGCTCACGGCGATGTCGCTCATGCGGTTCTGCTACGGCGCGATGCTCGTCATGCTGCTGATGCTCTGCCGGTACGCCCTGACGTCGACCACCGACGAGGGACTCGCCCTGCTGGGGCTGGCGTTGGGTGTGTCCGGGGCCGGCTTCTTCGCCGCGGCCGTCCTCACGCCCTGGGCCGCGGGGCGACTCGGCCCCGGCCGCTGGATCATGGTGTGCGCCGCGGCGGCGGCTGTGCTGGAGCCGTTGCTCGGTCTGCCCTTCGCCTCCGCCCCTCTGCTGGCCGGGGCGTTCGTCCTGGGTCTGACCACCCAGGGCGCGAAGATCGCCACGGACACCATCGTCCAGGCCTGTGTCGACGACGACTTCCGCGGCCGGATCTTCTCCGTGTACGACGTCCTGTTCAACGTGGCCTTCGTCGGCGCTGCGGGAGTGGCCGCCCTGATGCTCCCGCCGGACGGCCGATCGGTGCCACTGGTGGTAACGATCGCCGTTATCTACGGAGCAGTAGCTGTGGCTATGGCCCGTTTTGAGCGTCAGTAAGTGTCACATCAACGCCACAGAGCCTTATTGGGCTACGGAATTGTCAGTGCGGGCCGGTAGCTTACGTGCGTCTTATCAACGCGTCTTTCGCGCCACGCACCCATGTTCCAGGGGGACCCCAAGTGACCACTCCGCCGCCCCAGGGCAATCCATTCGCACAGGGCCAGCAGCAGCCCTACGGCCAGCCCCAGGGCCAGGCGCCCCAGGGTGGCTTCCCGCAGCAGGCGGGCCAGCCCGGGTTCCCCCCGCCGGGTGCCCCGGTCCCGCCGCAGCAGGGCCGCAAGCTCAGCTTCAAGACGATCAAGAACATCGTCATCGTCCTGATCGTCGCCGGTGTGGCCATCGGCGGCTGGATCACCAGCCAGGACGACGCCAACACCGCCGCCGTCGGCGACTGCATGCACCGCGGCAGCACGGACGACAACAACCCTGACCTCGAGGTCGTCGACTGCGGTGACGCGAAGGCGCAGTACACGGTGCTCGCCAAGATCGAGGGCAACCACTCCGGGCTCACGGCTCAGAACAAGTGCGAGGCCGAGGCCAAGGACTTCCAGTACGTGTACACGGAGACCAACGGCAGCAAGAGCTTCCTTCTCTGCCTGAAGGACAAGTAGTACAGACGTGAGGGGTGGTGTTTCACGTGAAACACCACCCCTTACGCATGGAGCGGGGTCATGTTTCACGTGAAACAT